>CAYVLT010000389.1:0-3587 GCA_964452405.1 uncultured Ferruginibacter sp.
TGATTGTGGCACCTCTTGATGATAAAAGCACTTATAATTAAATCCAGGTGTACTGGCAACTGCGTAGTGTCCCGCATCCTGCCAATATCAATTGAATTGGCAACAATAAGCTACAAATGATAGCTTGTTGCCAATTCTTTTAAAGCCAGTATATTATCTACATTCAGTTTTTCAAAAATCCTTGCTTTGTGCGTACCCACGGTGGAGGTCTGCAGATTCAGCGACTTGGATATCTCACTAACGGTATTGCCTGCCAGCAGAAGTGAGGCGATCTCAAACTCCCGGTGCGATAGCTTATCGAATGGATTGTTCGGCGCATCTGAAAAAGATCCATCGGCCAGTAATTCAGCCAGGGTTTCACTAACATACCGCCTGTTGCCCAGGATAAGATTAATGGCTTTTTTAATTTCCTCGAGCGATGAATCTTTTGATAAAAATCCGCGGGCCCCGGCTTTTAAAAAGCGTTTTGCATAAATATTTTCTGCGCTCATGGAAAAGATGAGCACTTTGGCATCGGGATACTTAATGTGTATGTACTCCATCAAACCCAGGCTGTCGCTGTTGGGCATCTGTATATCCATCATGATAAGATCATACTTTCCCTCCTTCAATTTTGCAGTGGCACTGTCAGCATCCTGTGCCTCAAAAACCTCGCAGGGTTTATAAATTTCCGACAGTAAACCGCGAATGCCCGAACGAACCACAACATGATCATCAACCAGTAAAAATCTTTTCATATGTCAATCTTTGTACGTACAAAATAAAGCGTATAACTCTATAATAAAGATAGACAACTTTCTATATTATACAACTTCTTTGTTCTATAACCGGGGAGAGGGTGCGGGCAGATATTTGCAACAGCAATCAATAACACATCCAGCAGGTTTACGAAGCTGTTTGCCAATGGCCGGAATGAGGACCTGTCCACGCACGCAAACGTAACCGGCCAGCAACAAAACTTTCATGAATCCTGTACTGAAAAAAATCGTACTCACGGTATGGCTTACCGCCATTTCATCCGGCATCGCCTTTTTATTCTGGCACAATGAATGGAAATTCAACCTGCCTACTCCTGTGCCTGCCGGTTACCAGCCGGTGCTGAACGGCAGCCGCATCAGTCTCCGGGAACTCACCGGCATCGATACCGGCAAAATAGTTTTTCTTCATTTTTTTAACCCGGATTGTCCCTGCTCAAGGTTTAACCTGTCGCATTTTAAATCATTGGTGAAAAAATATGGAAACAGGGTATCCTTTGCCGTCATCGTGTACAATAAAAACAATGCACTCACTGCAGAGGCCACCAGGGATCGGTTCAACCTGCCGGTGCCGGTATTCATCAATCACGGGCTGGCCGCCGCCTGTGGCGTGTATGCCACCCCGCAGGCCGCCATTATTACCCGGGATCATAAACTATGGTACCGCGGTAATTACAATATCAGCCGGTATTGCACGGCAGTGGCCACCAACTTTGCGCAGTTGGCATTGGACTCCCTGCTCCAGGATCATGCGTTGCCACAACTGGGCAATGCCGCTTACCAGAGTTATGGCTGCCAGTTACCTTATTGCAAAAAATAAAACCCACTGTGATGCAAAAAAGAATCGATAATTTTTTCAGCATGGCCAATAAACGGTCCGATAAAATGATGGACTATTTCCTGGCCACTTATTTTGGTATCGGGCTGCTGCTGGCACTGCAGTATGATACCTGGCTGATAGGATCAGGAGTGGGTGCCTTATGCCTGCTGGCCTATTATTCCGTTAAATTATTTTTACCGGGCAGCAACCTCTATCAATATGTATTAGGTGCCATTGCAGGCGTTTTCATGGCCCAGTTTGTTTACCAGATGCATGGGCTTTTTGAAATGCATTTTTTTGCGTTTATCGGCAGTGTTATCCTGATCACCTACCGCAACTGGAAACTGCAGGTACCCCTTGCCGTTGTGGTATTGCTCCATCATGCCGCCTTTGGTTACCTGCAGTTCACAGGTTTTGATAAAATATATTTTACGCAACTCGAATACATGAGCCTGCAAACTTTCATCATTCATATTTCCCTGGCCATCGCTATCTTTTGTGTGAGCGGGTTCTGGGCTTATAATTTTAAAAGGAATGGAGAAAATTATATCATCCAGAGCTTTAAGATCGGTGAGTTAACTGAGGCCGGGCGCCAACAGGAGGAAATCATAAAAATGGCAGAGGAACTGCGGATCAGCAATGAACAACTGGGCTCCCTGAACCGGGAACTGGAAACGATTTCCCAATCGGTGGAAGAAGTGCTTTTCTCAAGAAACATGATCAACCATCAATTCATCCATATTTCGAACGCCTGCAAAAAAGTGTTCGGCTACAGCAGCGCTGAATTACTGGAACAACCAGGCATGTGGAAAACGATCGTACACCCTGAAGACCTGGCACTCGTGAAGCAACTGATGGAAACGATGGAGCAGGGAAAAGCTTCCACCGGGCAATACCGCATCATCCACAAATCGCAGCGGGTGCATTGGATACAGATTAAGATGATACCCACCCTTAACAAACAGCTGCAACTCGTACGTATAGATGGAATTTGTAAAGACATCACGCAGGAGAAAGAACTCGAAAACAAACTGGCCAACGAAAGAGCCAAAAGGCAGCAACAGGTTACCACGGCGGTGATCACTGCGCAGGAAAATGAGCGCTGTTTTCTTGGACAGGAGTTACATGATAATATCAACCCGATACTGGCAACAGCCAAATTGTACATCGACTGTGTGCTCGGTGACCGGCCTGACAGCAGGGAGCTGTTGCTGGACAGCAAGTCCTTCATCAGCACCGCGATGAATGAGATCAGGACATTGTCAAAATCGCTGGTGCCGCCGTCATTAGGTGAAGTGGGATTAACAGCTGCCTTGTGGGATATGGTAGCGCATATCAAAGCCGTTCATAATATTGAAATTAACTGCGAATGGAACGAACTGGATGAACATTTACTGCAGGACAAATTAAAGTTGACTATTTACCGGATCGTACAGGAACAGCTCAATAATATATTAAAGCACGCCCATGCAAACAAGGTGCAGATCATGCTGTCGCAGGCTGGCTTTTTCACCACCTTGCAGATCAGTGATGATGGTGTTGGGTTTGACGCCGGCCAAAAAAGAAACGGGGTGGGGTTACAAAACATTATCAGCCGTACCGAACTTTTTGAAGGCACCGTCAGCATCGATACAGCACCGGGGAAAGGCTGCAAGATAACCGCACAATTCTGTTCTCCATCCATAGGGATCGAAAAAGGGTATAAAACAAACTAACGTTTACGGACACAGGTTTTTTGCGATGCACCGGCCGATAGGCTGGGTAGCACGCAGAGCCTGTGCAGGAACGAAAAGGTTATTTCCCTGAAAGGCTTTTTTTAAATTGTTTGCCTGCAACATAACCAATGCCGGCGCCCAGCACCAACCCGGTGATCAATACCAGTGCATTACCGGACTCGATGACGAAGCCAATCCATAATCCGATCACGGCCAAAAAAACACCTGCAATGGTTACAACACGGTTGCTTTCAGTCTGTCTGGCTGCCGGTGCCATGGGTTTCTCATGTTGGTCGT
>CAYVLT010000390.1:0-3492 GCA_964452405.1 uncultured Ferruginibacter sp.
ATCGACCAACAGGGTCAATGTATGAAAATCTGTGGCTCATTGGTGTACTATTGAGATCACCATTTCCATATTCGTCTATTTTAACCAGATAGGGGGTTGCTGCTAAAACTGCATCTGAATTTAAGAAGCCATTATTAACTCCAGAGCTATAATTTTCAAAAGCGTAGTTAAAAATAATTTTTTTTAATTCTATACTGGATTCGTTCAATGTGTTCTTATAGGTTATCGACTCTAATAAATTATCATCACAGTCGGGTCTCGAACGATAGGCGAATTCCACAGAACAATTTTTATTTACCGAAATCTTCTGCAATAAGGAAACCTTTGACTGTTGCGAATTTTTGCAACCCATTAGGCTTGAATTACCTTGCAAAGGCTCTTCATAAGTTAATCCACATTCTACTGAACTAACAGAAGTAGTGAGGCCTGTTTGGCAATAATATTGATCTATTCCTAAATCATATGTGAATTCATTTGCTGAATATTGAAATTCTATGATTTCTCCATTTGGATATTCAATTTTTGTTAGATTCCAGGAAGTCGGCACGGGTTGACTAAAATCGCGACCACAATCTGTTGTACGTTTGGTCGTTTCTGTAGCTGGTCCTCCACCAAAATAATAACGCACTCCATCTGGAGCAGTGATGATCATATTGTCTGATACGTTAACACTTAAACTATTTACTTTTATTTTTACATTAGTAAAAGGCACCAAAACTGGATTCATATCGGCATCTAAATAGAACCCCCCGGAAACCCCATTGAAATTATAAGTGAAAAAGTCTGGTTCGCTATCGAATCCTGAGACGTTAGTGGATTTAATTACACGGTTACAAAACTCATATGTACCCCACCCGGAACCAAATGTTTCCCAGGGACCCAACCTTGTATGGTTTTCATCTGGCCATCCTCTCACAGTTCTGGATACCACTCCGCCTGCATTTAATGTCCATCCCATTCCTACCCTTGAAGATAGCTCATCCACCCTGATTCCATCGGTTGTGTAATTCAAACTTATATCCAATTTTGATTTGCTGCCTTTAGCTGAAATAAGTGGAAGTTCGATATTGGGAGCTCCAGTATTCCCACTCAGACGTAAAAGTCCTGCTTTAGCTATTGCTGCTGCTTCCGGTGCCGGCGGTAAGAAATCAGTATATTTTGCAAAAGCATTTGGTGGAATTTGGTTTTGTTGTGCTTTGCATATCAGCAAAAAAAAGCTGCAAAAAAGTAATCCCACAAGTTTTTTACATAGAAACATAACTTTGTTTTTGTATTTTTTTATTATAATTCTAAAGATTATATCCCACTCTGAACAACAGCGGCTGACTCACGGGCAAATGTTGCTTGGCCAGAAAATCGTACAGTAACTGTATCTTGGTTTGTTTGAACAGTTTTGTTTTTACGCTGAGCTTTTTGCTGATACCGAGCAACGCAGATTGCTGCCAGTTGTCGTCGTACTTTACCAGTGTGGTGGACACCTGTGGTAGAGCACTGAGGTAATTCATCTCCCAGCCTCCACTCACATAAAACTGCTTCTTCAGCTTCCAGTCCATGAAACTCCGCAGGCTGATGCCCTCCGTACTGAAACGGATACGGTCAATACTTCCCAATCCCATCTTGTAGGCGGCGCCAAGGCCCGCTATACTTTTGTCATTTAGTTTATACCCCACAGTTAGTGCAAGGTCCATCGTGGTGGGCATCAGCGTATTACTTTTAGCAAACTGCAGGCTGCTGCCATATTCTATGCGTTGGGCAAAAGTTTTCGTCTTTTGCATATTGGGTTTAAAATCCGGCATCTCCCCGGTACCGCCGGGTGCCTTCAACAGTTTGTCTTTATACTCATTCAACTGCGCCTGGGCCGCTTTCATGTTTTCATTAAAAACTTGTTGCGCATTGGGACCACCCGAAGCTATACGGCTCCTGATCTCATTTTGAATACTGGCCCGGGTTTGCAAACCTGAATAATCCGGTGTACCTGTTGGACCGCTGGCAGGACCAAACATCGAGGCCAACAAACTGTTCTTCTTTAAAAAATCGTCAAAGCCGGGTACCCTGTGCAGTATATCTTTTGCCAGTTTTTCTGTTTTGGCCTCATCATTAAATATCTCTTTGTAATTCCGCAACGTTTCAGCATAATAAAACACCTCCTTATTGATGTTGCGCAGGTTACGGCTATTGCCCATGTACTTCATGGCGGTATTCAATAATTGTTTGCGCCGTTCTTTGATGAACTGTTCAATAGCATCCGTACTGTCTGATTCGGCATTGAGCTGCTGCAGTTTCTGGCGGGTGGCTTTAATTTTCTTGCTGAGGCCACTGTCGAGAAAAGCCTTTTGCTTTTCGAGGTACTTAATGTTGGTGGTGAGATCATCGCGGTATTTGTCGTACTGCTGGTGATACTGCAGGCTGATAGCCTCGCCTTGTTTGATCTTTTCCAGTAGCGATGCAAAACTGAGTTGCTGGTTACCAAAAAGCTGCTGGGCAGCCTGGGGGTTTACCTTTTGAAGGGTAGTTTTTATTTTGCTTTCCCAATGGCTGAGCCGTGTAAGGGTTTTAATAGTCTTTTTACTAACCCTGTTGCTGTAGGTGGTTATTTTTTTATCGATGGTTGAAACATACCGGGTGGGCAGTTGCTCCAATGCCTGCAGGCTGCTGTCTTTTTGAGCAGCCAGCTTTGCGCAGCAGGCAAACATGCAAATGGTTACTAAAAGGGCAAATTTCAACATATCAGTTTATGGTATCGTTACAGGCAACCGGCTGGTGACGGTGCCTGAAGAAATCTTGACTAATTACTGTCGGGTAGCGGACATTGGTTGCGGGTTAAGTACAGCACCAAATTATTTAGATGTTGTAAACAAACTCAGCACCATTTTTCAATTGCAATGATAGTCCAACAAACGATTGCTTTTTCACAAAAGCTGTTTCTCAAATGCTGTTGCAACTACAAATGTGACATCCGTAACAAATCATTTTCACAACAATGCAGGATACCGCAACCAGCAAATCATTTTTTACAAAGGCGCATACTATCTCAGCTCGCTATCACTGCGAAAAACCGTCAATAAGTATTTTCTTAAGATCAGGCACAGTCAAAATAAACTGCCGGGTTAAAGGGGCAACCAGTGTTGCCGGCCTGAATAAATGTGGGATAGATAAATACCAGTTACCTGGAGTCTTTTCGTTAGGGTTAAAATCTTTGGTAAACGTAAATGTTTTTTTTATACAAAAGCCATTAACGCCGAATATTTTTTTGTTAAGAGCCTGCAATCCGCTTCAGTATTGAATTACAGGCAAATTAAAATTTCATAGCGTTTCTGATCCACATATTTTTCGTTACACAAAAACTTTAGGTATCTATATTTAACTGGCCTATATAAATTGATTTTTATTTACCCGGAAGTAGTTCATTTTGCAAAATGTTTGCAGCAAGCTGCGGTGATGGTTCGTGGGGACACCATAGTCGTTAACTTAAGAAAAATAGCATTCAACTAG
>CAYVLT010000391.1:0-3484 GCA_964452405.1 uncultured Ferruginibacter sp.
CGGGCAATGCCGGTCACGCCGGGTTGCGGGCAGCTGGAGTGATAAAAGAAAAATGTTCGATGCCAGCGAACAGCGAAAAATAGAGTATCCCTACCTGTTACATTCATCCCTTTCAAATGTAGCCATCAGCACCCGGCTGCATGCAAAACCTGAACGCTTTGTATGGTCGGGCCTGCAAACCTATTACGATATCATCCAGCTGGTGCAACAGGTAAAAGCAGGTATGCACCCCGTTATTGATGCCGCGGCAGGCATTGATATTTTCGCCTATTCCATCGGCGCCTTTTTAGCAGAGATATTAATGATGGCCAATCACCGCGATTATTTCAGCCATTCCAAACTGGCCATATTTTGCGGCGGCCCGGTATTCAACCGCATTGCACCGGTATCAAAATTTATTCTTGACAGTGAGGCGGAGGTGAAATTATATTCCTTCCTGGTGGAACATCTTGACAGTTATATTGAAAAAGACGACCGGCTGCACCATTACCTCGGAGCGTCACATACCGAAGGTATCTGCTTCCGTTCCATGCTTAATTACAATGCCTTTTCTTCCTTCCGCGAAAAAAGCTTCCGCCAACTGGCGCCCCGTCTATACGCCCTCGCCCTGGAAGGTGATACCGTTATCTATCCTTACGAAGTGCTGAACAGCCTGCAGGGACAATACCGCAATATACCGGTAAAGGTGGACAGCATACAACTTCCCTACCCCTTCATTCACGAATTGCCATTCCCTTCCACCCTCAAAACAGCGGAGCAGGTTACCACTCAGTTCAATGTTATTTTTGATCGCATCTGCCGGCACCTTCGCTGATGTTACAGTGGTGCAAACCTTGCCTGGAAAAACCGGAGATATTTTGGCTCGTAAATCATTTTCAATCCCCTGATCGCTTTGCGGCGCTCATATACCCGGGCCGTTGACTCTGCAATCACATCCATGTGCGCCTGCGTATACACCCGCCTTGGAATGGTAAAGCGAACCAGCTCCAGCTTTGGAAAATAATTATCACCGTTCGCCTTTCTTCCTGCCGACACAATACCCCGCTCCATCGTTCTTACACCTGCATCAAGGTACACTTCAGCCGCCAGCGTTTGCGCCGGAAACTGATCCTGCGGAATATGTGGCAAAAACTTTTTTGCGTCCACAAAAATGCCATGTCCACCCACCGGCTTCACAATTGGTATTCCATAGCTCATCATTTTCTCACCCAGGTAAACCACCTGTCCCACACGGGCATGTATATGCGAATCGCTCACACTTTCCCTTATGCCGATGGCCATCGCTTCCATATCCCTTCCTGCAAGTCCACCGTAGGTATGCAATCCTTCATACACCACCACCATGTTCCTGGCTTCTTCAAACACATCCCGGTCATTCACAGCTAAAAAACCACCAATGTTTACCAGGGCATCTTTCTTGGCACTCATCGTTGCACCATCCGTGCAGGCGTTAATCTCTTTTACGATCGCAGCAATTGAAACTTTCTCATAACCTTTTTCACGTTGCTGAATAAAATGCGCATTCTCTGCAACCCTTGTCATATCATGTATCACACGGATGCCGTACTTTTTAGTGAGTGCCCGTAACGCCTTTAAATTCTGCATGCTCACCGGTTGACCGCCAGCCATATTCACACTCGTGGCAAGGCTTACATAGGGAATCCGCGCCGCACCATATTTTTTAATGACCCGCTCAAGTTTATCAAGGTCAATATTGCCTTTGAAAGGAAATTCACTCTGTGGGTCATGCGCTTCATCAATGATCACGTCTTCAAATTTACCGCCAGCCAGTTCCTGGTGCAGCCGCGTGGTGGTAAAATACATGTTACCCGGAATGATGTCACCTTTTTTGATGAGCACTTTCGATAAAATATTTTCAGCACCACGGCCCTGGTGGGTGGGAACAAGGTACTTGTAACCATACACTTCCTGCACGGTTTGTTCAAGGTGGTAAAAATTGCGGCTGCCCGCATACGCTTCATCGCCCATCATCATGCCCGCCCATTGCTGATCGCTCATGGCCGCCGTGCCGCTATCGGTGAGCAGGTCAATGTATACCTCTTCCGACCTGAGTAAAAAAGTATTGTAGCCCGCCTGTTGCATGGCTTTCCTGCGCTGGGCAGGAGTGGTCATCTTTAACAACTCCACCATTTTTATTTTATAAGGTTCTGCCCAGCTTCGTTTAATGGTTTGTTTCATGTTGATCGTATTTTTTTTGTTGCCGGCTGTCACCGCTTTACTCATCATCGTTGTGTCACTCACTTATACTTTCACAGCAGTGTGCAGCCATTTATATTTATCAAGAGGTATTTGCCGGTATTAAACTTCGGCCGCTAAAGCAGCATCAACTGCAGCCTGTTCTTCTTCATCCTACTGGTTCACCGGCGCCAGCTTTGCAGTGAAATGCCGCAACATGGGTGATTCTTCCACAATGCACAAGCCACGCAGGTGCTGTCTTGACTGAAACACCTCAATGATCACTTCAGCCACGTAGTCAATATGACTTTGCGTGTACACCCGGCGTGGAATGGCCAGGCGCACCAGTTCCATCTGCGCCGGAATTAATTTTCCACCGGCATCATATTTTCCAAACATCAACGAACCAATCTCCACACTCCTGATACCGCCCGCTTCGTACAAAGCTGCCACCAGCGACTGGCCGGGATATTGATCCACCGGTACATGCGACAAAAATGATTTGGCATCAATGTACACCGCATGACCACCTGCAGGTTGCATCACGGGTACGCCTGCAGCCAGTAATTTCGCCGTTAAGTATTCAATGCTGCGGATACGGTATTGCAGGTAATGTTCATCCATTACTTCCTGTAAACCGATGGCGATGGCCTCCAGGTCGCGGCCTGCAAGCCCGCCATAAGTGGTAAAGCCTTCTGTGATCACCAACAGGTTGCGGCAGCGTATGGCCAGGTCAACATCCCTCATCGCCAAAAAACCACCAATATTGGCAAAAGCATCCTTCTTGGCGCTCATCGTACAGCCGTTGGCGTAAGTAAAAATTTCCCGGGCAATTTCAGGCACGGACTTTTCTGCGTAACCTTCCTCTCTCAGTTTAATGAAATAAGCATTTTCAGCAAACCGGCAGGCATCTATAAAAAGCGGTATATCAAAAGCATTACAAACAGCTTTCACCTCCCTGATATTCTGCATGCTTACCGGTTGGCCACCTCCTGAATTGTTGGTGATCGTGATCATCACCATCGGGATGTTGGCAGCGCCTTTTTCACGAATGATTTTCTCAAGTGCCGGTATATCCATATTTCCTTTAAATGGCGCCGGTATGGTGGGGTGTTTTCCTTCGCTACATAAAAGATCGATGGCCTCAGCCCCGGAAAATTCAATATTGGCGCGGGTGGTGTCAAAAAATGTATTGCTGATAAAATACTTTCCCTTTCCTCCCAGAATTGAAAAAATAATTTTTTCAGCCGCCCTCCCCTGGTGTGTGCGAATGATGTATGGCATATCT
>CAYVLT010000392.1:0-3436 GCA_964452405.1 uncultured Ferruginibacter sp.
CAATACCTCGCCATCAGGCAGGGTATTACCCGAAGAAAAAATTTTGAAGAAAAGCAACACCTGTACGCGTCTATCATCAATTCCTCTGATGACGCCATCATCAGCAAAAACACTGAGGGCATCATCACCAGTTGGAATAATGGCGCCCAAAAAATATTCGGTTACACCGCGGCTGAAATTATTGGCCAACACATTTCAACCCTGGTGCCTCCACATCTTGTAGAAGAAGAGGCCGGCATCATGCAGCAGATCAGAAACGGTGCAACTGTTGATCATTTTGAAACAGAACGGATCACACGCCCGGGCAAAACCATCTTTGTATCGCTTACCATTTCACCCATTAAAGATGAAGCCGGCACCATCACCGGCGCCTCCAAGATCTGCCGCGACATCAGCTCCCGCAAAAAAACAGAAGCGGCATTACAACAGAGTAACCTGTTACTGGAACGGGCCGAAGAACAGGTTGGACTGGGAAGCTGGCAACTCGACACCCGCAATAATGTGATGAAATGGTCAAAACAAATGTTTCGCTTTTTTGGGCTGGCGATTTCAGAAGAGGCACCTGCTTTTGATACCTTCCTGCAAAGGGTGCACCCGGATGATCGTGGGTGGCTGAGCCAGGCCATGAATGATTTTACCCACGGAAAAATTCCCGATGTAAAAGTTTATAGAACCAACCCTGAAGTGTTACCGCTTCGCTTCCTGCTACCTACCTGGGAAACCGGCGCCGCCGGTGGTGAGCAGGTATTATTTGAAGGTACCGTGCAGGACATCAGTCACCTCACTGCCGCAGAAGATAAGATCAGGGCCAGTGAAAAAATTTACAAGACCATTGCTTCTAACATACCCGACTCCGTTATATGCCTGCTGGACCACGATTACCGGTACCTGCTGATTGAAGGCGATATGCTGGAAAAACTCGGCTACTCCAAAACACATCTCCTTGGGCACAAAGCGAAAGAAGTGCTTTCAGCACAAACCTATGCAGAAGTGGAACCTGGTTTTAAAGCAGCTTTTGCCGGAGAACAGATCACCAAAGAGGTTAACCGGCTTGGGTACGATCTTATCTCCAGGATCATTCCCTTAAAAAATGAGCACAATGAAGTATATGCGATCATGACCGTTGCCATTGATATCAGCCGCTTAAAATCTGCCCAGCGCAGTATAGAGGAATTGAACCAGGGCCTTGAAGAAAAAATTTCAGAACGTACCCTCGAATTGAAAAGAAGCAACGAAGAGCTGGAAGCGTTTTCCTATTCTGTATCACACGACCTGCGTGCGCCATTGCGGGCGGTGAGTGGCTATGCCGGTATGCTGGAAGAAGACTATGAAAATAGTATTGATGAAGAAGGCAAACGGTTACTGGGTGAAATTAAAAAGAATGCTCACCGGATGGGTATGTTGATAGATGACCTGCTGGATTTTTCAAGATTGGGCAGGAAGGAAGTTGAAAAAACAATGATTGACATGAATTGCGTAACCACTAATGCATTACTGGAACTGGAACAGGTGCAGGAGCAACGGGCGCAATTCAACATTCAGCCACTGCACCCGGTAATGGCAGATCAAACCTTGATGCATCATGTAATGGTGAACCTGTTGTCGAACGCGGTAAAATACTCGTCGAAAAGCGAAGCGCCACTTATTGAGGTTAGTTCCACCGAAACACCTGCCGGCGTTGAGTTTTGTGTGCGGGACAATGGAGTG
The DNA here is from genome assembly GCA_964452405.1 of uncultured Ferruginibacter sp. Taxonomy (GTDB): domain Bacteria; phylum Bacteroidota; class Bacteroidia; order Chitinophagales; family Chitinophagaceae; genus Ferruginibacter. The sequence goes on from CAYVLT010000392.1 coordinate 1,708, forward strand.
GGGTTTGAGATGGAATATGCACATAAATTATTTGGCGTGTTTCAGCGGCTCCACTCAGCAGAAGAATTCAGCGGCACCGGTGTGGGCCTTGCCATTGTACAACGCATTATTGAAAAGCACCACGGAAGCGTATGGGGTACAAGTGAGCCAGGGAAAGGAGCTGCCTTTTATTTTTTTATACCCTCATAAACAAATATTTATTTAATGGATCAACATGAAATTGAAATCCTGCTGGTGGAAGACAGCATGAACGACGCTGAAATGACCATCCGCACCCTGAAGCGGAAAAAAATTGCCAATAACATCCTTCACCTGAACGACGGGGCCAGCGCCCTTGAATTCCTGTTTGGCACCGGTGAATTTTTGGGCCGCAATACCAACAGTAAACCAAAGGTGATCCTGCTCGATTTAAAAATGCCCCGTGTTGACGGGCTTGAAGTGCTGGAAAAAATCAAGTCGAACGAAAACACTAAAACCATTCCCGTTGTTGTATTAACATCCAGTAAAGAATCTCCTGACATAGAAAAAGCTTACCAGTTAGGCGTAAATAGTTATATCGTGAAGCCGGTGGAGTTTGAATCCTTTGTAAGAGCGATTTCCGATCTCGGATTTTACTGGCTCATTTTCAACCAGGGTTCTTTTAAATAACGATTGAAACAACTGTCATTGGAAAAAAAACTGAAAATACTGCACCTGGAAGACGTGGCTTTCGATGCTGAAATGGTGGAACGTGAATTGAAAAAATCCGGGCTGCAATTTGAAAAAAAAGTGGTGGATAACAGGGATGATTTTGAAGCTGCCCTGCAAACATTCTGTCCTGACCTTATTTTATCAGATCACTGCCTTCCTGCTTTTGACTCCACCGGCGCCATCAGGCTGGTGAAAGAGAAAGCACCCTGTACTCCTTTGATACTGGTAACCGCCACAGTTTCGGAAGAATTTGCCGTAAATATTTTACAGCAGGGAGCAGCCGACTACGTGTTAAAAACGAACCTGAAGCGTTTACCCTCAGCCGTTATTAACACCATCGAAAAGGCGCGCGCCATCCGGGAAAAACTGGTGGCGGAAGCTGAACTAAAAAAATCCCATAGCCAGCTACGCAGCCTCGCTTCGCACCTGCAGCATGTACGGGAAGAAGAAAGATCGGCCATCGCACGTGAAGTGCATGACGAACTGGGACAACAGCTTACCGCTATCAAACTGGATATTTCCTGGCTGATGCTGAAACTGGCCGATGCCGGGGAGGACATTGTTGCAAAGACGACCGAAATAGAAAAGCTGGTTACGGATGCACTGAAAACGGTGAAAAGGATCGTGACTGAACTGCATCCCGCCATTCTGGAAAAACTGGGTATCGTGGAAGCAATCCGCTGGCAGGGCCATGAATTTGAAAAAAGATCCGGCATCAAAGTAAAGCCGAGTCTTACAGAAGAAGAAGTGGTGCTGTCTGCAAAGGCCGGCATCGCACTGTTCAGGGTGTTCCAGGAGTCACTCACCAATATTGCAAAACATGCTGATGCCAAAAATATTTCTGTGTCACTACAAAAATGGAATGATGAATTGTTCCTGACCATCATCGATGATGGAAAAGGATTTGATACAACAGCCAAAAAGGAAAATGAATCACTGGGTTTACTGAGCATGAAAGAAAGATCGCTCATGATCGGCGGCAAATACGAGATATCCAGCGAACCCGGCAGGGGAACAAGAGTATTGATTGTGGCACCTC
>CAYVLT010000393.1:0-3417 GCA_964452405.1 uncultured Ferruginibacter sp.
GCCTGTGTTTCCGGATGGCTTCGAAGTTATATTTGGGTGCATCGGCATAGGCGATCACTGAATCGTAGCCGGCAGGTTTATTAAAGGTTACAATTCCCCTGGTGTTATCAATCTTTTTATAAGGCCAGTAATGCCACCCGATGTTATTGGAGTCAAGCATCTTTCGGAAGGTTTCCACCCAGGCATCATCATTCTCACCGGTTTCACCGCAATATAACGGCACCTGGTACTTGTTGCTGAAATCAATATAATCCTGTACCACGGCAACGGTGGGAGGGGTCCAGTATTTGTGAAACGTGTATACCAGCTTGTCATCAAACGGGGCGCCGAAAGGTTGAAAATTTGAATCCCATTGTGCGCCTCCCAAAAACAACAGGTGATGTTGATCCACCTGGCGGATCGCTTTCGTGATCCTTTCGTACAAGGGTTCAAGTAAGGGATTAAAATGTTCCTTATCGAAATAATGGGCGATCGGTTCATTCAGCAGGTCATACCCGATGATGATTTTTTCAGCCTGGTAATGAGCAGCAATGCGTTTCCAGGTGGCAACACAGGCTGCCTGGCTGGCTTCGCTGTCAAATAAAAAAGGGTAACCGTAACCGTCATCAATATTATCGCCGGTTTGGCCGCCGGGTGCACAATGCATATCCAGCATTTCATATATTTTTTCCTGTCGGCACTAGTTGATCACCCGGTCGTGGTATTTAAACCCACGGGTTTATTCAGCAGCACCCATATTATATTCATTGTAGAACAGCCGGTAGTTGAATGGAACCCGGATCGAATTCATGCCGATCTTTTTGAGGTAATGAATGTCTTCTGCAGTGACGTACACGTCGAGGAATTTTTTCCAGAATGCGGCCGCCTCATCCGGGCCGATCAATTCGCACAGGGTCTGGTTGATGAGCCGGGGCGAGTTTACATCTTTGAAGCCGAACATATATCCTTCCGGTACCAGCCAGTTGCCGAGGTTGGTGCCCTTCATGTAAAATGATTTTCCATCCGGGCCGATGATGTTTTTTCCTTTCACCGAAAAAAATTGCTGCGCAGGCAGGTTGGAACTGGTGAGCAATGCGCAAACGATGGCAAGCACAAAATTCTTTATCATATGGTTCATTTTAGGTAGCCGGTATTTGGGAAAACCGTGTTTTATGATTGCAGGTACAGATATAAAAACGGGTCAGTATGTTATCCATACCAACCCCATCCAAAAGAAATATTATGTTACCTGATCACTTTCACATTCACTGCCATCAACCCCTTGGGACTTGACTCTATTTCGAATGTGACTTTATTATTTTCAAGTATAGTTTCAGTAAGTGAGTTGGCGTGTACAAAAACCCGTTCGTCAGTTTCGTCATCCTTGATAAAGCCGTAACCTTTGGCGGTATTAAAAAAGCTTACGGTGCCTTTTCGTACCAGATCGTCAGGGTTAAGCGGCGCCTGTTTAGGAACACTGATATTGATATCTTCCGCATTGATCTCTTTTCTTTTTGTTGGATCGGGTGGGGTGGAGGTAAAGTTTCCATTTTCATCCACGTACATGATCATACTGTCAAGGTCATTGCCATCCTTTTTGTGCTCTTTACGCTCGAGCTTTTTTTCGTCTTTTTCTTTTTTTAATTGCTGCTTTTTCTTCTCACGTTCTTTTTTCTTCCAGTTATCTGCCATGATTCGAATGATTTGGTGAACAAAATTGTGATAAAAAGGGAAAAGAGGAACCAGCCGAAAGGCGTTGGTATTTACTGATGCTGTTAAAGGTACGCTTATTATCATTGAGGCAGCATAAAAAAATCTGGCACCGTCTCTTTTTTCCAAAACTACAGGCGGCATTTTTTTGCCAGGAATCAATACTGACAGGCATTACAGGGCATGGTAGCCAGGCGGGTAAAAAACAGGAGGCTGCTTTTAAAAATAGATTCTAAACTTCGTGAGGTCGTTATTTCCCGAACCTACCACTTCTGCCACCACTTCATAATAATGATCTTTCTTTTCGATCAATGTGTACCGGTATTTATCGCCGGGCTTACTCAAGTTCTTGCGGAAGCGGTTGTTGCTTTCGATGAAGGATATCTCGAACTCGCATTCAGTGAGCCATCGAAAACTCAATTTGGAATAGGTGCCGTCATCAAACCGGTCGATCCAGTAATCCTTGTTAAGATCGAGGTGCACCGTGTCACCGTTGCCTTCCAGGTAGGCCAGCGTTTTGTAGTCCAGTATCGACCTGCATTCTGAGGTGCTGGCTTTTACAGCTGGCATCGTATCAAGCTCTTCCCAATCACCTTTGTCCACCGGGTAAAGATGTTTCAGGAAATCACTGAAGTGTTTGCAATTACGTTGCAGCCGCATATTGATGTACATCCAGGCCTGGTCGGCCACCTTTTTTTCCATCCTGGAAAAAAAAGGTTCCAGGGGTGTGCTTACCGCTGTCCAGAAAGCAACGGAATCATCGAGGTCCTGCAGGCGGCTGACGGATTTACAAATCTCGCTCACCAAAGAATCTTTCGTTTCCATCACCTGCGCCCGGCCCTGCAAGGCGGAGCATACAAAAAAAAGCAGTACGATTTTTCTCATGTGGTTATTTTAAAGGAACGCTAAGGTAAACTGCAAAGTTGAAACCAGTGCCTTTTGCTGCCGGCTTTCCCGGCCTTGCTATAACACCTGCCAACCCTTACCTTTGCGGCTCAAAAAATTCAGCTTCAGATCAGCTGGTGCACATGAAATATACAGAGGAAATCAATAAACGCAAAACATTTGCCATCATCAGTCACCCGGATGCCGGTAAAACAACCCTTACTGAAAAATTCCTGTTGTTTGGCGGTGCCATTCAAACAGCCGGTGCGGTTAAAAGTAACAAAATTAAAAAGCATGCCACCAGTGATTTCATGGAGATTGAGCGCCAGCGTGGTATCAGTGTGGCTACCAGCGTAATGACCTTTGAATACCAGGATCACCTTATTAACCTGCTCGATACCCCCGGCCACAAAGACTTTGCAGAAGACACGTACCGCACGCTCACCGCTGTTGACAGCGTGGTGCTGGTGATCGACAGTGTAAACGGGGTGGAAGCGCAGACAAGAAGATTGATGGAAGTGATTTCGATGAGAAGCACGCCGGTGATCGTTTTCATCAATAAAATGGACCGGGATGGAAAAAACCGGTTCGACCTTTTGGAAGAAATTGAAAAAGAACTGAAGATACAGTTGCACCCGATGACCGTACCCATCAACAGTGGTAAGGAATTCAAAGGCGTGTACGACCTGCACCAAAAAAGCCTTGTATTATTTACCGCCGGAACCAAGGCTAACGATGAGGATGTGGTGCAGATCAATAACCTGCAAGATGAAGTGCTGGATGCGAAAGTTGGTAAGGCCGATGCAAACACCCTTCGGGAAGATGTGGAAGTGATTGATGGGG
>CAYVLT010000394.1:0-3400 GCA_964452405.1 uncultured Ferruginibacter sp.
GCATGAACCAGTTCAAGGATTATTTTCTCGGCAATAAGCCCGCACCTTATAACAGGGCGGCAGACACGCAAAAATGCCTGCGGGTGAGCGGCAAGCACAACGACCTGGAGGAAGTGGGCGTTGATACCTATCATCATACCATGTTTGAAATGTTGGGCAACTGGAGCTTTGGCGATTATTTTAAGGCAGAAGCCATCGCCTGGAGCTGGGAGTTGCTGACGGAAGTGTACAAACTGGATAAGGATAAATTATATGTAACCATTTTTGAAGGTGATGAAAAAGAAGGATTGCCAAAGGATGAAGAAGCTTACAATGAATGGAAAAAATATGTGGCGGTAGACAGGATTTTGCCCGGCAGTAAAAAAGACAATTTCTGGGAGATGGGTGATACCGGGCCCTGCGGACCCTGCACTGAAATACATGTTGACTGCCGTACAGACGAAGAAAGAAGGCAGGTAAATGGGAAAACACTGGTGAATGCCGATCATCCGCAGGTGATAGAAATATGGAACAACGTATTCATCCAGTACAATCGTAAAAAAGATGGCAGTCTTGAACAATTACCCGCCAAACATGTGGATACGGGAATGGGATACGAGCGACTGGTGAGGGTATTGCAGGGCAAACAAAGTAATTATGATACCGATGTTTTCAGCGGCACCATTGCGGCCACCGAAAAGATCGTTGGTAAAAAATACCATGCAGGTGATGATAAAGAGAGCATTGCCTTCAGGGTGCTGGCAGACCATATACGGGCGATTGGTTTTTGTATTGCAGACGGGCAATTGCCTTCCAATACAAGCGCCGGTTATGTGATCAGGAGGATTTTAAGAAGGGCCGTGCGCTACTACTACTCTTACCTGCAATACAAACAACCGCTGCTATACCAGTTGCTGCCGGTGATCGCCAGTCAGTTTGGCAAAGTATTTCCTGAGCTCGAAGCACAGGGCGATTTTGTGGCCAAGGTGATCAAAGAAGAAGAAGAAGCATTCTTGAGAACCCTTGATAAGGGATTGAAAAAAATCGACGAGATCATCACTGCATCGCAGGAAACAAAGATCATTAATGGCAACGCTGCCTTTGAGTTGCTCGATACCTACGGCTTCCCCATTGATCTTACGCGGCTGATCGCCTCCGAAAATAACCTTTCAGTTGATGAAGCAGGCTTTGAAGCAGAGATGCAGCAACAAAAAAACCGCTCCCGTGCAGCCACTTCGCTCGAAACAGAAGACTGGGTAACCCTCGCAGATAACGTGGTGAACAGGTTTGTGGGATACGAGGTGCAGCAAACCAGCACCCGCCTGGTGAAATACCGCAGGGTGACCGCTAAAGGAAAAACCGCCTACCAATTGGTATTGACAGAAACCCCTTTTTACGCAGAAAGTGGCGGACAGGTAGGCGATACCGGTAGTTTGCAGTTCGGGGAAGAAAGTATACCGGTAACGAATACACGCAAAGAAAATGATCTCATCATCCATTTCACTGAAACATTACCCGCCGACGTTAAGGGGGAAGTGATCGCCTCAGTCGATAGCGCAAGAAGAAAAGGAATTAGTGTACACCACAGCGTTACCCACCTGATGCACGCAGCGCTGCGTTCGGTACTGGGTACCCATGTGGCACAAAAGGGCAGCCTGGTAAATGAAGAGCACCTGCGTTTCGACTTCAGTCATTTTGCCAAAACAACCGAAGATGAGCTGGCCCGGGTGGAAGAACTGGTGAACGAAAAGATCAGGGAGAATATACCCGTGGTGATCCGCTCAATGAGTAAAGACGAAGCGGTGGCAATGGGCGCTATGGCGCTTTTCGGGGAAAAATACGGAGATACTGTAAGAGTGGTGATCATGGATCCCGGCTATTCTATAGAACTGTGCGGTGGCACACATGTGGGCAGCACTGGTGAACTGGGCATCTTCAAAATAAAAAGCGAGAGCGCCGTGGCGGCCGGTGTGAGAAGGGTGGAAGCCGTGTGCGGACGGGCAGCTGAAAAATTCATTAATGAAGAATTTGATGCCATCCGTTCGGTAAGGCATACCCTCAAAAACCCGAAAGATATCGGTAAAACGCTGGAAAGTTTACAGGGAGAAAATGCCTTGCTGAAAAAGCACATTGAGCACCTCGAGGCAAGGCACCTGGTGGGCGTGCGCAATGAATTACTGCACAAGGATGAGATCGTGAACAACGTAACTTTTGTGGGCGATATCATTGAAGTGAACAGCGCTGAGTCGCTCAAAAAACTGGCACTCGAGGTAAGAACCCATTTAAATGATTCGGTGGTTACTTTATGTGCTAATATTGACGGCAAGGCCTATGTTGCCATCAGCATTGCCGATACGGTGGCCGCAGCAAAAAACCTTGATGCCGGCAGGATCATAAAAGAACAGGTGGCCGGCCTCATACAAGGCGGTGGTGGGGGGCAGAAAAACCTCGCAACGGCAGGCGGCCAATTGGTGGGAAACCTTCCCGCTGTGATTGAAAAAGTAAAATCACTATTATAAATTTCCATTCATCATTGAAAGGGAAGTTGCATTAACTTCCCTTTTTTATTTCCTGCATGCAATATATTGTACAAACAGCCCGGCTGGGCTTGCGTGAATTTTCACTGGAAGATGCGGCGCTGGTGCTGAGCCTGAACCAAAGCAGCGAGGTGCTCCGGTATATACCGGAACCCCCTTTGCGTACCATTGAAGAGGCGCAGGTGATATTACGGGAAATGATACTGCCACAATATCCACGCAAGCTGGGCCGATGGGCAGTATTTACGCTTGACAAAGAAGAATTTCTCGGCTGGTGCGGGTTGAAGTGGATCGCAGAAACCGGTCGTATCGACCTGGGCTACCGGTACAAAGCGTCGGCCTGGCATAAGGGATACGCCACCGAAGCTGCGGCTGCCGTTTTAAACTATGGCTTTCAACAACTGGCGCTGCGGGAAATAACTGCCCACGCCCATATTGATAATATTGCCTCTCAAAAAGTGTTGGAAAAGATCGGCATGCAATACCTGGGTGAAGGAACAGACTTTGGTATGCCCGTAAAGGGATACACAGCATTTAACAACAAGCATTAATTTAAAACTGTATGATCAACTATAACCCGAAAGACTGGTTCACGTTTATTTTCCGCTTTCACAAGGCCGACACATTCCGGGAATTACTTCCGCTGATTATTGGCGTATGCCTTTACTCCGGCCTTATTGCTTTTTTGGAAATGGATGTTTTTCATTTATCCGGCAACAGTTACCTGCGCAACATACCGGTAATGCATACCCTGTTAGGATTTGCCATCTCAATGTTATTGGTATTCCGCACCAACACGGCCTACGATCGCTGGTGGGAAGGCCGGAAACTATGGGGAGCCCTGGTAAACAACAGCCGTAACCTCGCCATTAAAATTTCGGTGA
>CAYVLT010000395.1:0-3392 GCA_964452405.1 uncultured Ferruginibacter sp.
CTTGTACTGAACCAGCCGGTAATGCCCGCCGCCACCCCAGCAGCAGCACCTGCGCCGGCAAAATCAGCAACGTTTTTTCCGCTGACTTTTTCCACCAGTGCGGCAAAATGTTGAAGGCCATGGTCGAGCAGCATAATCGCCTGTTCACCGGCACCTTTTTGTTTAGCATAAATCGACGCAGCACCATTCGATCCGAACAGCGGATTATCTACATCGCAGGCGATCGTGAATTGAACCGAAGGAATAAATGCCGGGGCATTTACCTGGTGGATTTGCTGCAGGTTTTCACCAATGGGGTCCAACTCCACTCCAGTCATTGACAAAAATTTGAAACCGAGAGCGGCGAGTATACCTATCCCTGCATCATTGGTGGCACTTCCTCCCAGTCCCAATAATATACTGCCGGCTCCTCTTTCAATTGCATCGCAGATCATCAGCCCCGTTCCGAATGAAGAAGTATGAAGCGGGTTACGGTCCTGTTGCTCCAGTAATTCCAGTCCACTGGCAGCTGCCAGTTCAATAATCGCTGTGTTACCGGCAGTATCGAATTCATAGGCTGCCTGCATTTTGCGCATCAATGGGTCAACACAGGTGCATGTGATGGTATTGGTATGCAGATAGTGTTTCAGCACGGCAGAAAATCCATCGCCTCCATCCGCCATTGGGCATTGAATTACCCCGGCATTGGTATCAACCTGCATAATGCCAGCGGCAATGGCGCTGCATGCATCTATGCTGCTGATGCTTCCTTTAAATTTATCCGGCGCAACAATTATTTTCATGTGGAGGCACTTGTAAGTTCAGTAAACACAGTTTTGTATATGTCCTTTTCTAAAGGCAATGATGTTTTCAGCTGTGACATCCATGACCCTCTGCCTCGCCGCCTGGCTCATCCATGCGTTGTGAGGCGTGATGATACAATTGTTTAAACCCGTTAGCGGGTGATTGGCGGGAGGCGGCTCTGCAGATAATACATCCAGTGCCGCGCCGGCAATCCGTCGCTGCAGCAATACCTCAACCAGGTCTTTTTCATTGATCAAGCCTCCCCTTGCAGTGTTGATCAATACCGCAGAAGGTTTCATAATTCCCAACAATTCCTTGTTTACAAATCGAGCATTTTTCTCGGTGAGCGGGCAATGCAGCGAAATAACATCACTCTGCATAAATACTTCATACAGGGATACTTCTTTAGGATACCCGTTTCCGTTATTACCCCCGTGATACAGCACCTGCATACCAAATGCCTGTGCAATCTGGGCCACACGGTTTCCGATCTTGCCCATTCCAATGATACCAAAAACTTTATTGCTCAACTCAGTGATGGGTTGCAGGCTGTAACACCAATCGGCTGCGCCCGCCCAATCTCCCCTTTGCACACTGGCGGCATTTTTTCCTGTATGGTTGGTTAATTCCAGTAACAAGGCAAAAACATGTTGTGCAACCGAATCGGTGCCGTAACCGGGTACGTTGCATACAGGAATGCCTTTTTCCCTGGCGGCGCCCACCGCAATATTATTGTAGCCGGTGGCAGTAACAGCAATTAACTTCAGGTGACTGGCAGCATCGATCACATCAGTTGTAATGAGCGTTTTATTGGTTACAATGATATCGGCATTATAACATCTTTCAATCACTTCAACAGGAGCAGTGCGGTCGAAATACTGCACACTCCCCAACTTTGAAAAATGATCCCAACTGAGATCGCCGGGATTAAGCGTATAACCATCTGTGATTACTATTTTCACTGTGGATTTTTTTTGGATGATCAGCAAGCGGCAGTGCCTGCTGTGTAAGGATTCCGGAACCTTGCGACTACAATTGTGCCCGCCCCGGCAGGCAAAAAAAATATTGATATGCCGATCGCCCGATAAAAATAACTTAATTTAAAGTTTTCAAAAAATGATTGCTTAATACACTACGATTATGAAAAACAAACAAGTGCCGCCCAAAAACCAGTTACCCTCCAGGAGAAGCTTTTTGAAAAACAGTGTTGTTGCCGCAACCGGATTCTTAATACTGCCCCGTCATGTGTTGGGCGGAAAAGGATTTACTGCTCCCAGCGACCGGCTGGTAATTGCCGGGATCGGCGTAGGCGGTAAGGGGGAAAGCGACATTGCCAATTTTTTCAAAAGCGGGAAAGCTGATATTGCTTTTTTGTGTGACGTGGATGAAAAAAGAGCTGCCAAAAGCAGGGAGAGTTTTCCTGGTGCAAAATACTATACCGATTACCGTAAGTTGCTTGACAAAGAGCATAAAAACATTGACGCGGTATCTGTGTCAACACCCGATCACAACCATGCCGTACAGGCAATGGCAGCAATGCAATTAGGTAAACATGTGTACGTACAAAAACCGCTCACCCACGATATTTTTGAAGCCAGGATGCTGACCCAGGCGGCAGAAAAATATAAGGTGGTTACACAAATGGGTAACCAGGGAGCCAGTGGAGATGGAGTGAGGCAACTGATGGAATGGTACAATGCGGATATGATCGGGGAAGTGAGTGATGTATATATCTGGACGGACAGGCCGGTATGGCCGCAGGGTGTGCCATGGCCCGAAAAAACATCCCCTGTGCCCACCACACTTGACTGGGACCTTTGGTTGGGCACCGCCCCGGAAAAAGAATATGTGGATGGAATTGCGCCTTTCAACTGGCGGGGCTGGTGGGATTATGGAACGGGGGCATTGGGTGATATGGGTTGCCACCTGGTTGAAGCGCCTTTCAGGGTGTTGGGGCTGGGTTACCCAACTGAAGCCTATTGCAGTGTAAGCAGCGTATATACGGGACCGTTTGTACGTGGTTATTTCCCTGATGGACCTCCTGCCGCATCAACGGTGACCCTGAAATTTGAACACAAAACAACAGGAAAACCCATACATATCCACTGGAGTGATGGCGGCATTCAACCTGAAAGACCGGAAGAACTGGGCCCTAACGAAACAATGGGAGATGGCGGCAACGGGGTGATATTTTACGGAAGTAAGGGTAAGATGATGTGCAGCACCTATGGCGCCGACCCAAGGTTATTGCCACTCAGCAGGAACAAGGAAGTAAATATTCCACAAACGATCGCCAGGGTGCAAAATGGATCCGATGGCCACTATGCACAATGGGTGGAAGCCTGCATTGCAGGGTATGGTAGCGAAGCTTTTAAGGCACTGAGTTCACCGTTTGAAATTGCCGGACCATTAACTGAGACTGTGTTAATGGGTAATCTCGCCATCCGGAGTTACGATATCCGCCATCCACAGGAAAAAGATCCTAAAAAATTTGATTATCCCGGGCGTGGTATAAAGCTGCTGTGGGACGGACCCAACATGAAAGTGACCAACTTCGGCGAGGCCAACCGCTTTATTAAACGAACCTATCGCCAAGGCTGGAGCCTCGG
>CAYVLT010000396.1:0-3391 GCA_964452405.1 uncultured Ferruginibacter sp.
GGTTGGGAAAGTGCAGCATCCGGGGCAATCAATACCGACGTACTCTTTGATGCTGTGACGTTGGCTTCGCCGGCAGCAAGCGATATGCTTGTCCCCAAAAATGATACATCCTTTACCGTTAGATCAACTCCAAGCCGGTTATTCACAGAAACATTTATTTTAACACTATCACCCTGCACGGCATATTGGTTCGCTGCCGTGGCTTCAATAAATAACCCGCTGCATGCCTCCACCAGCGATTTTAACTCTTTCAGTTTTTGTTGTTTCCAGTAACTGTCCTCCAGCCGCTGAACAGACGCATAGATCGATACAAGTTGCTGTAGGTTGTTTGCAGGTTGTTGGGGATTATAAGATGCGACCAGTGCAGTAACAGCATCCGCAATGGTTTGTTGTTGTACGCGGTTCCAGCTAACATCCACACCATCCATGAGGTCATTTACAGGCTTGTCGCCCCTGATGGTTTCAAAATATTCCAGCACACTGCCGCGTTGTGCGGGCACACCAAAACCCTGGCTTTTGTGCTGGCTGCGGCTCAGGGCGGCGATCTCGCCATAACTCTTTCCCAGCATTGGATTGTACATCCCCACTTCCACCTTAAACTGGCTTTCCTTTTGGGTGCTGTTGCCACCGAAGTTGTACGTATTCCACAGCATCCGTTTGGCCTGCCACACCGTAACACCCTGGGTGAGTTGTTCAGGAAATTTTGCCGGGTCGGCTGCTGCATCAAAAGCCTCACGGGCAAGGATACCCGAAGCCGCATGATGGCCGTGCCCAGCCCTGCCGTCTTCAGGAAAACGGGCAATGATCACATCCGGTTTAAACTTCCGTATCACCCATACCACGTCACTTAATATTTTATCATGTCCCCAGGTGGCAAGTGCTTCTTCCGGACTTTTACAAAAACCAAAATCAAATGCCCGTGAAAAAAATTGCTCGGCGCCATCGATCCTCCGGGCTGCAAGCAGTTCCTGGGTTCTGATGAGGCCAAGATCAATGCCCTGTTCATTGCCGATCAGGTTCTGTCCGCCATCTCCCCTTGTTAAACTGAGGTAACCGGTACGGTATAACTTTTCGTTGGCCAGGTAGGCCAGTAACCTCGTGTTCTCATCGTCAGGATGTGCAGCGATGTACAATACAGAACCGAGTACATTCAGCTTTTTAAGCTGCAATAAAATTTCAGATGAGGTGTATGTTTTCGGTTGCTGCGCTCCTGCTGTAAATAACAAAACAAGCAGGCAGCAGGTAGTAATAAATTGCTTCATACAATCAGTTGTATTGCGAATGTAAGGTTTTGGGTTTTGGATGCCATGCCATTCATAAAACTATATTGCCCCGATCACAGGGCGGGGCAATGAGTAACGTTTCAATGTTGGATAATGTTTATTGAGCCACTAAAAAAACCGCATTGCTGAACAACAATTTACCACTTTCCCAAAAATTGCGGAAGATGGGATTGTCGGCTAAATAGATGATGTCGCCACTGCCCATCGGTTGCTCCCCAATCAGTAAAGCATCCTTGATCTTATCTTTTATTTTACTTCCCACAAAGCCTGCCACGTAATTATCTTTTTTGATCACACCTACATTCCAGCCTTCTTTCAAAAATTCATATACATTGTCATCCTGCTTGAGGGTAAAATAATTGTCGCCGAGCCCGAAAGCAAGTGGATGGGTGATATCAAGGTCAATTTTGTAAATAGCACCTGCGATGAAGCTACGGATTCCGTCATGTTCACTTTCAGCAAATTTTTTCAGGTCTTCGTAATTCGGCTTGTCATCTTTCTTGTCTTTTTCCTCTTCGTCCTTTTTCATTTTGATTCCCCATTCTCCTTTGGCCATCTGCGCCACGGCATTATCCATGGCAATGATCTTACCACCCTGCTTCACCCAGTTCATAAGCGGTTCTGAAGCATCTTTATCAGTTAAAAAATTATAGCGGCCACCAGGCACAATCAATACGTCGATGTCTTTAAGATTAGCCCTGGCGATATCATCGGCATTAATGAGTGTTACCGGGTAATTAAGTTGCTGGTCGAAAAGATGCCATACTTCTCCTGCGCTTTCCGGGTAGGCACCTTTGCCCGTAACCATGGCAACAGATGGCTTTTTGATGTAGTGTACTTTTTCACTCCCGAAATCAAACCCGCTGTCCATAAATCCTGATTCAATGCTGGTAACCGAACCATTGAAAGTGTTGAGTGCATCCTGCATTACCTGCAGGTAAGCTTCATTGCCCTTACGTAATATGATCAACGTTCCCCGGGCAAACTTTTTATCACCAATACTAAAATCCCGCTCTGCGTACCGCACTTTAATGCCTGCCTGCAGCAAAGCAGCCAACAGTTTTGCATCTTCAAAAGAACCATAGCGAACCAGGTATCCATAGGCGTTCACCGGCAGTGTGGCAGCATGTAATGATGCTCCTGGTTTGTCGCTGGCGACAATCTTTTCTTTTACTGCATAACTTTTTAAACCAAAAACATAAGGCAGGGCCCAGGCCGTAATATCGTAAGTGGCAGAATCCACCAATTTGGATTTTGGCTCAAACAATACTTTGGCCAGCACTCCTTTTGGTTGATAGGTGCTCACCACGAGGCTGTTGGCCGTTGTAAAATTTTCTTCCTGCCGGCTGAAATAATTATATCCTTTTAGTGCGGCCCCGTTGCTGTACGTATATTGAATACCGTTGAGGTCGAGCAGCTTTTTCAGTGCGTCGATCTTGTTGGAGTTTACATCCGTAACTACAAAACTCTTGTATTCGCCCACCCCGTTCTGTTTTGCATCGCCAAAAAAACGCTGGTATTCTTTCAGCAGTTCAGAGGCATTCTTTGATACCACTTCAATGGTACTCATAGTGGTGGTGAAATGGTGTTCGATCCTGTCAGTAAGTGTAAGCGTATCACCGGTGTTGGTGATAACTGCAGTGCCGCCCCTGGGTCCTCCACCCTGTTCAAAAGTCATACCGATGCTGCCATTGTAAAGCGGGTAGGTGTCACCGTAAGATGGGTACAGGAGGTCGAAAATTTCTTTGGTAAAATACAACCAGCCCCTGGCGTCAAAATATTTTGCATTGTTCCTGCCTACCTGCACCTGGAAACGACGCTGGAAGGGTGTGATCACCTCATGATAGGGTTCGGCGGCGGGCGCAAAATAATAAGGGTTATTGAAGCCCTGCTCATGGTAATCACAATGTACCTGCGGAAGCCAATCATTGTACATTTTCATGCGCTGCCGTGTTTCGAGCTGCGTTTGCCAGGCCCAGTCACGGTTAAGATCAAAATTATAATGATTGGTTCTGCCGCCCGGCCATGGCTCGGCATGTTCCCTTGCTTTGGGATCGGGATCAGCATTTTTTCCCCTCATCTGCATTTCCCAGTTTACATACCGGTCA
>CAYVLT010000397.1:0-3380 GCA_964452405.1 uncultured Ferruginibacter sp.
CAACAGAAGCCCTGAAACTCAACTTTAGAATGTAGCGCAAATTGGGAAGGTCTCATTATTACTGATAGTATGCGGGTGGCGCTGAGCGGCAATTGGGCAGACTATGTTTTTCAAAAAGGCTATACACTCATGTCGCCCGGTGATTTAAAAAATTACATCGAAACCAATCAGCACCTGCCGGGCATACCTTCTGCAGAAACAGTAAAAAACGAAGGCATTGAAGTATCGGACATTACCAGCAAACTGCTGGAAAAAATTGAAGAACTGCATTTATACATGTTGCAACAGCAGGAACAGATCAACGAACAACAAAAACAGATTGATGCATTGAAACTGGTGCTGGCAAAGAATGCTAAATAAGCCTGCTGCATTTACACTGCACCCACGAATGCGTGGCCCAGGTGGCATGGAGAAGATGGAAGCCATGAACCTGTTGATGCCTGGTTACAAACATAAGATGTGAAACATCGAACAGCAGCGGGTCGGGGTGCATACGCTGGTTCCGGATAAATGCCTATTAAATAACTTCCATAAATTACCGGTAGTTCAATCGCCGGTTATTTTAAACACGATCAAAACTCATTGTATGAAACAATTCTTCCTTCTGCTATCCAATTTCATTTTTTTTGTTGTTGTCAGCCAGGCACAAAATGTAGGTATCGGCATCGCGGCGCCATCTTACAAATTCCAGGTGAACAATGCCCCATTGCTCGATACTACATACATGGCCATCACCACCCGTACCACCGGCACTAATTTTGGCGACGGACTGTTAATAGGTGTTGCAGGAAAATCAGGTATTATCGCCAATCTTGAAAACGGCAACCTCCGGTTCGGCACGAACAACGCGTCGAGGTTGATCATTGACTCTGCAGGCAATGTGGGTATTGGTACTTTTACCCCGGCCAACAAACTTGATGTAAACGGCGATCTGAATTTTTCCGGGTTATTAAAATTGAACGGTTCACCTGGAACAGCGGGACAGGTATTAGGATCCAATGGAACTTCTACCCCGGCATGGATCAATACAGCTTATTCAAGTAATGACAGGTTTGGTATTGTAATGTCAAAAAGAGGAGCAAGCGGGTACATGGACCCCGGCTCCGTTTTGTATAATTTGAATACCACTGATATTGCCATTGGCGGCGGCTCCATTGTCTTTCTTAAATCCGGCCTGTACCATTTTAACGGAACCTATAAAGGATACGATTCCACCAACAGTGTAAATCCGGAAATTCCTTTTACACTTTCATTAAATTTTACAGGAGGTTTCGCCTACACTCATTTCCTGGAAGAACATAAGAACCTGCCTTGGATCCAGGGATACCCGTACAATAGCCTGAGAGAACAGTTTTCACAAGATTTTTATATCACAGCTCCAACCACTTTAAAAATTTATCAATATGTGGGTGGTGCACCTGGACTGGTTTATGCGGGCCTCTATTCTGAAATCAGCCTCTTTGGTTACCGCGTAAGCGATTAGGAATATCAACACCCTCTGCACAGAGCTTTTTTTCCCAGGTCGGGTTTCGACTTAACATAGCTGGCGGTGCCGGTAAAGGTCGCGGTGAATTTTAATGATGCATCTTTGCTCAGGCCAGGCCCAGGAACTGGAACTGGTACCTTTTCGCATTTATTCCCGACCAGCTGATAACTCAGCGTTGCTTATAAATGGTAAAAAAATAACAAAGGCAACAAAACCTGGTTATATTCAGGAAATGCAGGCAATTTTACAAGGCCTACATCCACAGGCATTAAAGAAATTTACAACCAATGATAACAGGACAGAACATCATTGACTTAGGTTTTAAACCAAACAAATGGTTTAAAGAAGTCATTGAATATGCAAACCAAAATAATTTGAGTGGAGAAAGCTTGAAAATTTATATTGAAAGTGTGAGGCCGAAACATATCGAGCCCTTTACAGAACCCATTCCTTTTTATCGAAACATAAAAGCAGAAAATGAAGACGAAACTGAAAATGTAAAAATAGTTTTTGATACCATGCAGGAACTTATGAAAACACCAACCCTGGTGGGTGGCGCAGTTATGCCTGATGCCTGCCCAACCGGAGAAGGACAAATTCCTGTTGGTGGAATTGTGATCGCAAAAAATGCAATTCATCCGTCAATGCATAGTGCAGATATTTGTTGCTCGGTAATGATGACAAATTTTGGTAAAGTGTCGCCAAAGAAAGTGTTAGACATGGCGCATACAGTCACCCATTTTGGCGGCGGTGGTCGGGATGATTTTTCAATACTTCCTGCCGACTTCGGGGAAAATATACTGCAAAACAAATTTTTAAATTCGGAGCGAAGTGTAAGTGTTGCAAAATCACATTTAGGAACGCAGGGCGATGGAAATCATTTTTTATTTGTCGGAACTTCTAAATTGACCGGTGAAACAATGATGGTTACACACCACGGCAGTCGTGGCTTTGGAGCAAATCTTTACACACAGGGAATGAAAATAGCTGAGTATTTCAGAAAGGAAATATCACCCAAAACTTCTGTAAAAAATGCCTGGATACCCTTTGACACCGACGAGGGGAAATCTTATTGGGAGGCTTTGCAATTGGTGAGAGAATGGACAAAACTCAATCATAACACCATCCATAACGCCACTGCTCAAAAACTAAATATTGACCCGGTTGACAGGTTTTGGAATGAGCATAATTTTGTGTTCAAAGAAAATGACCTGTTTTATCACGCCAAAGGAGCAACCCCTTTAGACGACAAATTTGTACCAGACAGCAAAAATGGATTGAGACTAATTCCATTAAATATGAGTGAGCCTGTTTTAATTGTTAAAGGAAAAACAACCCACAACAATTTAGGTTTTGCACCACACGGGGCAGGACGAAATATCAGCCGTGGAAAACACAAAAGGAATAACGCCCATAAAACAATTGACCAAATATTTAAAGAAGAAACACAGGGGTTAGACATTCGTTTCTTCTCAAATAATATTGACATTTCTGAACTGCCAAGTGCATACAAAGATGCGAATATGGTGAAGCTGCAAATGCAGGAGTTTGGCCTCGGGGAGGTTGTAGATGAGATTATGCCTTATGGGTGCATTATGGCAGGCGATTGGGAAATTGATGCACCCTGGAAAGTGAAAGCAAGAGAGAAATATAAATTAAAACAGGGAACCAAAAGAGCGGGCAAATAAAACTGCCTGCTCGCGGAATTAACAGCTATGGGCAGCAGCAGGTCGGAAAACCTTTGCCAGGTGAGGCTTGCAGTAATGCCTGGGCGAAGGGATAAGCTTCGGTGATCCTTGTCGCGGTCTGAAACAGGTTGACAAAAATCACCTCATTTCGCTATTTGATATCTTTTAGCTGCCATGGAAATTTGTATTTCAAACAAGCTGTTATG
>CAYVLT010000398.1:0-3315 GCA_964452405.1 uncultured Ferruginibacter sp.
AAATGCTGGAAGCCTTTACCAAAAAAGAAATCTTCTCTGAATTTACATTGATGGTGATTGCAACAGTTGGTGCATTTGCCATTAGTGAATATCCCGAGGGTGTTGCAGTAATGTTGTTTTATGCCGTTGGTGAAGTGTTTCAAACCCTTGCAGTACGCAGGGCAAAGGGAAACATAAAAGCACTGCTTGACCAGCGACCCGATGAAGTAACCCTTATGGAAAACAATCAGCCTAAAACGGTAAAAGCAGAGCAGGTAAGCATTGACAGTATCATTCAGTTAAGACCCGGAGAAAAACTGGCATTGGATGGCGAGTTAATTTCAGAAACAGCTTCATTCAATACATCTGCACTCACAGGCGAAAGCAAGCCCGACACAAAGACAAAAGGCGAAACAGTATTGGCAGGAATGATAAATCTTAATTCCGTTTCATTGGTAAAAGTTACAACAGCATATACCGATAGTAAGCTAAGTAAGATTTTAAACCTTGTACAAAACGCAACAGCACAAAAAGCACAAACAGAACTGTTCATCCGTAGGTTTGCAAAAATCTACACACCTGCTGTAGTATTTCTTGCAGTAGCCATTTGTTTTGTTCCAATGTTATTTACAGAAAACTATGCGTTCAGGGATTGGTTGTACAGGGCATTGATATTTCTTGTTATCTCATGTCCCTGTGCATTGGTAATATCCATCCCGTTAGGTTATTTCGGTGGCATTGGTGCGGCAAGCCGAAACGGTATTTTATTTAAGGGAAGCAACTTTTTAGACATCATTGCAGGAATAAAAAATGTAGTGATGGATAAAACAGGCACTATGACCAAAGGAGTTTTCAAAGTGCAGGAAGTAAATATCAAACCACAATTTAATAAAGATGAAATACTGCAAATGGTAAATGCTTTGGAAAGCAAAAGTACCCATCCTGTGGCAACTGCCATACATGAATATGCAGGTGAAATAAACCACAACCTTGCGTTAAATGATGTAGAAGAAATTGCAGGGCATGGATTAAAAGCTACCATAAACGGTAAAGAATTATTAGTAGGCAATTTCAAACTAATGGATAAATACAATATCAGTTATGATATTAGCCCGTCTGAAATTATTTATACACTTATTGCTATTGCTTACGATAAGCAGTTTGCAGGCTATATCACTATTGCCGATGAAATAAAAGAAGATGCTGCTGATGCAGTGCAGAAATTAAAGGCATTGAATGTTACAGCTACTATGTTGAGTGGCGATAAGTCAACCGTTGTAAAAGCCGTTGCCGACAAAATAGGAATTGCAAATGCTTTTGGCGATTTGCTGCCGGAAGATAAAGTGAACAAAGTAAAAGAAATTAAGGCCCGTAACGAAAGCATTGCTTTTGTTGGCGATGGCGTAAACGATGCACCTGTGGTTGCATTAAGCGATGCAGGCATTGCAATGGGTGGTTTGGGTAGCGATGCCACTATTGAAACAGCCGACATAGTAATACAGGACGATGCACCTTCCAAAATACCAATGGCAATAAATATCGGCAAGCATACCAAACGCATTGTATGGCAAAATATCATACTGGCATTTACAGTAAAAGCCATTGTACTGGTATTAGGTGCTGGTGGGTTAGCTACCATGTGGGAAGCTGTTTTTGCAGATGTGGGAGTAGCATTGCTGGCAATACTAAATGCAGTGAGAATACAGAAGATGAAATTTTAGATTGCATTCAGAATCCCTTCAGAATTGTAACTTTATTTTACGAAAACTTTCATATGAAGTTATTGATAGTTGAAGACGAAAAAGAGTTGAGCAAAAGCATTGTGGCTTACCTGAAGCAGGAGAATTACCTGTGTGAAATAGCCCCGGATTTCAAGACAGCTTTGGATAAAACAGAGTCGTTTGATTACGATTGTATTTTGCTGGACATTACATTACCGGATGGAAACGGCCTTAATGTGTTGCAGGCATTAAAAGCTAATAAAAAAACCGATGGCGTTATTATAATTTCTGCTAAAGATTCAATTGACGACAGGATTGCAGGGCTTAATCATGGAGCTGATGATTATTTGGCAAAACCATTTCATTTATCAGAATTAAGCGCCAGGGTTTCGGCAGTAATCCGCCGCCGCCGCTTTGACGGAAACAAGGTTATTGTACTAAATGAAATAACCATTGACACCGTTGCAAAAATGGTGGCAATTCACCATGTCGGCCTCGATTTAACCCGTAAAGAATATGATTTATTGCTGTACCTTGTTTCAAACAAAAACAGGGTAATCTCCAAAAATGCAATTGCCGAAAATATATCGGGAGAAGGAGCAGATTTATACGACAACTTTGATTTTATTTATGCCCACATGAAAAATTTAAAAAAGAAACTCACCACGGCAGGTTGTGAGGACTATATCAAATCCATTTACGGCATGGGCTATAAGTTTACTATCTGATGAAGCTTTTACAAAAAACAATCCGCAGTTATTTTATTTATTCTGTAATTATTTTACTGGTTGCCGTTCCTGTATTTTATTATGTTATACAAGGTATAGTAAGAGAAGATATTGATGAGGACTTACTGAACACAAAGGAACTGCTTAAACCTAAAATAAGCGATGCACTGCGTAATAATTCAATTAGTCAGTTAAAGTTTCTTGACCATGATATTACCGTGTCAGTTTCTTCAGCTTCAAAGGAACTTGATACACTGTCCACTATCGAAATATTTGATACCATTGCTAAAGAACTGGTGCCGCACAGGTTGCTAACCTCGTACTTTACTGTTAATGGAAAACCCTGTATGCTGCAGGTAAAAAAATCATTGGTTGATAATGATGACCTGATTGCAAGTATCGTAAAAGTGCAGATAATTTTACTGATTTTGCTGTTAGGAGGGTTATTTATCATTAACCGTAACCTCTCAAAAAAAATATGGAAGCCATTTTATTTAACGCTTCAAAAATTACAGCATTATAAAGTGGAAAAACATGAGCCCTTATCACTATCAAAATCTTCTATTACCGAATTTGACGATTTAAACTCATCATTGCAGGAGTTAACAGACAGAACACACCAATCCTTTATCAGCCAGAAAGAATTTACAGAAAATGCTTCGCATGAAATGCAAACACCCCTGGCTGTATTTCAGAGTAAACTGGAGTTATTAATGCAGACAACACCACTTACTGAAGAACAGGCTGAATTAATGGACGGCCTGGCAGATGCAGGTCAGCGCATGTCGAGGCTGAATAAAAGCCTTGTATTGATTACTAAGATTGAAAACAGCCAGTTTACAGAAAAAGAAGATGTATCCCTGAAGATCTGCATTGAAAAATTTATG
>CAYVLT010000399.1:0-3299 GCA_964452405.1 uncultured Ferruginibacter sp.
GTTTGTCTTGCCCGAACTGAAGATTGGCTTTTTACAATTGCTCATTGATCTTCCGTCCAGCCAGACTTGAAGTAATACCCATGTTGTACGCCGTTATTTGCTCGGAATTAAGAATACTTTAAAATTCTTTCTGAATTTTCCGTCAATTTCAATTCCCAGCTCGTAATTATTTTGCTCGTCAGCAGTTTCAATTTTAGCATCATCTAATTCCATTCCCACCACTTTTGCTTTTATAATAGTGTTTTCATTTTTTCCTATAAGAGTATCACCGTTTTTAATCGGGAGTTTGTTGCTATATATACAGATGACTTTACCTTCTTGGAAAACGTCAGTGATATCGCCTAATTCTTTACCTGAATATGACAGCTCATTTTGAAGATATTCTTTCTCTAGAATACTTGTCAAGGCTTCAGTATATGTTTCAAAAAAAGTTATATAGTCAAGCAAAATTTCATTCTGTAAAATTTCACTTGGAACTCCATGTGCTACATCATTTCGACGCTCAGCCAAATCGTTTAACAAATAAAATGCTTCGTCTAAAGAGATTGCATCATCATCAGTTTTTTCAGTTTTTTCCAATAAGTAGGTGTGAAAGTTATTGTCTTTCATTATCAAAGAGCTAATTCCCAAAATTCCCACATGAGCAAAGTTTTCATCAATTACCTGTAATCTAAAATTTGCTGTATGTTGAGCGAATGCATCTTTGTTTAACTGATAGTTTTCATTCACATTAATACATGTGTGCAGATTACTAATAATTCCTTCTTTTTTTAAAGGGCCGTTGTATCGTGGCTGTTGAATTTTATTTAATAATGTTAATGATAAGTTGAAGTGATTTTTTATTATAGCTTCAGGCAGTCTATCATATTTTGCTATCAGTCTGTTCACAAAATCAATATAGGAAATAAGTATATTCTCAATAAATCTCTCAAACGAACCGTATAGTGAAATTATAATGCTATTATAGTTGAATTGCCGTTTTGAAATATTAAATGATTTCAAAACAGTTGAGAGTTCATTTAATAAATCGTTATTGATATTTGGTTGAGAAAAATCAAACTCGCCTAATAATTTAATTTCCGCATCATAAAATGAGATTAGTTTTCGTAAATCAAGAAGCTCTTTATGAAATTGGTTCTTTATCTCCTGCATTATTTATCAATTAATGACTCAAAAAATTCTGTAAACTTGGCTTCTCTTTCTTTTAATATACTTGGGTTTGTGTTACGCCCTTCAAAAGTTGAATAATTTGCTTTATAAAATTCTGCAAGTTTATCGTCTGCTTGCGCCTGATTTTTTAAAACCTTTTCCTTTTGAGGTAAGTAGTTTGATGCTATTTGCATGATTGAATCATAAACAGCCGTCGTAGGACGTTGAAACCAATTCCATTTTGTATTCCGCTGCCTATAGAGCCAAAATGCCTTTTCACCCAGTAGATTAAACATAAACTCGATAGTGTCTTCAAACAACTTCGCCATTCCTATTAAAGTGTCCTCTGGTAAATAATTTCCATATCTGAGATAGTTGTCAAGAAAATTACCAAAATTTGAACTACTCTTGAATAACTCATCTCTTTGTCTATTGGCAAAAAATCTAAGGACCAGTTCTACATCTTCCATTTCACGGAATGCATTATTGGCTAGCAAAATATCAGATGGTTCTTGTTCGCCTTCAACTGGTTCAGGGATATTCCAAGTGCGACATAGAAATTTGTTCCTCGCTAATTTTATACATAGTTCATTAAGGGGGCCGTTGAAAATGGCATTTCTAGACTCTTGAGGCTTCAACTGAACCCCACCACTATTGATTCTTTCAAAGACCAATTGCTTTAATTTTTTCGCTTCAAATTCATCCTTTGCTGTTTCTTGTAATAAAATTATTGATGATAAATATCGTCTGTCAATTCCTTTACGAATTTGTACTGGCAATGTAGAGCTACTTTTGCCATTTAGTTCAGGCCACTGTTCCAGGCCATCAAGAATTAGCCTATCTGTATAAAAATCATAAATCGCAGTTAGCCTTTGTAGTCCATCCATTACCTCGTAGTGAGAGTATTTATCCTCGTACAGAAAAATTGGAGGTATTGGAACGTTCATTATAAATGACTCTATAAGACGAGATTTTTGAATTTGTGACCATCTATGCCTTCGTTGAAATTCAGGATTTAGTAAATAATCATCACTGTCGAGCATCGTTACAATAGATGGCAGTGGGTACCTTGCTTGTTCTGTTACAATTCTTACCTCTCCTTTGATGTATTTCTGATTAATCTCTTCATCAGACATTTTTGTCGTAGAAGCATCTTCTAAATGCGTAAATTTTAGCTGTTCACCTTTTAAGAGTTCCATATAATTATGTTGAAAATAATTGTTACAAGTTAATCGTATTTGTTGTAAAGCACTTAGTAGTATCTACAGTAAGAAAAGTGCTGGAATTGTCAAGGGATAATGGCGTACAACGCCGAGGTATTACTGCAGGGCTGGAATTAGCCTTCCGTCTGCCTGGTTACTGATGGGGAATTATGATAAAAAAGTTGCGCATAACTACAGATGCTCAAAATTGTTTGTCCTGCCCGGACTGAAGTTTGGCTTTTTACAACTGTTCATTGATCTTCCGTCCCGCCAGACTTGCAGTAATACCATGTTATACGCAATCGTGAGACCTTCAAATATTTGAAAAATTAGAACTGCAAACCGTCACAATTTCTTTCATGAGGTCATAGTATTCGTTACACAACTGTAAAAGATCTTCTCTTGAATTTGGAGCTTTTTGTCTTGATCTATCTATTGTTCCCAAGAATGAGTAAGTACCTTCCTCATTCTTGGGTCTTGGTTTATTTTCTTCGTAAGGTGTAATTGAAAGTAGATATTCTCCATCTTCAATATTTAAAAGTTTTTTTAGTTCCGGATAAGAAGCTTCATCAATTAATAATTCTGTTTCTTGCCAATAAAAATCAGTCTTAACTCCTGTAGTCTTAACTGATTCAATTCTTAAATCATTAATTTTTTGCAGGAGTTGTTTTGATTTTTCAGATAAATTATATTCCTTAAACCATTTTTCCCATCCTTCTACTTTTCCATACTCATGACGCATTATCCAGCTAATACTTCTAGCAGCATTAAGAAAAGCTCCTAAAACATAATCAAAATAAGGATCATTAGTATTTAATAAGTCTTTAAAATACTTAGCTTCATCAAGTTTCCGTTCGGTTCTGGTCATTTTAAACTTTCTTAAAATTGCGTATAACGTTCAGGTATTGCTATGCAGGTGGGGAATAAGTATTCCGTCCGCCCGGAACC
>CAYVLT010000400.1:0-3287 GCA_964452405.1 uncultured Ferruginibacter sp.
CGATCCGGTTCCGCCTGCTTCATATCGCCGGGCATATTCAAAATCGAGGAAGAACTTCTTCATACCTTCATCCCGCTTTACAAATGCAACTGCTTCTTTCTCGCTATGTGTTTGCCCGGTGCTGAAAACTTTTTCCAGCAACTCAGGATATTTCTGCTCTTTCAGTTCGGGGAATACATCGAGCAGTTTTTTGCCGATTACTTCTGCTTCTGTTCGTCCCCAGATCTGCTCAAACATAATGGTATTGGCCATCTCGATCACACAATCATTCCCTCTTAATATCGTCATGGCGATGGGTGACTGCATCACCACGTTGCGGAATTCTTTTTCACTCTCTGCCAGGCTGTGTTTGGCGTGCACCGATTCCGTTACATCACTGGCCACCACAAACACCCCTGTGATCTCGCCGTCTTCGTTTCGAAAAGGCTGGTAAACAAAATTGAAATAAGTGACCTCGCTTTTTCCAAAGCGTGTAAGCATCACCGGGAATTCGTACCCACGATAAGGCTCACCGGTTGCCACCACGCTTCGCATCAACTGTTCCACTGACACCTGAACCTCTGGCAGTGATTCAAATAATGGTCTGCCAATAAACTCCTCCTGTTGCCGGCCAACAATCTGCAGGTATGTATCATTAGCTGTTTCTGCAATAAAATTATCTCCAATGAAAATGGCCATCGCCACCGGGGCCTGCCTGATGGTATTACGAAAACTTTGTTCGCTTGCCTGCAGTTTCATGCGGGTTTGGGCCTGCGATGTTACATCCTGCATCGTGCCGTTAAAACGATAGGCCTGGCGTTGTGAATTGAACCATGCTTTGCCTTTTACCTGTACCACCACCTGTCGCTGGCTGCCGGGTGGCTGAATGGTATACTCTTCATTATAATAACCGCCGGAGGCTGGATCCAGTGCCGCCTGTATGGCGGTTACCACCCGTTGCCGGTCTTTTTCAACAATCATTTCAAGAGCAGTATCTAATGTAAATTCCTCTGTTTCGTTGATCCCAAACCATTCTTTCAGCCTGCTGTTTGCAACGATCTTGCCGGTTAACGGATTATAATCCCAGGTGCCGAGTTCGGCGGCCTCAATGGCAAATTCCAGTTGTGTCCTGCTTTCTTCGAGCCGCCGGCGCGAAACCACTTTCTCTGTCGTTTCGGTACAGGTAACAAAAACGGCTACCGGCTTTCCCTCTTCATTTAAAACAGGGCTGTAACTGAACGTCCAGTACACATCTTCCATTTGCCCGTTGCGGTATATGGGCAGTAATTGATCTTCGCTCCAGGAAGCCTGCCCCTTATTCATTACTTCATCGATCAATGGTTTTATCTGGGGCCAGATCTCTTTCCAGTAATCTTCACCCCGGTTTCCAAGGATGGCCGGGTGCTTACCATCTTTACCGAGACTGGGACGATAAGCATCATTATAGAAACAGTATAATTCAGGTCCCCAGAAAAGGAACATAGGAAACCGGGAATTCAATAAAATTCCAAGCGTGGTTTTTAGTACAGGTGACCAGGCACCGGGCTCACCAATCGCAGTTTTGGACCAATCTTTCGAACGCATCAATGCCCCCATCTCCCCGCCGCCGGCGAGAAAACTGAATTGTGTTTCAGCAGGACCATCAACGTTGGCTATTGCCATACCAGTTTTAAATTTCATTCAATATAATGCATTTGCAGTTACCGCCTGTTATAATAGGACACGAAGTGGAGGGATTTTGCTCTTCTGCATTGCAGCAATCGTACCAATAAAAAAGTCATCTTAGAAAAAGATGACTTCCTTTTTAAACAGCCTCCTGCGGAAACAAGAGATTGTAATATTACTTCACCTGTTTGTTAACCGGTGTCAAGGTTCTGTTAATTGAAAAAGCTTAGTTCAATTGTTCGGGCAGCCTGTATTTGGGAGGTCTTATAAAGTCGCCGGGGTATTTTTTTAAGTACCGCCACAACAGTCCGGCCAACTCTGGATAAGCGCCCAGGCGAACACCCCTGCTTTTAACCGCCACCATAAAAGCCAACCCGAAACTCACGGCCGAATTGATGATGGCAATACCGGCAACTCCCAGTAAAGTGTATCCTGTTTCGCTAGCACTGACAGCATTGCCCAACCCAAAAAATCCTACTGCAGTGTTTGCTGCAGAAATGGTGACATGACGGATATCGAATGGCAGGCCGAACAAATGCCCTGCAACAGCGGCCATACCCAAAAGAAAACCAAGTGCAATGTTTCCCGCCAGTGAACCAACATTGTTTTCAATATAATGAATGATACGGTAACGGCGCTTTTCACCAAAGCTGCTGAAAGCCCCGGAACGGCGGAGTCGCTCCCCTACCTTGCTGTACTGCATATAATTTTCAACATAGCCGGCGATCAATCCACTGGCAAATAAAAAGCAGCCTGCAAATGCTGCATATAACCAGGCATAACTGTGAAAAGGATGCTGGTTTGCCAGCAATTGGTGCGCTGCCGCACCTTCTGCAATCTTAACACCGCTGGTGGTATAAAAGAGCCATGCTAAAAAGTAAGTGAGTGGAAATACCACCAACAGGTTGCCGGTAATGGAAGCCAGTTGTGTGCGGCTTACCCTTGCAATAGTGATGGCAAGATGACGCAGGTCGGGCGTTCCTCCGCTTTTCTGCACATCGAGTGATGCCGCAACATGATTAGCTGTGTAAGCCGGTTGCTTGGTAGCCAGTGTAGCGCCGGTATCCTGTATCAGGATAAATCCCAGAGAATAATTCACGCTGTACAAAAAGCCGTGCCAGGCGGGTGCCATTGCAATTTTTGCCAGCAGGTTTTTGATCACAGCAATAAATGAAATGATGAGTCCACCTCCAAGGGCACTGCGGAACATTTGCCAGTACTCCTTACCGTTAGTTGTAATAAATTTTTCACCTGTTCTTCCCCCATGTTCCGCAACCTGGTAGGCAAGGTAACCTGTTTGCTCACTGATAAATTCGCTTACAGAGTATTTCCTGTTTTCGAATCGCACCAGCGTGGTAAAATAGCTGGTAAACTTTTCCAGGTTAAACCCGCTGCCCGTGTCCAAAGCATCCAGCACCAGCAACATACGTTCAACCTGCTGTTGCAACCTGGTGAGGAGAAAGGTTTGTGCCAGGCTGGTACCATAAGCAATGTGTTGGTCGCGGATCCATTGAATCCGTTGCCGGCAGTTTTGCAGGGTTAATTCAATTGTTTCCGGCAAATCATCATCCATTCCTGCATTGCCGCCGTTGGGTGCCCCTGACAGATATTCATTGATCAACCGGTTTTGAACGGTAAAAGAG
>CAYVLT010000401.1:0-3247 GCA_964452405.1 uncultured Ferruginibacter sp.
AAAAAAATTGTACACCGGCTCAATTGGCATTGGCCTGGGTACTCGCCCAGGGTGATCATATCTTCCCCATACCCGGCACCAAGCGAATTCAATACCTGGAAGAAAATGCGGCAGCAGTAAACATTCAGTTCAGTGAAGCAGAGCTGCGCAGGATCGACGAAATTTCACCAAAAAACATCGCTTCCGGTCTTCGCTACCCGGCAGCATTTATGAAAACCGTGAATGGCTGACCATCCACGGTTTTGTTAGCAATTTTTCATAGAAAAATACTTTACCTGTACTCCTGCTTACTTATCACTATTGGTGCCGTGATGTTTTTTTATTACCCGTTTTCTTTTTTACCAGCCTTGCTGCCTTTGACGGCGTATTGTCCATCTCAATGTACTGTCCATCCTTCAGCTTCACTTGTGTCCCGTCTTTTTTCTTCACAGTACCCTCCTTTGTCACCACCATGCCGGAAGGGAGTGTGATATCCTCCGTCATTTTCAAGACCACACCATTTTTTACCACCTGCATTTCACCATCCTTCATCATCACCCTGTCCGATACAATGGCAGCCCCGGCTGCATTGACATTACCGGTAGCTCTGTCCAGGCTGTCTTTTTGATCCCTCATCGTTCTATTAAAGGTATGGCTCCCGGGAAGCGTGTCCATCCTGCTCCACGCTCTTTTATCAGAGCTGTCTGCAAATGCAGTATCCGCTGGTGCAGCGATGTTTTGTTTCCATTTATTACGCTGGGTGGAATCCTGATACAAGCCGGTCATGCTGCTGTCCTTCCGCCATCTATGCTGAAAACTGTCATTCATGTACCGTTTGGGCTGCAACACGGAATCACGCTGCACATATTTTTTCGTTGTATCAACCTGCGCTGTCACATTAGTCACCGTGATCACGCTGATCATCATTACTAATAACTTTTTCATAATCCATTTTTTTAATTAACACCATTTATGCGAATGCACCAGCATAAAAAAAACAAAAAACAAGCCACCCGGAAAGCAGGACCAGGCTGCTAAAATCCGGGAATAATTTTCCCGATGCTGTTTCTTTAAATGGAATATTGAGTAGAATCTGTTTCAACACCAGGCGCCGGTATAAATTCCCGCCCATGTTTTTTTATTTTTTTATACCTTTCATTCTCACTGGTTGCTACTGCCAAAAGAGTTTACCTGGGCTCCTGCGCATGGAGTATCAGCAAGATGAATCACCGGCACCGGCGCCATTACCATTCAACAGCCTGTTCAATGAAAAAGATCATCCTTGCAATTACCACCTTCCTCATCAGCAGCAGTTCAACATTTATTTTTGCCCAGGCGTGGCAGCCATTGTTTAATGGGAGGGATCTTACCGGGTGGAAATTATTAAATGGACACGCCCGGTATAAAGTGCAAAATGGAGAGATCGTAGGCACTACCGTTTACGGTGAGCCGAATTCTTTTTTAGCAACAGAAAAAGAGTATGGCGATTTTATCCTTGAGTTTGAATTCAAGGTTGACAGCACCATGAATTCCGGGGTTCAATTCCGCAGTGAAAGCAATGCGGCCTATAATAATGGCCGGGTGCACGGCTACCAGTACGAGATCGATCCTTCAAAGCGTGGCTGGACGGGTGGTATTTACGACGAAGCAAGGCGTGACTGGCTGTACCCGCTCGACCTGAACCCACGGGCAAAAACTGCGTTCAGGCAGGCACAATGGAATCATGCACGCATTGAATGCATTGGTGCTGTTATACGTACCTGGATCAATGGGGTGGCTGCTGCTTACCTCGTGGATGATCTTACGCCTAAAGGCTTTATTGCTTTGCAGGTGCATGCCATCAACAACGCAGCCGAAGCCGGAGAAACCATCCGCTGGCGGAAACTTCGTATTCAAACCAGCCATCTTCAACCCTCCCCTTATCAGCCCCTGTTTGTTGTTAACATGCTTCCCAACGACCTCTCCGCTGCTGAAAAAACGAATGGTGTATCATTGCTCTGGGATGGCAAAACCACCAAAGGATGGAGGGGTGCCTACAAAAATGAATTTCCGGATCATGGTTGGGAAATAAAGGATGGGGTGTTAAGTGTTCTCCCTTCTGCCGGCAAGGAAGCTGCGAATGGAGGCGATATTGTAACCACGGAGGAGTATGGAGCCTTCATCCTGCAATTTGATTTTAAACTCAGTGAAGGCGCCAACAGTGGTGTAAAATATTTTGTAACAGAAAAAGACACCAGCAACGGATCCGCCATAGGACTTGAATACCAGCTGCTCGATGATGAACGCCACCCCGATGCAAAACTGGGGGTGGTGGGAAACAGAACCCTTGCATCCTTGTATGATCTCATACCCTCGTTAAAAGAACCAAGGGCCCGCAGGCCGATTGGTGAATGGAACCGTGGGATACTGATCGTTTATCCTGACAATCACGTGGAGCATTGGCTGAATGGCTGGAAGGTACTGGAATACCAGCGGGGCGCTCCTTATTTTTTGGCACTGGTGGCAAGAAGCAAATATGCAGTATGGCCCAACTTCGGGCTGGCAGATAAAGGTCATATCCTTTTGCAGGATCATGGAAACCTGGTGTCGTTCAGGAGCATCAAGATACAGGTTTTGAAATAGGCAGGTCTTTCTTCATTTTTTAAACTATTGTTATGGCATCACGTAGAACATTTGTTAAGCAGGCAGCACTGGCGGGCGCAGGAGTACTTACGACTAAACTGGCATGGACCGCGTCGAGTTACGATCGCATCATCGGCGCAAATGATCGTGTACGCGTTGGCGTTGTAGGTTTTTCTGACCGTCATAAGGCAACCCACATGCCCTGCTTTATGAACCACTACAAAGAATTGAATTTTGATCTTGTGGCCGTATCGGATATCTGGAAGAACCGCCGGGAAGAAGGAGCGGCACTCTGGAAAAAAAATATGCAGCATGATATTGTTGCCTGTCGCAATAACGAAGAAATGTATAACCGCAAACTGGTGGATGCGGTCTTTATCGGTACGGCAGATTTTCAACATGCGCTTCATTGCATTGAGGCGGTGAATGCCGGCTGCGATGCCTACGTTGAAAAACCATTTGCTGAAACGATGGCCGATAACAGGGCTGCCCTGGCGGCAGTGCGTGCATCTGACAGGGTGATACAGATCGGTTCGCAGCGGAGAAGCGGCGCCAATTACCAGGCGGCGAACGACTTCATCCGATCGGGCAAATTTGGCCGCATGGGTTGAGAAGGGGCAACATGGAATGGAGACAGGCATGAACA
>CAYVLT010000402.1:0-3243 GCA_964452405.1 uncultured Ferruginibacter sp.
TATTTTCCATTCCCTTCACACCTTCAAAGTTCAATACGTTGGGCCAGGTTCTTTGTAAACCTGTGGGCTTGTACATGCCATGGTAATCGAGTACAAGTTGATGTGCTGCCGCTGCTTTTGCCATATCGTACAGTGATGCCACCATCACCTGGTCGTCGCGGTCCATAAAATCAATCTTAAATCCCTTCACACCCATGGCAGCATATTTACCGAATACCGCCTCCATATTTTTATGAACCGCATACCAGGTTGCCCATAAAATAACGCCAACATTTTTCTTCCTTCCATAATCCACAATGGCGTTCAGATCAATGTCGGGAGACAGTTGCAACAAGTCAAAATCATCGCTCCAGCCTTCATCCATAATGATGTATTCCAGGTGATTGGCCGCGGCAAAATCAATATAATATTGATAGGTCGCGGTATTGATGCCGGCCTTAAAGTTTACGTGCGAAATGTTCCAGTCGTTCCACCAATCCCAGGCTACTTTCCCCGGCTTGATCCAGCCCGGGTCGGGTATTTGCGAAGGAGTAGCCAGCTTTTGAACCATATCATTGTTCAACAGTGCTGTGTCGGTGCCGGCGATCACCACGGCCCGCCAGGGAAATTTTCTGGTACCCTGTACACGGGCAATGTAAGGCGCCCGTTTGCTGATCATTGTATTGAGTTTTTTGTAGCCACCCTGGAAAAATTCAAGCGGGTAAGGGGCAAACTTTCCGCTAAAACCACGTTGTTCATTGCCCGTTACAAACATCCCGGGATAGTCGTCAAGATCAGCCTCCAGTATCACCAGTTTCACATTGTTCTCCTCCACCAATACCGGTAAAAATCCAAGCGTGTCTATATACAAACCGGATAGCTGTTGCGGAGTGTACAAGGCTTCAAACGATTGAACATATTGTTCGGTTCCCCTGAAGTCACGCACATAAGGTACCAGTGTTTTATAATCCTGGTCAAAATTGAAAAAAGCCTCCTCGTTCACCACCACCTGCTCATCTTTGCGACTGATAAAAAAACGATAGGCAATTCCATCATTATAAGCACGCACCACCAGGCCGTAGTTTCCTTTACAGGTAATGGTTAACTCGTTATAATGATCATCCACCCCTTGCTTTTTATACAGTGGTGTCACAAACGACCGATCCACTTTGGATTCGGCCACCTTCAACACTTCCACGTTCCTGCCAATCATTTCCCCGTTATTAAGTGTCATGCTGATAAACGATGGAGCCAATACCAGTTGCCCCCCGTAGTGGATGTACCAGGTTATTTTTTCAGCCAGTTCAATGCCTGCTGTGATCTTTCCATCAGGCGATTGCAGGGAATATGTCTTTTTGTTTTTTGAGGCAGCCGTAACTGTTAGTAATAACAGCAAGCCAACCATTGATAGATTTCGTTTCATCGTAAAATGTATGTTGGTACCACCAGGTATTTCAATAGTAATTCAGGGTAAAGCGTTATTGCGCCGGCCGGCAGTTGATCGTGGTTGTGGCTGTTTTCAGTCCTGCGGCAGTAGCTGAAAGGCGGATGGTGCCTGCTTCGCCGGTTGATTGTACAATCACCTGGGCCAGCCCGTTAAACAATTTTCTTTTGCAGGGAGGCGCTGGCGTCAGTACCTGCACCAGGCCCGGGTTTTTATTGTAAGTGCTCCAGCTATATGCTTTCACAAAAGGCGTGGCCACGATCATGATATTATTTTCACCTGGATGTACCATCGTGTTGTTAAGTGAATAGCCGCTGGCATCCACCCCGGTCACGGCTTTTGCAATTAGTTTCCCGTTGATGTAAATTGTCTGTGCCGGGCCAAGGCTGTCATAAAAAAAAGTGATTGTTTCATTGCCCGTTAAAACAGGCATATCAAAAGTTCCTCGGTATAAAACAGCTTTAGTACGTTCTGAAAATGCTTTCGTTCTGTCGTCTGTAAATGCAGGTTGCCAGGCACTCGCATCTAAACGAACGATACTGTCAACGTTGATGTAAATATTGTCAACGGCTTTTTCCAGCAGGTTTTCAATCTTCACTTCCCGGATCGACTCAATGAACCGATCAGCTTCCAGCGAAGTGGGATTGCCGTTTCCAACCCCGATAATTTTCC
Source organism: uncultured Ferruginibacter sp. (assembly GCA_964452405.1). Lineage (GTDB taxonomy): Bacteria > Bacteroidota > Bacteroidia > Chitinophagales > Chitinophagaceae > Ferruginibacter. The sequence continues at coordinate 2,096 of CAYVLT010000402.1, forward strand.
CGGGGCCTTCAATGGAAAACGTTATTTCATTATCTGCGGCAGGCACTTCCAGTTCCCTGCTGTCCAAAGCACTCACCGTAACCATAGCGATAGAAGTTCTGTTGGCGGCTATCTCTTTCCTGCCTGGGCTGAGAGCAATCCCGGTAGCACTACCGGTGGTGGTTACCCTGTTTTTTGTGACCAGTTTTCCACCCCGGTAACCGGCAGCTTCGAGCACACCTTGCTGGTAGGGCACCATCCATTCCGCATGACCATACAGCGGTATCTTTTTTGTTCCCAAAGACTTTTTATTCAAAAACAATTCCACTTCATCGCAATTACTATACGTCCAAACTTCTATCCCGGTTCCCTCTTTTCCCTTCCAGTTCCAATGAGGCAGTATGTGCAACACCGTATCCAGGGTCCACCAGGATTGCAGGTACCAGGCATCATCTTTTCTGAATCCACAAAGATCCACCATTCCAAAATAGGAACTGGTGGAAGGCCAGCCATAAGGTGTTGGCTCGCCGCGGTAGTCAAACCCGGTCCAGATAAACATCCCGGCTAAATAAGGACGGGTAGCATAGTGTTTCCATCCTTTTTCAATCGTCAGGAAAAAATCATTGTGTGGCTTATCGTAAGCAGGGATAATATGCTTTGCATCGTCGCGGTAATAAGCGCCCCTTGTTGCATTGGTGCTTCCCTCCTCTGTTCCCCAGATGCATTGACCGGGAAATAACCGGTGTTCTTCGTCGGTATTTTTGTTGGCGATGTAGTTAATACCGATGAGGCCCATCACAGTCGTAATACCATCGCTGCCGATACCACCGCTAAAAGCATAGGTGGCGGGCCGGGTGCTGTCGATTGAACGAACATAGCCCTGCATGGTGGAAGCGATTCTGGCACCGGTACGATTATTTTCAATCTGCCATTCTTCATTGCCAATACTCCAGCTGATGATGCAGGGATGATTCCTGTCGCGCCGGATCATTTGCTCAAGATCACCTAACTGTGTCTGCGTAATGCCGGCCAGGCGGTTCTCATCAATCACCAGCATGCCCAGGCGATCACAGGCATCCAACAACTCAGGGGCCGGAGGGTTATGACTGCAGCGATAAGCATTGCAACCAAAGCTTTTGAGTGTCCTGATCCTGTACTCATACAAGTCG
>CAYVLT010000403.1:0-3239 GCA_964452405.1 uncultured Ferruginibacter sp.
AAAAAACAGAAACAATTACTTTTGTCTTAAATCAGTAGACCCATGTTTGATATTTTTTTACAGGCAGATACCCTTGCAACCTCAACAGCAGTTAACGGAAAAGTTGAATCAGTATGGAGCCTGCTCGGCAAGGGCGGTCCGTTGATGATTCCCCTGGGTTTGTTATTTGCGCTGGCTGTTTTCTTTTTCATTGAACGTTTGCTCGCCGTAAAAAAAGCCAGCAAGATCGAGGATAATTTCATGAGCATCATCCGTGATCATGTGGTGAATGGCAATGTTACAGCCGCAAGAAGCCTGGCAAAAAATACCGACAATCCTGTTGCAAGGATCATTGATAAAGGACTGCAACGGATTGGGAAGCCCATTGAAGCAATTGAAAAAAGTATGGAGAACGTGGGTAAGCTTGAAATGTATAAGATGGAAAAGAATCTTTCTATTTTATCGGTGATCTCCCGTATTGCGCCGCTGTTTGGTTTTGTGGGTACCATTGTGGGACTTGTGCTGTTGTTAAAGGAGTTTGCCACCATCAGCAGCCCTTCCGTAAGCCAGATCGCTGACGCGATGTATATCAAACTCATCACTTCCGCAAGCGGCCTCATCATCGGTATGTTGGCTTACCTGGGCTACAGTTATCTTGATACGCAGATCAACAGAACAGCCAACAGGATGGAAGCAGCCAGCAACGAATTTATCGATATCCTGCAGGAACCAACCAGGTAACGGTTACGCATAACCAAAAAAGGGAGGTTTGAATTATCAATCAAAATTCGGTACTTGAAAAATGGGATTAAGAAGAAATAAATTAAGAGAAAGTCATGATGAAGTGGACACTGGTCCGCTCAATGACATCCTGTTCATATTACTCATGTTCTTTCTCATGATCTCCACCCTGGCGAACCCGAATGTGATCAAGGTAAGCACTCCCAAGGCTAAAAGCGATACCAAATCAAAGCAAAGTGTGGTGGTGAGTGTTGACAAACAGAAGAACTTTTATATCGGGCAAAAAAAGATCATAACAGATTCTCTTGAATCTGCGCTCAGGAAATTCATCAACGAAGGCGACAGCATCAAACCTGCCGTGGTGATCAATGCTGATTCATCAGCGCAATGGGGAGAGGTGGTGAAAGTAATGAAGATTGCCCGCCGTTTGGGTGCCACCACTTCCGCATCCGTTACCGGGACCGAGTAATTTTCAGCATCCGGTTATTACCATTGATATCTTTCCTGATATCCACTTCTTGAAATTCTACCCTGAATAGATCAGCGGTTTCCATTGCCAGGTCCTGGTGTATTTCCAGGTAGATCTTTCCTCCCGGCTTCAGGTGTGTTTTTGCCAACGTCGCTATCGTTTCATAAAACAATAAAGGAGACTGATCGGGAACGAAAAGGGCAATGCCCGGTTCGAAGGAGGTTACATTCGAAGGCATTTTTTCTTTTTCATGCAAAGGGATGTACGGCGGGTTGCTCACGATGATATCTACCCTTGGTAACAGTTCCCAATCATTACTATTCAACAGGTCTGCCAGGATAAAGGCAATACCGGTTTGGTTGCGTTGCGCATTTTCACGGGCAACCGCCAGGGCACTTTCACTTACATCGGTACCGGCAATAGTAAAACCGGGAAGATTTTTTTTCAATGCTACCGGAATGCAGCCACTGCCGGTGCCGATATCCAATACCGATAGAGTATCCGGGTTGTTTTTATGATCGCTGATGATCCAGTGAACCAATTCCTCTGTTTCAGGCCTTGGTATCAATACCTGTTCAGTCACCTTGAAAGGAAGCTGGTAAAAAAATGTTTCACCCAACACATATTGTACCGGCCGCTGTTGCATTAATTCCAGCAACGACCGGCTGAGTGATGCCTGCAGTTCGGCCGTCAGCAGTTGCCCGCCACTGTCTGCCAGTTCCCTTTTTTTTAGGCCGGCTTTCACTTCCCACACCCAGTCTGCAATAGCAGTGGCTTCACCGGTATCGTACAAGGTTTGCAGTTGTTGCAGGTACTGCTGGTAATATTGTTGCAAGGTCATGTGGACAAACATACTTTATTTAAGCGTTTCACCCGGGTGTTGTTTTGCAGGATCGAAAGAACAACGGTGCCAGGGCAGTACAGTAGGAACAACACCTGCTTTTCGTACCCGGGATAACAATTTTGAAATGCCCCTTTTCATTGCTTATTTTTGGCGACTTGGCAACACAGGAACAATACATGCAGCGATGCCTGCAACTCGCTAAACTGGGTGCAGGATACGTGGCGCCTAACCCGATGGTGGGCGCTGTGCTGGTGCATGAAGACAGGGTGATTGGTGAGGGATACCATCGTGTGTACGGGCAGGCACATGCGGAGGTAAACTGCCTCAACAGCGTGGCAGAAGCTGACAGATCGCTGATCGGTAAAAGTACGTTGTACGTGTCACTCGAACCCTGTGCACATCATGGCAAAACGCCTCCCTGTGCAGACCTGGTGATATCCATGAAAATTCCGCGGGTGGTGATTGGTTGCCGGGACAGCTATCAAGAAGTGGATGGCCGCGGCATCGGGAAACTGGAAGCAGCAGGCGTGGAAGTAACTACCGGTGTGTTGGAAGCGGAGGCGAGGGAACTCAACCGGCGCTTTTTCACCTATCACGAAAAACAACGACCCTATGTGATCTTAAAATGGGCACAAAGTGGCGATGGGCATATCGCTGCGGCCGACCATTCAAGGGTGATGATCAGCAATCCTTTCAGCAACCGGCTGGTGCATAAGTGGCGCAGCGAAGAAGCAGCGATCATGGTTGGTTCAGGCACTGCAATTTATGATAACCCGGCTTTGACCACCCGTTTATGGAAGGGCAAAAACCCAACACGGGTACTGCTGGATCGAGGCTTGCGGCTGCAACCGGGCAGCAGGTTGTTTTCAAACGAGGCGCCTACGATCGTGTTCAACGAAATACGACAGGAAAAAAAATCCAATCTCACATATACTGCCATCAGCAGTGCCATGCCGGTTATTCCCCAGGTATTAACAGGGTTGCACCAGTCAGGCATACAGTCTGTATTGGTGGAAGGCGGCGCCAGGCTGCTGCAGGCATTTATTGACGAGGGTTGTTGGGATGAGGCGAGAATTATCAAAAATGAATTCCTTCGCATACCGGGTGGTATTGCCGCACCTTTATTGGAGGGGGCGACTTTTTTACAGAGCCGGTCCTGCCGTACCGATACCCTCTCTTATTACTGAAACTTGCGCGAACAATCAT
>CAYVLT010000404.1:0-3231 GCA_964452405.1 uncultured Ferruginibacter sp.
CCAATCGCTTTAGGTCCATTATAAATAAGTTCGAAAATTGTACAGGGAGGACGACAAATACAACACAGCCCCTTCATTTAACCATGGAGGGGTTTTTGTTTTTTAGCCCTAACCCTTTTGTGAAGATCAGCGATACTCAATTCTCAAAATCCTTGTACTTCTTTTTTACTTCCACCCGGTTGATCCAATCCTTTACACCCGTGCTGCCCGCTTTCTGCCTGTCTGATTTAAGTTCTTCCAGGTAGCCGGCATCCACCGGCCGGTTGTTCAGGCGGTTTACTTCCTGGTTAAGTTCCTCCACCTTTATTTTTTCATCTAAAAACGCAATGAAAAAACTGCTGTTCGAATGATGGCGGCGGCTGTAATAAACATTTTCCGGGTCGCCCACAAAAATGCGGTAAGCAATGAAAAACACCAGCGGGGTGCCGGTATATACCAGGAACTCAGTAATGTCGTAGGTGGTAAAAATGTTTTGTCCCGGTGATACAAAAGGCCAAAACTCCGTGTTGAAGGTACTTTCCTGTGAAGTGAAGAAAATGAACAGGTGAATAAAAAACCAGATGAAGTAACAGGCAGCAGCCAATCTTTCGAGCCTAGAAAAATTTCGCATGGTTGTGTTTTACCAGTTAAACAAAATATTTCGGAAACCATTTCCAGCACCAATCAATTATTCCGGCGTATTGCAATATACTTTTTTTGTGCAGTAAAATGAAATAACAAGGCGTTAATGCCCTGCCCGCCTGCAGCAGCCACTAACCTGTTTACCAGCGCCCGTCACGGTATATATCCATTTATCACATATCCATGTGGTGCCCTTCGCCGCTCATGCAAGCAATTATACAACTCATCCATAATGAACAAAACCCTTGTAACATTTAGGATTTCTTTGCGTTCACATCATAGCACTGAAAAACAAAATTAATTAGTCATGAAAAAGATCACCATTCTTGCAGCAGTACTGTTTGCATTTGCCAGTACCGTTGCAGCACAAATTGCTTCAAAAATCAGTGGCTCGGTTAAAGACGCCACTAACAAACCCCTCGAATCGGTAACGGTTTCCCTGTTAAATGCGGCTGACTCAAGTCTCGTAAAAAATGAGGTAACCGACAAAAAGGGAAACTTTGAATTTACCACTTCCAAAGAGGGCGATTTTTTATTAAGTTACTCAAGCATTGGTTTCGAACAACAGTACTCTGAGCCTTTCAGCAAAAAGCAAGGCCAGCAGGTAAACGCCAAAACTGTAACCATGCAGGGTATCACCGGCAAACTGAAAGAAGTAACCATTGTCGCCAAAAAGCCAATGATTGAAGTAAAGGCCGACAAAACTGTTTTCAACGTGGAAGCCAGCATCAATGCCCAGGGAAGCAATGCCCTGGAACTGCTGCAGAAAAGCCCGGGTATGCAGGTAGATAACAATGATAACATCAGTATGAAAGGCAAAACCGGCGTAAAAGTGTACATCGATGGTAAAATGATGCAACTGGATACAAAGGACCTGGCCGCCTACCTGCGCAGCATCAACAGCAACGATATTGAAGCCATTGAAATGATCAGCAACCCAAGCGCTAAATATGATGCCAGTGGTAATGCAGGTATCGTAAACATCCGCTTAAAAAAGAACAAACGCATTGGTACCAATGGTAGCGTGAACCTGGGTTTTGTGCAGGGCGTAACACCTAAGGGCAACGGATCGGTAAACCTGAATTACCGGGATAAAAAAGTGAACGTGTTCGGTAATGTGGGTGGTAATATTGGTCGCTATGAAAATGAACTCGACCTGTACCGGATACAGAAAGATACTTTGTATGATCAAAAGTCGATCATGGCCAGCAACAACAAAAGCGTGAACATTAAAGCCGGTGCGGATTATTTCATCAACAGCAGGAATACCATCGGCGTAATGGCCAACACCAATTTCAGCGACAACGAATGGAGCAGCACCGGCAATACCAGGGTTTCATACAATCCTACCAACACATTTGTTAAAAACCTGCAATCGCTTAACACGGTGCCGGGCAACAGAACCAACGCCAACTTCAACCTCAACTACCGCTACGCTGATACATCGGGCACAGAAGTGAACGTGGATGCTGATTACGGCAAGTTTCACGGTTCGGGCCGCAGTTTCCAGCCCAACTATTACTATGGTGCCAACAACAATCTTTTGTACAGCATCACCAACAGGAACTATACGCCAACCGATATCGACATCTATGCATTTAAAATAGATGTGGAACAAAAATTAGGTAAAGGCAAACTGGGATATGGCGCCAAAACATCTTTTGTTACCACCCAGAATACCTTCGACTTTTTTACAGATACCGCTTTTGACAAACCGGTACAGGTGCTCGACCGGAGCAACAGCTTTAAATACACTGAGAATGTAAATGCGGCTTACGCCAACTACCAGCAACAGCTCAGTGAAAAATGGAGCCTGCAGGCAGGTTTGCGGATGGAACAAACCAATAGTGAGGGCACTCTTACAAGAGCGGATGGTGTGCTGCAGGCAGATAACAAAGTGAAACGAAGTTATGTAAACCTGTTTCCTTCTGCTGCGCTCACCTGGAACATCAACCAGAAACACTCATTGAACTTAACGTACAGCAGGCGCATCGACAGGCCTACTTACCAGGATTTGAATCCCTTTGAAAACAAATTAGATGAACTTACGTACGAAAAAGGCAATGCTTTTTTACGGCCGCAATACACAGACAATGTTGAGCTTACCCACACTTTCATGGGAATGATCAATACATCTGTAGGATACAGTCATGTAAGCGATTATGCCACCCAGGTAACTGATACTACCGGTAACGCCACCTACGTGCAACAGCAAAACCTGGCAACCCAGCAAATACTCAGTTTCAACATTGGCTCACCCACGCCGATCAACAAATGGTGGAACGGGTATGTGAATTTCTGGTACAGCTACCAGATGTTTAGCGGTAAAATTGGTGAGAATAAACTGGATGTTGACATCCCGATGTATGGCGCTTATGTACAGCAATCATTTTCACTCGGTAAAGACTACACTGCTGAAGTGAGTGGCTGGTTCAATGGTCCGAGTGTGTGGGGAGGTACCTGGAGAACGAAGTCGCAGGGTGCAATGGACCTGGGTGTGCAGAAACAATTCCTGCAAAAGAAACTGAGTGTGAAACTTGCGGCCACCGATATTTTCCATACCGCACCATGGAAAGCTACCAACGATTTTGGTGGATTGTACATCAGGGG
>CAYVLT010000405.1:0-3224 GCA_964452405.1 uncultured Ferruginibacter sp.
ATGTGATTTTGGTTATGAAACCAGCAGCTTTAAAAGAACTATTTTTTATTGTTTTCGTTATTTGACACCTCTTCGTTTCTTGCTCGATGACTCCTCAACGCAATTGCAGGAACAAATTACATCTTCCGGGTTTAAAGAAATTACTAATCAGGGTAACATAAAAATTATTACAGGAACTTTAATGTATTACAAGGCAACTAAGTAGCCTATATTTAAACCGTTATATTAATAAAAGCCCTAGAAGACAGAGCTTTTCAACCATGACTTCTAAATTAACTTCTCATACTTGCGCCAATTAGAATAATAAGATGATATGCGCTAAAAGTAATTAAATTAAAACCATAGGCGGCCTTAAATAAAATCCAAGATAGTTTCGGGTGATTAACAGAAATTAATGTTGATCCATGTAAACTTATTCCTACTAGAAATAGTAACAAGTTTATCAACATCATTTTTCTTAATAAACTTAAGATTTAGAAAAATAATATCATTCAATAGCTTTTTAGAAAGTGAATTTTTAACTCCTCTTTACACTATTCTTCTGGGTGGTCGGATGGCGTTCTCTTTGATGTTTCGATTAAATGTGGTAAAGTTTGACTTTTCCAAAGTGAAAGAAGTATAGCATAAATAATAAAAGTAATTCTAAATTGGGTAATAGCGCTTTTAAAAGGAGGCCAAGTGGGCTCCCAAAAGGAGAAAACTCGTACTTCTCGTTCTTTTAAATAAAGGTCTATATCTACTTGTGCGAAAGAGCCTCGAATAAAATCGTAAATCATAAAAGCGAAAATTCCAGCGAAAAAAAGACACATAAACTTTGTAAAATTTGAAGTTTTAAAAACTGGGATTACTTGATTTATAGATAAGTTGCGAAACACACTTTTAAATGCAAGAGCAGTTTCAGAAATAAAAAATATAAAAACAATAAACAAAACAAAATATTGAATATTATAAGATATTAATGCATAGGTATAGGGATTTTCCTTTGCTTGCTTAATTAAAGGGTTTTCTTTAGTGAATAACCTTACTATCATAAAATAATTGCTCCCCACAATTAATGGCCCAAGCGCAGCAATAAAAAAAAGAGGATCAAAAAAATAATCAAGTAAGAAGCTGATTATTTTAGCAATAAAAGTATTAATCGCAGAGCTAAATTTATTAAAATAAATTTTTGAAGCAGATACCCTTTTTTTCATTGGAGCCCTCTTTAAGTGTGAAGATAAATTTTTTTGATAGCTTTGTCTATCTCTTCAATTACCACAGATCTCTTTTTGAAAGGTAGTTTTGAAAATCCAGGTTGATTACTTTCAAGATAATCTCGGAATGACACAACATTTAAGTAAAGTGATGTGAAAAAATTATAACTAGGGTTTTCTTTTTTATTATTCTTTACTTCTTGATTTATTAGAATAATCGCGGTAGTTAGAGATGATTCGATCGTTTTAACCACAGAGAGCAAAGAACCCGAAGAAATTAGCTCTTGAATTAATTTATTTCTTCCAGAAGTCTTTGGGTTTAATCTGCCTTCTTTCACAGCGTTATTGAGTAAAACAGTAATATTTTTGCTAGCAAAATCTTCCTCAAAGTCAGCAAGATCATCTAGAAACTGTACAGTTAAAAGTAGTTTATTTGTTAACTTAACAATAAAGTCGGCTTTATCATTTTTGGAAGCCGCAAAAGCGCCTGCACAGGCAATAAGTATTCCGTTTTTACCAGAAGCCGAATTAGCCTTAGCAAAACTATCTTCGTTGACTCTTGCTTGTTCTAGTACATCTAGTAATTGAAAATTAGCAGAAGTAAAAAGGGAGTTATTGAAGAGGCTTTCAAATTTTGTTCCATTAACAATTTTAAATAAATTGATTAATCCTTTTTGTGCTAAGACTGAAGCACTTAGAAATTCATCTGCATTAATCTCATTTTTAGAGTCAAGGCAATCATCAAGAAAGGAAACATATAAATATATAGCCAACCAGCTAACTGATATCTTTTTTGTTTTTGCTTTATCCAACCCCGATAAATCTCGCATAAGCCAAGGAAACAACTCAAACATCATTGGCAAATCTTTAATAGGAGAATGATTCAGTTTTTTCTGTAAAATTTTTCTAGCGGCTTTGCCAATAGATGGCGATCTTTTATCAAGCGAAGTAAAAAGAGTTTTCCTAACTGACAATATATCTTCTCGGTGACTGTGATATAAAAGAATCGAAGGGTTCCCTGTTTTTTCTAAATCAATAATTTGATTTTTCATGCTTTTTCAATTTAAGTAAATAAGTTATTTAGACAAAGACCATTTTTACAAAATTTAAATAAGAAATTTACATTTCTGTAATACTACTTTTTTCTGTAAAATTTTCTTGAAGCGATATTTTTGAGTATAATAATTATAAATGTAATAAAAAGTATAAGATACAATGCTTTCTGTGAATCCTTAACCCAATGAGTAATACCAATTACGAGTCCCCAAGAAGTGATGTACCAAATAATATCTCCAATCAATATTATTATGAATATTTCCTTTAGCGAAATCTTTAACCAGGATGAAAGAAATGCAGGAAAATATGGAGGGAAGGTTAAAGCGAGAAAAAGTATAAATATTTTCTCTCCAAATTTTCCTATGTAGTCATCAAATTTTGAAATGTAGTTGTTCGTCCAGGATATTATTTTATGCTCGAGCCCTCTTCTTTGTACATACTTTCCGAGAGAATACCCAATTAATGTATCGATTATCGATGCAAGTAAAAAAATCCCAGTAAAAATGTATACATTATAGTGATCCTGATAGGTTTCTTTTATCAGAAGATTAGTTAGAAATGATTCTTGTACTATTAGAAGTAATATAGCTTTTAACCAAAAGTTCATAAACTAATTTTTTAGAAAGCCCAACTCTAGTAAGCCTAATGTACGTTAACTTATTAGTATACGCAATATTATAATAAAACCCTGCAATATGTCTATTGCAAGGCTTTGATACACTAACTAACCACCGGCTCCTCTTTTGATTCATCCTCCTTCCTGCCTAGTATAAAGTCAACCGCCTTTTGCGCCTGACCCGACGCGGTAATTAAGAAGCGTTTATCCTTCTTAAACACGCCAAGCCAGTTGTCGATGTAAGCGACAGTGTTTGCAATCTCATTCGGTAAGATGCCTGCGAACCGGGAGAGGTATGCACTTCCCATTTCAGCGATGAGCTCTTCAAGGGCATAGGATTCTGACCCAAAGGGAGCCAT
>CAYVLT010000406.1:0-3220 GCA_964452405.1 uncultured Ferruginibacter sp.
TCTTTGTGCATTTTTGCTAAATAAACTATTAGATGAAGCTGATTTTCAGAGCCATTGGCAAACCGCATGAATCGATTGTGAAGGAGGGCGTAGACCTTTTCACGAAGCGCATCAGCAACTATTTCCCGGTGGAATGGAACATCATCCCAATGCCAAAAAATGCCGGAAATCTTGATGAAAAAGAACTGAAAAAAAAAGAAGGCGACATAATATTGAACACCCTCCAAAAAGACGACTACCTGGTACTGCTTGACGAGCGGGGCAAATCATTCACCAGTGAGGCTTTCGCACAATTCATCCAGGCCAGGGCCAATGAAAGCGTAAAAACAATCGTTTTCCTCATCGGAGGAGCATACGGGGTGAGTGAAGCCGTAATGCGCCGAGCCAACTACCAATGGAGCCTCAGCAACCTGGTTTTTCCGCACCAGCTTGTACGCCTGATCCTTGCGGAACAGGTATACAGGGCCTGCAGCATTATCAAAAACGAAAAATACCACCACCAGTAATATCAACAAATGGAACTAAGTATTACCCTTGTCATCATCATCATTACCTGCATCGTTTCATTCGGCGCACTGGGTAATCAACAGCTAATGGATAAACTGATCTTTTATCCCCCCGCCGTTACCCGCGACAAAGAATGGTATCGCTTTTTTAGTTGCGGCCTTATTCATGCAGACTTCGGCCACCTTGCATTTAACATGTATGCACTGTATATTTTTGGCGAAGGTGTATCACGCGGACCTGGACTGGGGAAAACCGGGCTGGAGTACGAATTTATTGACCTGTTTGGTAATAAAGGAAAACTATTGTACCTGCTGATGTATGTGCTTGCTTTTGCTGTATGCCTGATCCCGACCTATTCCAGGAACCGTAACAATTATAACTATAAAAGTCTTGGTGCTTCCGGCGCAGTATCAGCAGTTGTTTTTGCATCTATATTATTGAATCCACTGGGATATATGGGATTACTTTTCATTCCTGTGTACATGGTATCATTCCTGTTTGGTGGACTGTACCTCGCCGTTTCCTATTATTTAGATAAACGGGGCGCTGGTCATATCAATCATTCAGCTCACTTCTGGGGAGCTTTATTTGGAATTCTTTTTTTATGGATCGCCGCGGCGGCAATCATACATCTGCCACTGCTTTCGCTGTTTGTTGAGCAGGTGAAAAACTTTGACCTGTCGCAAATATTACGCACCCAATAGCGACAGTACCAAAAGATTTTTAGTATTTGCGGACACCTTGAAACGATCATCAATCCGCATGCCCGCTACCCAAACAATTTTTTGATTCATCTCCACAACCCATGCATTTTCTTTATCAACCAGGGATAATTTCTGATCGATAAAAAAGCGGCTCAGTTTCTTTTTCTTCTGCATGCCGAGTGGATAGAAATAATCGCCCTGCTTCCAGCGACGCAACAACAATGGGAATTTTACCAGGTCCGCATCCAGGCAGGCGATCGTTGGTTCTTTGGGCAACGTGTCAAATTTACCAATGCGATCCTCAACCTTCAATTGCCCGCCTGCAAACAAATACCTGCCCGCGCCCTCAACTAAAATATGAGCAGCAGCAACCGTTTCATGGGGCGCCAGGATAAGCCACTGCCTGTTCCTGATGAGCCGATGTGTGGGCGACTGAATATATTTTCCACTTTCGCTGTGCAATAATTCAATCGCATCATTGGTTTGATGTGCTGTAAAACCAGCGTCTTTGATCATTTCATAGAGCACCGTTTTTAACGGTTCCGTCTTTAATAATTTTTTTACCGGGATATGCACTTCGTTACCCTTCTTCATCTCCAGCTTTTTCCTGTGTTGTGCGATCGCCTGCTGGTAAAGAATTTCGGTTTCGGTAAAGCGGCTGATATTATTCAGTACATTCTTTGAAGCCGCCGGGTAAACATCATTCACCAATGGCAATATTTTATTCCTGAACAGGTTCCTGCTGTATTCATTCTGAAGATTGCTGGAATCAGTCACGTAAGAAAGAGCATGCCGGGAGGCAAATTCAATAATATCTTTTCTTTCTGCAAATAACAGCGGGCGTACCAGCTTACCTTGCCGGGGCTGCATACCACGAATGCCCGAGATGCCGGTGCCACGAAAAAAATTCATCACCACCGTTTCGATATTATCATCTGCGTGATGCGCTGTAAGTATCCATTGTGGTGTTACGTTTTTACCAAAGGAGTTGTCAGCGTCGGCGCCCTCCTCACCAGATAGCAAGGCATTAAACCAGGCATAGCGCAATTCACGGGCAGTTGTTTCGATCGATTTTTTTTGTGAGGCGGCTGCTGCTGCTGTATCAAAATGTTTTATGGCAACCGGAACACTGTAGCGCCTGGCCAATTCAATTACAAATCGTTCATCCCCTTCACTCTCCTGCCCTCTCAGGTTAAAATTGCAATGTGCCATTACAAAATTAAAGCCCGCCTGGCGGCATAACTCGCATAACACCACGGAATCAACGCCGCCGCTTACTGCAACGAGCAACAGGTGATGCCCGCTAAACAGCTGGTGCGCCTGGATATATTCTTTGAATTTCGTTAACAGCATAGCGGGTTACTGAAAATTAATTTTGCATTGATACTGCTAAAATAAACAGATAAAACCTATCCCTCTAAAAATCTGTTTTTACAGAATCGGTGAAACTGTGAAAAACTTTTTGGCAACTAATCAACACCTGTGGAAAATATTATCGACGGCATTACCGTTCAAATAGCGAATTTCATTTCAAACTAACTTACCATTTGCAGGAAAACAAAGAAATATCGGCCCTTCTGAACCTTATTGACGATCCCGATGAAGAAGTGTACAGCACTGTCAGCAACAGGATCATCTCCTTTGGCAAAGGCATCATTCCCAACCTGGAGCATTTATGGGAGCACACCAGCGACGAAACGATCCAGGAAAGGATTGAGCTGATGATACACAAACTGCATTTCAAAGACCTCTGTTCTGATTTTGATCACTGGAAAAACGGCAGCAGCGAATTATTGCAAGGCGCCCTGCTTGCCGCAAGGTATCATTACCCCGACATCCAAACCATGGTAACCTTGCAGGAAATAGAAAAGATACGCCGCAATATCTGGCTTGAGCTCAACAACTACCTTACGCCGCTGGAACAAACGAATGTGATCAGCAGCATCCTGTATAATTATTATAAACAGATCGGGGTGGAAATTGCCTACAACCAGCCGGAAGATTTTTTT
>CAYVLT010000407.1:0-3219 GCA_964452405.1 uncultured Ferruginibacter sp.
TGATCAACCGGGTTCATGGCCACTGCCCTGTTCCTTGGCCTGATACCTTTCCACCTGTTGCGGCCGGCCTTACCAGCACTTTCCAGGTTATGGTCACTGTTGCTCACCACACCAACGGTAGCATAGCAATTGATGAGCACTTTCCTCAATTCGCCGCTTGGCATTTTCAATACGCCGTATTTTTCTTCCTTGTTGCTCAATTGTGCACTGGCGCCTGCGCTGCGAACCAATTTACCACCCTGGCCAGGTTGCATCTCAATATTGTGCACCATGGTACCCAATGGCATGTTTTTAAGTTGCAAAGCATTACCCAGTTCAGGAGCAACCGCATCACCGCTTAACACGGTGGCGCCTACCTGCAAACCATTTGGAGCAATGATGTAACGTTTCTCACCATCTGCGTAATTCAGCAAAGCGATGAAAGCAGTACGGTTTGGATCGTATTCGATTGATTTTACAACAGCCGGTATATCCTTCTTATCTCTCTTAAAATCAACTACACGATATTTGATCTTATTACCACCACCCATGTAGCGCATGCTCCTTCTTCCGGAAGAGTTGCGACCAGCGGTGCTGTTCTTTTTTTCAACCAAAGTTTTTTCAGGAACATTCGTGGTGATCTCTGCATACGCATTACCAATTCTCCACCTGGTTCCTGCTGTTGTTGGTTTGTATTTTCTAAGTGCCATTTTAAATGTTAACCGGTTAAGGTTATTTATTTAGTTTAAAATATTGTTCAACTTTTGCGGCAGTTGATGCCATCCTTTTGGTTGGGGTTAGATCGTGCTGTACAAATCGATCTGCTCGCCATCAGCAACTGTTACATAAGCTTTCTTTTTGGCTGGTTTACGGCCATTCAAAAATCCTGCTTTGGTGTACCTTGACTTCGCTTTACCCGGCATAACTGCTGTGTTCACATCCTTTACCTGAACACCATAAAACTGCTCAACAGCTTTTTTAATTTCAAGCTTGTTCGCCTTCCTGTCTACCACGAAACCATAGCGGTTAGCCTTTTCAGTCTGCTTATTTATCTTTTCAGATAAAATTGGTTTTATTAATACGTCAGTGAGTTTCATAATTTGATGATTTCCTGGTTAGCTATTTTATTTTAAGCTTCCGCTTTTTCTTCTTCACTAAAAATCTTTGCAACACTTTCAGTAAACACAAGTACATTGGCATTCACGATGTCGTAAGTATTTACATCGCTCAGCAAAGAACCCTGTGCGCCCGGGATATTCCTGATACTCAGGTAAACATTGTCGTTATATTCCGGTAATACGAAAAGTGCTTTTTTATCGCTTACATTCAAACTCTTGAGGATACCTGCAAACTGTTTTGTTTTAGGAGCATCCATGTTCACATCTTCCACGATCACGATTGCGTTTTCTTTTGCTTTGTAGCTCAGTGCGCTGATCTTGGCCAGGTCTTTCACCTTGCGGTTCAGTTTAAAATCATACCCGTGAGGTTTTGGTCCGAATACAGTACCACCACCTTTATACAAAGGGTTACGGAGATTACCTTTACGGGCACCGCCGGTACCTTTTTGCTTGTGCAGTTTTTTAGAAGCACCTTGTACTTCGGCCCTGGTTTTTACCTTATGAGTACCCTGGCGTTGTGCAGCGAGGTATTGCTTTACAGCGAGGTACACCACGTGATTGTTGGGCTCAGTACCGAAAATTTCTTCCGGCAGTTCAACAGTTCTTCCTGTTTTTGCACCCTGTATATTTAAAACATCTACTTGCATGATATTCTGTTTTTATGGCACCCGGGGCGCCAATATATAAGCTTACTTTTGAATTAAAACGATTGAACCGTTATGTCCGGGAACAGATCCGCTGATGAGGATATAGTTCTTTTCTGCGAACACTTTCACCACTTTCAGGCCTTTCATCTTGATCCTGTCCTGGCCCATACGACCCGCCATTCTCATTCCTTTGAAAACCCTGGAAGCGTCAGAAGAGTTACCGATAGAACCCGGCGCTCTCTGGCGATCGTGCTGGCCGTGACTGGCTTCACCAACACCACTGAAACCATGACGCTTAACCACGCCCTGGAAACCTTTACCTTTTGAAGTACCCACCACTTCAACACTTTCGCCTTCAGCAAAAATGTCTACAGTGATTACTTCACCAATATTTTTATCTATGGAACTGTTGCGGATTTCTTTAACTACTTTCTTAGGAGAGGTCTGAGCTTTGGCAAAGTGATTGATCTCTGACTTTGTGGAGTGCTTTTCTTTTTTGTCGCCGAAAGCTATCTGGAGGGCATTGTAACCGTCAGTTTCAACGGTTTTCTTTTGTGTAACTACGCATGGACCAGCTTCGATGATGGTAACGGCTGTTTGTTTACCGGCTGCATCAAAAATACTGGTCATGCCAATTTTCTTACCAATAATACTTTTCATTGTATCTTATTTTTACCCAGCGCTCCTAATGCTTTATGGAGATAGGTGTTCACATATTTTAATTCAAGAACTGACTCGCTGCCTGCCCGTTTATCACGGACGGTTCATTAAGCCTTAATTTCAACATCCACACCACTTGGCAGATCCAGCTTACTTAAAGCATCCACTGTACGGCTGCTGCTGGTGTAAATGTCTAATAAACGTTTGTGCGTACACAACTGAAACTGCTCTCTTGCTTTTTTGTTAACGTGAGGAGCTCTCAGTACAGTGAAAATCTTCTTCTGGGTAGGTAAAGGAATTGGACCTGTTACCACTGCGCCTGTACTGCGTACAGTCTTAACTATCTTTTCTGCTGATTTATCAACCAGGTTATGGTCGTAAGACTGTAATTTGATTCTGATTCGTTGTGACATATGCAAAGATCTTTAAACTTTCTTTTTTGATTTGGGAGTGCAAAGGTAAGTGGTGCAACTGAAATCACAAAGGTTTTATGAAAAGTTTTTTGAAGATTCTTTAAAAAATATTGCGCTTTCTGCCCCTGGTTGCGATTTTTCTGCAATTACGCTCCTCCCGGCAATCAAAAAGCTCCCCAAAAGGGAGCTTTTTGACATCCATTATTACCAGGATCATTCCTTATTATTTCACAAACAGTGTCTGTACCGTATGGCTGTTATCAGGTGCGATGATCTGTACCTGGTAGGTGCCGCTGGCAATACCTGCAGGCAGTTCGATCAACTGGCTCGCATTGCCGCCCGCATGCTCGATGCTGCGTACCAGCAGTCTTTCGCCATTATTGCTCAACACCTGTACCTGGT
>CAYVLT010000408.1:0-3218 GCA_964452405.1 uncultured Ferruginibacter sp.
CGGCAATCTCACTCATGCTTCGCACAATCGGGTTGTGGCCGCTGTCATCTTTCAGGTTTTCAAAACTGAGCGCCGTTATTTTTTTATCCATCATTTTCTGAAGGATCTCTTTCTTCATAACGGCTAAGTGTATGGGAGAAATGATGTATTGGCCCGGTTTCAGTAACTCACATTCTTCTTCACTTACCGGGGCGCTTTTCACGAGTATGTCACATTCATAAACAGCCGGTTTCGCTGCGGCAATTGTGGCACCGGCATCACTATAATCTTTATCGGAGTAGCTGGCACCTTCTCCTGCTTTTGTTTCCATGATCACGCGGTGCCCGTTGGCGATCATCACACTTACCGCTTCCGGCGTTAACGCGATCCTGTTTTCGCTGAAGGAAGTTTCTTTGGGAATGCCAATGAACAGTTCTTTGCCCTTGGGTTTCACATCCAGCGTTTCTTCCAGGGTTTCATAACTGAAAGAAGGTGAAACAAACGGTTTTGATGTTGCCATAAATGTATTAAAGGATGATAGATCATTGCTCCGTAAGCAGGATACAATTTACAAATTTATTGTGAGCTTTCTGGTTTCATTATCAATGGCTGCAATATGCACCTGCAGCGTGTTTGCCGGAAACAGCCCGGCTGCTTTTTCGGGCCATTCAACAAAACAGCAGCCGCCGGAATAAAGACAATCCTCCACGCCGGCCTGTATTGCTTCTTCTTCATCCCGCAACCGGTAAAGGTCGAGGTGGAATACCGTTTCATGGTCCGCAGTACTGTATTGATTGATGATGGAAAAAGTTGGACTGCTTACGGTGCCGGTAACACCCAACGCATTACAAACAGCATGAATGAACGTGGTTTTGCCGGCGCCCATTTCGCCATAAAAGGCCATTACTTTATGATGGCGGGTTAGTCTTACAAATTCAGCCGCCGTATTTTCAATGTCTGCCAGCCTGAAAATTAAATCCATGTTGCAAAGATATTTTCCAGTATTAGCAATTCAATCAGCAGCAGCCTGAATAATTTTGTAAAATGGAAAAAGTAGAATGGAAAGTAGAAGGAATGGATTGCACCAATTGTGCGCTCACCATCAGTAAATACCTGAATAAAGAGGGCCTCAAAGATGTAAAGGTCAACTTCATCGGCGGCGATGTAAGCTTTGAAATAGAAGAGCAGGCAGATAAAAATGCGATCGCCAAAGGAATTGATGACCTGGGTTATAAAGTGGTGGCAGCGGAGCTGGCGCCTGCGGCAGCGCCAAAAAAATTCAACCTGCAACGAATGTTTCAGAATCACCTGCAGCGTTTTTTGTTCTGTCTTCCCTTTACAGCCGTATTGATGTTGCACATGTTGCCCTGGCACATTCACTTCCTTATGAATCCCTGGATTCAATTGTTCATCTGCCTGCCGGTATACCTGGTGGGCATGAGTTATTTTGGGGTGAGTGCGGTAAAAAGCCTGCGCCGCGGTGTGCCGAATATGAATGTGTTGATTGCACTGGGCGCTACCGCTGCTTTTGTGTACAGCCTGATCGGTACGCTTGGCAACCTGGGTATGGACTATGTTTTTTATGAAACCACGGCAACAATTATCACCCTCGTTTTTTTGGGTGAGTGGGTGGAGCATCGGTCTGTTCAGATCACCCAAAAAGAATTGAACAAATTATCGAAGCAGCAAAAGGTGATCGCCAATATGATTGCGTTTGATGATGAACACAAGGAAAATATTTTTCCTGTTGATGCCGGGCAACTGAGGGTTGGCGACCTGGTGCTGATAAAAACCGGCGAGCAGGTGCCGGCGGATTGCAGGATATTATGGGGTGAGGCGCACGTAAATGAAGCCCTGCTTACCGGTGAAAGTAAACCGGTTACCCGGCAAAAAAAAGATGCACTAACGGGCGGCAGTATCCTGACAGATGGTACGGTAAAAGCGCAGGTAACAGCTACCGGTAAAGACACGGTGCTGAGTAATATTGTAAACCTGGTGAAACAGGCACAGGGTGAAAAACCACCTGTGCAGCAACTGGCAGATAAGATAAGTGCGGTATTTGTTCCGGTGGTGATCGGGATTGCTGTACTCAGCTTTTTACTTAATTATTTTGTATTTGATATAGCTGCCACCAGTTCCTTGATGCGCAGCATTGCCGTGCTGGTGATCAGTTGCCCCTGCGCCATGGGCTTGGCCACACCGGCGGCCATCGCGGTAGGACTGGGGCGTGCGGCTAAAAACGGTATCCTGTTCCGCAATGCAAAAAGCCTGGAGCTTTTTAAAAATATCGGCACCGTAGTATTCGACAAAACGGGTACGCTTACATGCGGAACGCCTCATATTGCCGCTTTTGAAAGCAGCATAGACCCCGAAGAATTTAAAAAGATTGTTTTTTCAATGGAGAAATTTTCCAATCACCCCGTGGCAAAAGCAGTTACGGAGGCCTGGAAAACAACTACTGCAATTCCGTGGAAGAGGGTGGAAGAGATCAAAGGTGTGGGTGTAAAGGCTGAAGATAAAAACGGCAACCGTTACCTGTTGGGTTCACAAAAAATAGCAACGTCGATGCAGGGTGATAACAGTCATACTGCTTACCTGCTTAAAAATGAAGAACCGGCAGGTTGGTTTGATATCGAAGATGAGATACGGCCGGAGGCTGCGGCTGTAATAAGTTACCTGCACAGCCGGCAGATAAAAACTGTTTTATTGAGTGGCGACAGCCGGCAGCGAACTGAAAAAGTGGCAACACAACTGGGCATTGAAACGGTGTATGCTGAAAAAACTCCGTCGGAAAAACTTGGCATCATCGACCAGTTGAATGCTGTTTCGCCTGTGGCGATGGTGGGCGATGGTATCAATGATGCACCAGCCCTGGCAAAGGCCACCATCGGCATTTCATTGAGCGATGCCACCCACCTCGCAGTGCAAACCGCACAAGTGGTGCTGATGAATAAAGGCATACAACATCTGCCATTGGCACTGGGCTTGGGTAAACATACTTTCTCCACCATTAAAGGAAACCTGTTTTGGGCTTTCATTTATAACATCATTGCCATACCGGTGGCGGCTGCGGGTTTTTTACAGCCCGGCTTTGCCGCTCTGGCAATGGGTTTCAGCGATGTGGTGCTGGCCATTAATTCCGTCCGGTTAAATTATAAGAAAGTGGTTTAATTTAGGGCAGAATTATTTTTCCTTGACGATCAACCAGGTTTTAAAAAAGTATTGGGGCTACGATGCCT
>CAYVLT010000409.1:0-3207 GCA_964452405.1 uncultured Ferruginibacter sp.
GGTGGAGGAATTGGCCGACCAATAGTTGTCGATGATAAAAGAAATGGTCACCAGCCAGGCCGCCCCGAGCAACAGGTAAACATTCTTCCGCAGAAGTTTTTTGAAGGTATTTGCTGTATCCAGGTGCTGGCTTTTCATGATGCTGTTACTGCCTTAGCGTTGGAGTTGTTTGATTCTGTTCCAGATATTGTCCATTTCTTCAAGTGTCATATCCTGCAGGTTCTGCCCTCCTTCCCTGGCAGCGGTTTCCATTTTGGTAAACCGGTCTATAAATTTCTTATTTGTTTTTTCAAGTGCGTTCTCTGCATCTACCTGCAAAAACCTTGCAAAATTCACCAGCGAAAAAAAGAGATCTCCCAGTTCTTCTTCTATATTGGCAGCATCACCTCCTGCAATGGCTTGTAATAATTCTGTTTGCTCCTCCTCCACCTTCTCCCACACCTGGTCTTTATTTTCCCATTCAAAACCCACCTGCTTTGCTTTTTCCTGCAACCGCATGGCTTTAACCGTAGCGGGCAAAGAAGCTGGCACGCCACTCAATACAGATTGCTTGCCTTCCTTCATCTTTAACTTCTCCCAGTTTTTTTTCACCTCCTCCTCGTCGGTCACCTTTACATCGCCATAAATATGCGGGTGACGGAAAATCAATTTTTCACAAACACCGGCAATCACTTCCTGCAGTGTGAACTGGTTTTGCTCTGTACCAATCTTTGCGTAAAAAACGATGTGTAACAGCAGGTCGCCCAATTCTTCCCTGATGCCTTTCCAGTTTTCATCTGTGATGGCATCCGCCAGTTCATAGGTTTCTTCAATGGTGAGTTGCCGCAGCGTGGAAATGGTTTGTTTTTTATCCCAGGGACATTTCTCACGCAGGTCGTTCATGATACCGATCAATCTTTCAAATTCAACAGAGCTGTTATTTGCCATCTTTATAGAGGTTATATGCTAAACAATGAAAAAAGAAAAAATATTAAAAAGAGTAACGAAATAAGAATAAAAAATGAAATGAGGAGCAGTACAAATTTTAAAATGGTTTTTCCCCTGCCCTGCCGGTAAAAATAACGCAGCGCTTTATAAATATAAATGTACACTGCCAGTCCAATAATGCCTTTGACAATGGATAGAAATGCCCAATGGGTTGCCAGTTGCAGTTTATTAACGCAAAGACCGGCAAGCAATGCAATGAATAAAAATATATACAGGTGAATACTGAAGATACCATGACTCACGTAGTAAAATTCTTTGCGCCGCAGGTAAAGCATTTGCAGTAACAAAGCAAAAAGAGGCAGCGATATAAACAACAACTGTGGAAGTTTATGCAGGAATGCTTCTGTAATTGTTTTAGCCGCTTCCGATCCGTTTCCTTTATAACGTTCATCCAGTTCCATTTGCTTGTAAGTAAGTTGGCGTTCCAGCCAGCTATGTTTCTTTTTGCCCGACCGCAGCAATGAATCATACTCGGCCTTTGACCGGTAGTGGTTGGGCGTAAGTTGTATACCGGTACCGGTTGATCCAAGCGATTTGTTGATCACGCTGTCAAAAAAAATTCGCAGTTGTTGCCGGGTCATCGGCGTATCGCCGCGTTGCTCTTCTTTGTTGATATTCCGTGCAAAAGCAGTATAGGTGGCTGAGTCCATCGCTTCAATCTGCTGCCATGTTTTCCCGTTAATGGTGGAGTTTTCGGTTATGTTCGTTTTTTCTGGTTTGAAGAATGCGAAAAAAAGGAGGAAGAAAAAAGCTGAGGTGAAGATGTACATCCGGATGGGATTGAGGTAACTCACCCGCCTGCCGCGGATATATTCAGCCGGCAAATAGCCAGGCTTGGTGATCAGCAGACCGATGGTGCTGAAAAATTTTCCATCAAAATGGGTGATGTCCTCAAAAAAGTGCTGCACCAGGTGCCAGGCTGATTCTTTGGGTTCAATGTTTTCCTGCCCGCAGATATGGCAATATTTTCCTATTACTTCTGCATTGCAATTCAAACAGTTTTTTTCTTTACGTTCTTTTAGATGGCTCAAGGCGCAGGAATTTGGTTAAAAATAATCAAAAAAAATTACGGACACACTTGCAGGCCAGGCGGCAAAACGTTGCAAATCGCCGGCGGCTGCTTTTTGAATGCGCAAACTTTCTAACTTGTGGCGGTTATGGTGGCGGTTACCTGCTCAGGGGTTCAATCGCCAACCGAAAAATAAACTACATGATGAAAGTATTTTTTGCAGCCTGCTGTGTGGCTGTAGCTCCCGTGACAACCATTTCTGCACAATATTATCACAAGGATATTGTGAGTGTAAAAATGGCCAATGATGAAACCCAAATCCTCAAAGAACAAAAGATCAGAACTGTGCTGGTACATAGCTTTGAGGCAGACGGCACTCCCAGTGAAGGTTTTTACTGCGAAAAAAAATTCAACAGGAACTACCACGAAATGGAAACCTATACCCGGTCGCCGGGCACTGCGAAATCCTTGTTGGTATCCGAATACAATGATAAAGGCCAACTGGTAAAATCAGCCGACAGCTCCGAGATCACCGCCTCCACCAGTTTTTATTCCTATGATGACAACGATCGTATCACAAGCATTGTATCCTATACACATTCAAGCGACGATGATTTTTCCACTTCTTTAAAAGAAGAACACCAATACAGCTACAATGAAAATGGCAAACCTGTAAAAATGCTCAGGATCAAAAACGACAGCGACACCACGCAGGTGGATTTTTTACTGGACGAACATGGCAATGTAACCGATGAAATTGAACCTGGCGTAAACGGGAAACACTACTACTATTATTACGATGATAAAAACAGGCTTACCGATATAGTGAAATATAATGCTGTGAAAGGCGGATTGAAGGCAGATTTTATTTTTGAATATAACAGCGCCGGGCAGCTGAGCCAGATGATCAGCGTGGAAGATGGGGTAAGCGGTGATTACCTGTTGTGGCGATATACGTATAACGAAGGTTTACGGATCATTGAAAAATGTTATTCCAAACAAAAAAAACTACTTGGATATTTTGAATACGAATACAATTAACAAAGAGCCCTTTCAGTTGAAAGGGCTCTTTGTTAATTCCAATCTCAAAAAAATTATCCTTTGATCCTCCTTGTTTCACTTTCAAGACCCGTTTTCCTGTCGCGGGAAGATTTGATCTGGCTGCTGCCGAAACGCCAGCTCAGGTTGATCCTGAAGGTTTGGCTTTCCCA
>CAYVLT010000410.1:0-3200 GCA_964452405.1 uncultured Ferruginibacter sp.
ATATCCTGGATCAAGAACAAGATGAAAACCGGGAGTAGCATTGAACAATGCTTCGTATGCGGTGGCGGTTAGCGGTTTCATGGTTTTATGCTTAAGATGTTGGAAGCCGTTGTTCAGTTGTGACGGCAAAAAAACTGGTCCAGATGTAAGCACTACAGGCAGCAACAGCCCGTGGAGGAGACAGTTGCTGGAAAAGTGTTACGCGTGGATGACTTTTTTGAACACCCGTGAACCCGATAAAAATAATGCATAATGGTTCATAGAACACTGACTGGCATCAGTTTTCAGCCGGATTTACATGATTTATTTCCGGAAGTTTCCTTATAGTGCAATTTCTGTTCGCCGGCATGGAAGACCGCGGCGGAATCGCAGCCTTTCCCGGTGACCTGGCCAAAAAGTTAACATTGAAAAAAATGAAGAATGAGTTGCCAAATGGATACATGAATCAGCATTTTTTTGCAACTGTTATTGTGTGGCATCACCCATTTATTTTTAGTTTGATACCGGCACAATAAAAGAGCTTGTAACCAGTTTATAGTAGCGTACTAAATGTTTGACGCATTTTATTGAATAGAAAGGTAGCTCCCATTCCTGGGGGCTCTTCTTTTTTTATCGGGTATGAGTGGCTGAAAAAAAAAGCAACCTGCTGAGCGGTTGCCTTTATGGGAAGCTGCTGGTTCATCAATGTTTTCTCCAATCATGATCATTGTACCGGTTATCACGGTGATAATATTTTTCATTTACCATCCTGATCTCGTTGCGGCGTTGCGCTTCCAGTGAGCGGATCACCGACTCCTTGCGCTGACGGCTCCAGAAAAAGCGGTTCATCACGGAGTTGATTTTGCGATCATAGTCTTTGTTGATATGGGCGATCTCCATGTTTCTCTCCCTGTCGGAAAAATAGTAGCGGTCAAAATGGTCACGGTTTTTATGATCATTGTAAGCCATGTTGCGTCCGTTGCCTTCATAATTTTTCTGCCCGTCGCGGTCATATTGGGCAAAGGAAATGCTTACCAGGATCAGTGCTGCAAATAATGTAATCATCTTTTTCATAATCGTACTTTTTTAATGGTGATTCAATGTTCCATAGATGAAAGCACAATCCCTTTGTTTACAAAAGCTTTGTTAATACAAAAAGCAGTCACCCGGACTGCTTTTCAAAAAATGATTGTCAGGATTCAACTTAGAGCGACGGCAATTGATAACCGTTGTGATATTCTTTTAACAGGTACTCTTTGTTCACCATGTCGTCTGTGAAAGAGGCTGTTGCCGGATTCCACGATAATTTTTTACCGGTTCTGTAAGCGATATTACCCATCTGTGCAACGGTGGCCACGCGTGCCCCGTCCTGCAGGGAACAATGCAGTGCCGATGCTTCCCGGTTCCTGATGCAGTGTACAAAATTTTCCCAGTGTTTTTCAAGTCCGTTGTCTGCAGACGGCTGCAAAGGCAACAACACTTTATTCCTGCTTTGTTTTTCCTCCAGCACTTCCCAGCCGCCGCGGTTAAGTACCAGGGTTCCGTTGTTGCCAATGAAGGCAATGCCATGATCCCTGTTGTAAGAACCATTGTCGATTCCCATAGCACTGTCCCATACCAGGTTAAAATGATCAAACTCATACAAAGTGGTGAGCGTGTCAGGTGTTTCTTCATACAGGTCGGGATAGGCAAACCGACCACCCAGTGCGGCGATGCTGGTGGGCATATCAGCCTTCATACCTAGCAACGCATAATCAAGGAGGTGAACGCCCCAATCAGTCATCAACCCGCCGGCATAATCCCAAAACCAGCGGAAGTTGAAATGAAAACGGCTTGCATTAAAAGGCCTTGCCGGCGCCGGTCCTAACCATTTCGTGTAGTCAACACCGTGAGGAGGCGCTGTGTCAGGCACTACCGGGCCTGGCTTCATCCAGCCCTGGTAACACCATACTTTTACCGTGCGGATATTGCCGAGGCGGCCGCTGTGCACATATTCAACCGCCTCTTTAAAATGTTGCTGGCTGCGCTGCCATTGCCCTGCCTGCACGATCCTGTTGTACCGCTGGCCGGCCAACACCATCCTGTTGCATTCGCCAATCGAGTTTCCTATGGGCTTTTCAACATATACGTCCTTGCCCGCCTCACAGGCATGAATCATCATCAGTGCATGCCAATGATCGGGTGTCCCGATGATCACCGCATCGATATCTTTTTGCTCCAGCAATTGCCGGTAGTCGTTAAAGGTTTTTATTTTTTTGCGGTCAACCTGCAAGCCTTCACATTCTCCCAATCTTTTGTCAATGGCATTTTGATCCACATCACAAATGGCCACCAGTTGCACCCCCGGCACTTTGATTGCCGCCTTCACGTTGCTCCATCCCATACCACTCACCCCGATCACCCCGATATTGAGCTGATCACTGGGCGCCGGGCCGGCAGGAAACAGGGCAAATGTCTTTGAGCCGAAGGTGGAAGCCAGGAGGCCGGAGCCGGCGAGTAATGCACTTTGCCGGATAAATTTTTTGCGTGTAGACATGGCAGTAATGGTTATGATGGTGGATGCGCTTATTCCGCGGGAATTATTAAGCGTCAGTTTTACACGATAAACTTACGGAAATTATGCTGTATAAAACTACCCTGGCGCTTTGCCGCAGGTTATGTTATGAGATATCCTGGTAACTGGCTGAAATAATTACCTTCGCCGCTCAAAAAAGATATATATGAAACTGGAAGGATTACTGCAACAACGAAGTGACAACAAATGTGAATTGTGTGGGGCTGACACTGCCCTGAAAATATATGAAGTTACCGGCGGACCTGGCCCGGAAGCAGACACTCACCTGTTGATCTGCGATACCTGCCTGGCGCAGGTGGAAAAAAAAGTGGAGCTCAACAGTAGTCACTGGCAGTGTTTAACAACCAGTATGTGGAGCGAAGTGCCGGCCGTACAGGTGATTGCCTGGCGGATGCTGAACCGGCTTCGTGCGGAAAGCTGGGCGGCTGATAACCTGGACATGATGTATCTTGATGATGAAAGGCTCGCCTGGGCAAAAGCAACAGGGGATCATGAAAGCGACGGCAGCGTTGACCTGCATAAAGATTGTAACGGGCAGGTGTTGCAACAGGGTGACTCAGTGGTATTGATTAAATCACTTGATGTAAAAGGCTCCACCCTCAATGCTAAAATGGGCACCGTGGTAAAAAATATCAGGCTGGTGCCG
>CAYVLT010000411.1:0-3143 GCA_964452405.1 uncultured Ferruginibacter sp.
CTATAAAGGATTCTGCAGTAAGATCACTGAATTTGAAGCACAATGGAATGCCAAACCTTACGTGATACACTACCTGGCTGTGGCGCCATCATTGTTTCCGGTGATCGCCGAAAACATCGCTAAAAACGGGTTGGCAACACAGCGGGAACATAACAGGATCGTGATTGAAAAACCATTTGGTCATGATCTTGAATCGGCAAAAGCACTCAATAAACTTTTATTTGAAAACTTCAGGGAAGAACAGATATATCGGATTGATCATTATCTCGGCAAGGAGACCGTGCAGAACATCATGGCATTCCGTTTTGGCAATGCCATCCTGGAGCCGCTATGGAACAGGAATTATATTCAACATGTGCAGATCTCTGTGTCGGAGCAACTCGGTGTAGAAGGTCGTGGTGGCTACTACGAAACATCCGGTGCCATGCGGGATATGATACAAAATCACATTTTACAATTGCTTTGCCTTGTGGCGATGGAGCCACCTAACAATTTTAATGCGGGTGAAATTCATAGCCGGAAAGTGGATGTACTGCACGCCATGCGCAAATTCAATCCCGATATGGTGCGCAAATCGGTGGTGAGAGGACAGTATGGAAGTGGCTGGATGGAAGGAAAAGAAGTGCCGGGGTACCGGGAAGAAAAAGGAGTGAACCCGCAATCAAACACTGAAACTTTCGCGGCCATCAAATTTTTTGTTGACAACTGGCGATGGGAAAACGTTCCTTTTTATGTAAGAACAGGAAAAAGACTACACCAGTCTGCCTCCATCATCAGCATACAGTTTAAAGACCAGCCCCATTTTATTTTTCCGCCGGAGGCGGTGGATGGCTGGCAGCAAAACAGGCTGATCATCAGCATACAACCGGAGATGAGTATACGCTTACAGGTACAGGGAAAGAGGCCGGGACTTGATATGCTGTTAAATACAGTTGACATGGTATTCGATTATAAAACCACCTATTCAAGTTACACGCCCGAGGCTTATGAAACTTTGCTGCTGGATGTAATGCAGGGAGATCAAACGCTGTTCATGCGGGGCGACCAGGTGGAAGCAGCCTGGGAATTATTAATGCCCATCATCACAGCCTGGGAAAACAAACCTTCACTCAACTTCCCTAATTATTCAGCGAATTCTTGGGGTCCGGAACTGGCAGAAGCATTGATTGCGGGCGATGGATTTCATTGGACCAGCCTGCCGGTGAATGGCAAAAAATAACGTTATGAAACTACATATTTATAAAACGACCGGGGAATTAATAAAAGAGTTGGCTGATCGCCTGGTTGAACAGGTGAATGCTGCGATTGAAAAAAAACAGCAATGCAACCTTGTTCTAACCGGCGGCAACTCTCCCAAGCCATTGCATGCATTACTGGTA
This sequence comes from uncultured Ferruginibacter sp., assembly GCA_964452405.1. GTDB lineage: Bacteria > Bacteroidota > Bacteroidia > Chitinophagales > Chitinophagaceae > Ferruginibacter. The sequence goes on from CAYVLT010000411.1 coordinate 1,380, forward strand.
TCTCCTGCCTACAAAGAAAAAGTGGATTGGAGCAAAGTATTTTTTTTCCTTTGTGATGAACGCTATGTACCATTCAACGACAAGGACAATAACGGCAGGATGGCAAAGGAAACACTGTTCGATCCGTTAAACATAGCTGCCTCGCAGGTTTTCTATTTCAACACCATGATGAGCCCGGAAGCATGCGCTGCTGATTATGCCCGGCAAACCCGGCAGCATTTCGGAGAACAACCGTTGCGTTTCGATGTCGTTTTACTGGGGCTGGGCGACAATGCACATACTGCTTCTTTGTTCCCTCATACTAAAGTACTGCATGAAACGAAAAACATAACCAGTGCAGTTTGGGTGGAGGCACTCAACAGTTGGCGTATCACCATGACAGCGCCCCTCATCAATGAGACAGATGCATTATTTTTTATTGTATTCGGCAAGTCGAAAGCTTCAGCTGTGCATTCTGTACTGGAAGCCCCGCGTAATATTGAATTATACCCTGCACAACTGATCAATGCAGTGGATGGTACTACGGAGTGGTTTATGGATGAGGCGACAGCAGCAGCACTAACAGCTATCAGTTGATCAGTGATTGCCGCCGATCTTTGAAATGGTTAGGGCATCCTGCCCGGTAGCATCACCAAATTCCTGTAGTTTTCCAAAGGCCGCCGCAGTGGCGTAATTTAAAATTTCCTGGGGAGCGTGTTGATTGTATAATCCGTAAATAAGTCCGGCCATGAAACAATCACCACTGCCAGACCGATCGGCCACACCCTGGCAGGTAAATTCCGGCGACTCGTATTGTTTACCGTCCTGGTACAATGCGGTGTAATAACGTATATGATTGGCATCCCCATCGAAGCGGAAGGTATTTGCAACCGTTCTGCACCGGGGAAACAAAGAAATGATCTCTTCGGAAGTTCTTTGTGCGTGTTCGAAATAAGCTGCCTTACTTTTCTTGTCATGTATACCTTCATCCACTGCAGTGCCGAGTAAACTGTTTGCGCTCCAGATATTTCCCATCACCACGTTGCAATACTGCAACAATTGCGGCATTACCTCCACCGGTTGTTTACCATATTTCCATAAACGCGACCGGTAATTCAGATCAACGGAAATCGTGATGTTTTTACGGGAAGCCGCCTCCAGGGCTTCGAGACAAACATCAGCCACCTGTTGATTGAGGGCAGGGCTGATGGCTGAAAAATTAAACCAGGATACGCCGGCGAGCACTTTATCCCAATCGATCATGCCTCTTTTGAGCTCAGAAAAAGAAGAACCATCACGGTCGTACACCATGCTGCCTTTAAGGTCTGCACCTCTTTCAAGATAATACAAACCGATACGGTTACCCGAAAATAATATGGATGACGTGTAGATGCCTTTGAATTCGAGGTAGTGCAGCATGTGCCTGCTCATGAAATTATCAGGAAGTACAGTGCAGTATTTAACCGGTACCTCCCACCCCGCCAGTGCCGTGGCTACATTCGCTTCCGCCCCGCCTACATACAACATCATGGGTTGCTTTTCAAGCGCAGCATTGCCGGCAGCCGGGGAAATACGCAGGAGCAATTCCCCAAAACACAGCACTTTTGATTTTACCAACCGAAATAATTTTTTGCGTTGTTGTAACAGATATCCTGCACAATTTTCCCGATCCAGTCAATATCATCCGGCAATTCACCATTCTCAATCTCTTCTCCAAACAGGTTACATAAAATGCGGCGGAAATATTCATGGCGTGGATAGCTCATAAAACTGCGGCTGTCGGTA
>CAYVLT010000412.1:0-3134 GCA_964452405.1 uncultured Ferruginibacter sp.
TTGTAGCCTGGTAAGAAATATCCACAAACCCTGATTCATACACAGAAGGCAATGTATCCAGCCCGGGCGACGGGTGAAGAATAAAAATGCGGTAATGCATTGCGCCGGTACTGATGATATGCACTTCGCTTTCAAACCTGGCAGATAACTGTTGCGAATACACGAATATTCCTGCATCGAAACAAATGCCTTCCGGGGTTTGTTCCAGTTGATTTGCCCTGGCAAAATCTTCAATGGCGGTTGATTCCTGTTTCATATTTCCTGTTTTAGGCAATGGTGATCATTTACACTTCAATGGTGATGAGTGCGGAGCCACACACAGGCATTTCTACCTGCACATGACAGGCAGATTCCTGTTGTTCAAAAGCAAGCGGAATTCGTTGTAAAGCGGAAACTTCCTCCAGTTGCTGCACCTGTTGTTGGCTCAATATACCGGGACTACCCATTTGTTCCCAGGCCTGCCTTGCATTTGCATGTGCCTCATCAATTCGTTCCACGAAAATATTTTTGACAGCTCCGGGATGCTGCAGTGTAAACGAAACGGAGGTTGCCTGCACCGGGTGCCGCGGTAATGCGAAGTTTGTAAGCAGCAGGTGAAAGCCATTGTTGTTTTTAAACAGCCAGGCATCAACTGTATCATGTGTTCCTTTCACCGGTAAAATCCAGTTACCGAGCCGGTGCAACATTTCAAATGCACGATAGGCAGGCTTCGGTATCCCGTAAATATTCAGCAAACCAAAACCGCCATGAAAGGGAACGGAAGAAAGGTAATTTTCTTCGAAAATATCTGAAAAGGTCCAGTAGCTGTAACCCGATACATAACCACTGGCTTCCACAATTGTCTTTATGATAAAAGCTGCCGCATAGGGAAGGTCGTGGAGTTCATCAAACGGGTTAGAAGAAGTGCACCATTCTGTATAGTACAAGGCAGTATCGCCGGCCTCCCTGCGTGCTTTTTGTGTTTCTTCCCTCAATACACTGCGCCTGCTTTTTGCGAGTTGGGTAATGGTGTCATCACCGGGCTGGCCGAAGGCATCGGTAGGGTAGTGATGGGTGCTGATGAAATCGCAGGGCACCTTGTTTTTTTCGCAGAATTCCCTGAAAGGTATGATCCATTCATTTTTCGCTGTTGCAGGTCCGCCCACTTTCAGTTTATCATCAATGGCTTTAATGGCGCTTGCCGTATGTTGGTATAAGGTAAAATAATCGGCCTGTGAACCTTTCCAGAATGAATCAAGGTTGGGTTCATTCCACACTTCAAAAAACCATTCCCTTACTACCGGTAACCCATATCTTTTTACCCAGTTCTGCACCAGCTTTTGAATCAGCAACTCCCAGTCAGCATAATTTTTTGGTGGAGTAACATTTGCCTGGTATTTAAATACGGTGTCGCCGCCGGAAGAAAGTGCGGCCGGCATGAAAGACAGTTCCACAAACGGATGCATCCCGATCGATTCGAGGAAATCGGTTACCTGGTTGGCATTAAAAAATGAATACAACAATTTGTTCTGCTCGCACAATAAGGTACCCATATCATCGGAAAGAATACCATGAAAGCGTGCATAAGAAAATCCAAGTTCGTGGTGGCAACGTTTCATCTGTTGTTGCCAGTCGCTGCGAAGAGCCAGCGTGGCATGTCCACTGCCGATGGTGTGCTCCCAGAAATGAGGAAAAGCACCGGCCTGTGCCGTGGCATCCGCTATAAATTCAGCATGCATAATATCGGTTCATTTGTAGCAGTCAGTAGCTGGGAGTTATACAAGAGAACCGGGAAGCGCCCGGTATTTCTGATGAGCGAAACAGTTGCTGGCTGCAGCTTGTTTACTGTATTTAAAAAATCTCAAAAGCCCTGCCAGTTGATCAGCAGTACCTGGCAAAAGTGCCGAGGGATTATTTTACCCAATTCATAGAATTTCCACCCGGCTTTTCATTCTTGTTTTTTCCTCGTCGAAGCCTCAATTCAAAGCGGGGCGTTACCGGTATGTATTCGTAACGGCACTTTATTTGAATGCTGGTTAAACATAATTACTCATTTAAAAATTCAACACAATGGGAAACCAACTCATCAACGCAGCACAAAAACCACAATGGGTTGAAAAAGGGGCGGCAGCCCTGCAACCGGCAGTTATGAATGTTTTTGAAGCGACGGGCAAGCCCGGTGCACGGGTAAAAAATTTTTTACATGGAACCTGGCTGGGACACCCGTTTCACCCCATGCTCACCGATATCCCGGTTGGCGCTTATTCCACTACCGCGGTGATGGATATTGCCACGTTGTGTGGTAACAACAACTATCGCCATGTGGCAGATGTATCCCTTGCTGTAGGAGTAACAGGCGCTGCCGCAGCAGCAATAACGGGTGCAGCTGACTGGACCGGGACGTCGGGACAAAACAGGCGAATTGGGTTTGTGCATGCCCTGTTAAATACCGGCGCAACCTTGCTCAACCTTACCTCCCTGCTGTTGAGAAAAAACAATAATACCCGTAAACTCGCCATTGGTTTATCGCTCACCGCCTTTGGTATCACGGCATTGGCCGGCTACCTGGGCGGCCACCTGGTGTATGGCCAGCAGATGGGCGTTGATCATACTGCGGGAGAAGGGCCTTACCCGTTAAAGTTCACAGATGCACTGGAAGATGCTGCTTTGGGCGAACCGGAAATGAAGTGTGTAACGGTGCAGGGTATCCCCATTTTGCTTGTAAGGCAGGCAGGTAAAATTTATGCCATTGCACATACCTGCTCGCACCTGGGTGGTCCTTTATCGGAAGGCGAACTGATGGAGGATGCCTGTGTAAAATGTCCCTGGCATGGATCCGTGTTTTCACTTGTTGATGGGAAAGTGAAAACGGGTCCCGCCACACAGCATCAACCATGCTTTGAAACCCGGATCCGGAAGGGAATGATACAGGTGCGGCTGGCGCTGGATAAAGAGCCGGTGAAAAAAATGGATAGTGAAGACCAATCCTGATCATTAATCCCGGTTGTATTCGGGTAAGGACCGGATCAGTTTTACCGGGCAGAAAAATCATTAGAGAAACAGGTAAAATAAAAAAGGTTTCATCTTGCAATGAAACCTTTTAACCTGTGGGAGTTAACGGGGTCGAACCGCCGACCCTCTGCTTGTAAGGAATA
>CAYVLT010000413.1:0-3090 GCA_964452405.1 uncultured Ferruginibacter sp.
CTGAACAGTGGCCAGACCTTCTACAACTACGGTACTTTCACCGGTTCGGTTTCATTGAATGGTGGAACCATCGTGAACTACGGTGGAGCAACATTCACGCCTTCTTCCTTTACTTTCAACAGCGGTTCATTTACCAATAATGCCGGTGCCACCGCAAGTTTCGGATCTTCTATTACCCTAAGCTCCGGGTCTGTTCTCAGCAATTATGGAACCCTGTCAACAAATGGGCTGAATCTTAACAGTTCAGCGATCGCCTATCTGGGTGGTCAAACCAATATTAACGGAAGTATCGGCAATAACGGCACTATAAACATTGCGGGTATAGTAACGGTTACGGGTAACTACAATCAGAATGGCAGTGGCTCCCTGGTTTCACAACCGGGCACTCAATGTAATACCCTTACGGCCAGTGGAACCATCCAGGGGCAGGGAACCTATAATGGATCAAATGGATTGTTATTGAACAAAACACTGTCGCCCAGTTGCCCCTCCTGCCTGGTGAATGGCACTACCACCACCCCACCCGGCCAGCCGGCCAACCAGGTCAGCGGTGCAGTCTTAGCAACATCTGGAAATACGATCAGCGGAACCATCACCAATCCAGGTGGAAGTCCCGCTGCCACCCACTACATTGTATTAAGGAGATTTGGTGCCACCGTAACAGATCAACCGACGAATTATATCAACTATACGGTGGGTACAACTATTGGCAACAGCGTGGTGGTGGCAGTGAACCCGATCGGCACCACTTCATTCTCTGATGCCGGTGTAGTAGCATCAAATGGATGCGGCACCTATTACTATGCAGTTTTTCCTTACAATGCATCAGGAAGTTGCGGTGTTTACAATCAAACACTCAATGCCACCAACAGGAGTTCTGTAACTGTATCGAGCAGTGCAGGTACTGTAGGAAGTAGCGCATCCATTTGTTCCGGAAATACAAGCGGGTTGCTGACCCTCACCGGTTTTGTGGGATCTGTGAGCAGGTGGGAATATTCAGTAAGTCCTTTTTCTTCATGGACCAGCATCGCCAATACAACAAATACTTATACTTCCGGGGCGTTGACGCAGACCACGAGGTTCAGGGCTGTGGTAAATGCAGGATCAGGCTGCAGCAATTCTAACGCGGTAGCCGCCACCATCACAGTTGCGGCAGATGTTACAGCGCCCACCATCACCTGCCCCGGTAATCAAACTATCAACCTGAACAGCTCCTGTGCCGCTACAATACCGGATTATACCGGGTCAGTAACGGTTTCGGATAACTGCACTCCTGCCGGGTCTATCACCATAACGCAATTACCCCTGGCAGGTACTGCCATTTCCGGAGCAGGAGCTCAAACCATCACACTAACGGCAACGGATGCCGCAGGAAACAGCAACAACTGTTCGTTTACGTTAACTGCGCAGGATGTAACTGCTCCCGTGATCAGTTGTCCTTCTGATATCAGCACCACGTCAACCGCGGGTTTGTGTGGCGCTGTTGTTAACTATAGTATTTCCGCGACAGATGCCTGTTCGGGCAGCACCAGTTGTATTCCTGCTTCAATGCCTAATTATATCCTGGTAGGCACTTATAACGGACACACTTACTACCGTTCTAATTTTTCTGTTAACTGGGCAACAGCCAAAGCAAATGCCATTGCATTGGGTGGTCACCTGCTTACTATCGGCAGTGCCGGTGAAAATAATTTTTTCAGCGGCCTTGGCCAACATTGGGCGGGCTTTACGGATGAAGCGGTGGAAGGAACCTGGGTATGGGTTACCGGCGAACCGGTAGCGTTTACTGCCTGGGCTGGTGGCGAACCTAATAACAGCGGTGGTAATGAGGATTACATGCAGATCAACTGGAGCGGCACAACCTGGAATGACAATAACGGCGCTTCGGCCTATCCGTATATCGTGGAATTCGATTGTGTAAGCCCAACCCTGAACCTGGTGAGTGGACTGGTAAGTGGCAGTGTGTTCCCGGTGGGTACTACTACGGTTACCTACAATGCCACCGATGCAGCAGGAAATACCAGCAGCAATTGCAGCTTTAATGTAACTGTTACCGATGCAATAGCTCCCACCATCCTCTGCCCTGCCAATATCAGTGTTAATGCTGCTGCCGGCGCCTGCGATGCGGTTGTAAATTACAACACTCCTGTTGCCACCGATGAATGTGGCACCTGCAGTACAGCGCCCGCCATCAGCGGATATACGGCTTTGGGGGTGTATAACGGTAGCGCCTACTATATTTCAAACGCCGGTGCAACCTGCACCGCAGCTTTTTCCGCTGCTGCAAGCCTCGGTGCCACCATCGCCACCATCTCCAGTGCCGCAGAAAATACCTTTGTGAGAAACGCGGCAAATTCCGCGGGCTTTACCGGTTCTTATCTCATCGGCGCCAACGATGTAGCCGTGGAAGGTACATTTGTGGGTTATTCGGGCGAAACGCTTTCCTATACAAACTGGAACAGCGGTGAACCGAATAACAGTGGTGGCAACGAAGATTACACGCAGGTATTAAGCACCGGCCTTTGGAATGATGTAGGTGCCGGAACCAATGGTTATTATGTAATCAGGATCAGTTGCATCACACCGGTGAGAACTTCCGGCCTGGCGAGTGGCAGCAGTTTCCCGGTTGGTGTAAGCACCGTAAACTATTCAGCTACTGACCCATCAGGAAATACAGCTACCTGTTCTTTTACAGTAACTGTTTCAATAAATCCCACTTCACTCAGCAAAACTGTGACAGCCGCTGCAGCGACCATCTGTGCGGGCACCAACACCAATATAAATATTGCTTCTTCGGACATTGGTATCAGTTACCAGCTCAGGGATAATGCCAGCAATACCAATATCGGAAGTCCTGTTGCGGGTACCGGTGGAACAATCAGCTTGCCAACCGGTAACCTGTCCGCCACCAAAACATTCAACATCCTGGCTACAGGCAGCAGTTGCAGTTACCAACTGACCAACACAGTTACTGTAACTGTGAATACAGCAGCAACGGTAACCCCGGGCGCTACCTTGAATACCTGCCAGTCATCGGCACCTTCTGCTATCACGTTGTCGGGTGCCAGTGTTGGAGGCAGCGCCACTACC
>CAYVLT010000414.1:0-3073 GCA_964452405.1 uncultured Ferruginibacter sp.
CAATATCGTTGCCACTGTTGGTGTACAGGCTGTTGGCATCCAGGCCGGCAGTGAAATTCTTAATTTGCCTGCCGGTTACGGGATCCATTTCATACAAACCTTTTTCATGGGTGGCCACCCAAAGCACACCGGCCCGGTCGAAAAATATTTTGTAGATGACCGTATTAAAATTTTGCACGGGTTCAAACTTCCCGGCTACCCATTTTACCAGTTCGCCTCCTTGTGTACCCATCCATAACTGGCCATTCTTATCTTCGGTAATGCACCGCACCGCACTGCCATTCAATTCGGGCGGACGTAAATAGGTGGTTGTTTTTTCATTGGGGTGATGAACCATCAGGATGCCTCCGTTACAACCCACCCAAACATCGCCGTTTTTTTTTTGCAGGCACAGGCTCCAGGTGAGTTTTGTATTGGAAATATCTGTTGGTGACCAACCGCCTGGCGGCCGGGAATTGTAGAGATTGTTAGGTGTTTTTTTTAAAAATTTATCCAGCGATTTTACGCCGGTTCCCCAGGAGCTGAACCAGAAATCGCCGTTGGGCAATTCAAGTATATCAGTGATTTCGGTGGCGCTTTTTTTATTATCAAAAAGAATATTGATCACGGAAAAAGTACCTGTAACAGAAGAGGTGAAATACAAGCCCTGGTTTGTGGCGATCCAGATGCTGCCGTCCCGGTCATCCATTACATCATACACGGTTTCATAAGCAATGCCCACCTGGCTGATATACACATCGCTGTTGATATAATTAAAACGTTGCCTGTCCTTATCATAGTTAAACAACACGGCATTTCCATACACCCAAAGGTCCCCGATGCGGGTTTCATGAAAACCCCGGTATTCGGCGTAGCCCACCGGTCCCTGCCCAATGCCCAGGGTATCTTTGTTTAAATAGTTAACGCCTGTGCTATCGAGGCAAAACTGTGTTTGCCTGCCTTCGAGCCTGCCGGGCCAACTCAATATCCAGTTCCTTCTTTTACTATCAATAAAAAATGTTGTTATCCCTTTTTGAATCGGTTCATTTTGTAACAATGCCAGCCGATGGGGATTGTAATGCCTTGACCACACTTCGTTTTGCCTGCGGTCGTACACACATAGCCCGCTGTCGCAACTAAACCAAACCTGGTGTTTTACCGTGTCGGCAAATATGCTTTTGACCGATTTTTCCCACCCGGCAGGCAGTTGCAGGCGATGATCTTCTATTAACGCCTGTTGTTTACGGTCGTATCGCAGCAACCCATAGTGGTAAATGTTCAGCCACACCTGGCCTGCATCATCCTTCCAGGCGCTGTATTCAGCACCGGTGGGAACGGGAGCTGATGTTTTAAGCGGCAGGCGTTGGTAATGGAATCTAACGGTATTGAATACCCCAAATTCATGTGGATTGTCCATCGACAAAAAAAATTCAGATGCATCCAGGGCAATGATCTTGTCAACGGCTGTATGAAGCATGGGATCGCCGCTGCCGGTAAAATGTATAAACTTGCTTCCGTCAAAACGTTGTAAGCCATTATCTGTGCCCACCCAAATAAATCCTTTCGGATCCTGGTATAAACATCTTACCACGTTACTCGCCAGGCCTATTCCGTCTTCTGTGCTGATTCGGTTAAACGCAAAGCCTGTTTGTGCATTACCGTTCCGGTAAATGTGCATCAATAACAATATGAGTAATACCCTGTACATGTCTGCAACAAATCTATAACAATGCAAAAGCAATAATAGCTGATCCGGTTTAAACCACATCTTTATGTGATGGGTTATGTGCATGAAATATACAAAACCGCGGATGAATGGCCCAATATACTGTGCGACCTGCACCAGTTGCCCACCGGCAATACGGAATAGGTAAATATTCACACGCATATGCGATTGAAGACCCCGGCATTAACCTGCATTTTTGTGTTGTAAAAAAAATTTAACCGTTGCAAAAGCAACACAAAAAAAAGTCATGAAAAAAATCTTAACAATGGCAATCGCCATCATCCTCACAGCCGGGTTTACTGCGTCGGCTGCCGACAATGGATGCAACAAGCCCAACACGCAGAAAGTAGGTTACCAACTGTCGTTTGCCAAACTCGTGGTATCAGACGACATTGACATCGTGATCAAAGAAAGCAATGAAAAAGCCATTGAATTTTCAGGCGCCGATGGCAGCATTGAAAAAGTTGACTGGAAGATCAGTAAAGGGGTACTGCATATCAGCAGTAAAAAAGGTTCCCTGAAGGGAAAAGTGAAGATCTGCGTGTACGTTAGCAGCAGCCAGTTAAAGGAGATTGCTGTAAAAGGTGATTCAGATGTGCGTTCAGCAGGTTTTTTAAATGCGCATTCATTAAAGATCACCATCGATGGCAACTCTTTTATCGCGATCAAAAACAATGGCACCATCCATGTAGTAAATGAAGATGGAGTCGAACTGGATGTAAGAAAAGCAATTGGAGATGTAACCATCGGATGATTGAAAGGAACGTTAGGTTTTGGTGAATCAAAGGGTCGCAATATTTTTTGCGGCTCTTTGTATTTTCTCTTTTTATTCCCCGTTCATTAAAATACAAAAGCCATGATCGAAAAATTTTTCAGTTTTATGGATGCCGTTTTTATGCTACTAATCACACTCAGCGGCGAAGAACTGTAAGCCAACAAAAAAGCTCCCGGGTTTCCGGGAGCTTTTATAAAAACATGTAATATGGTTACACATCAATTTTTGCGTACTTGGCGTGCGACTCGATAAATTCTCTCCTTGGTGGTACTTCATCTCCCATCAACATACTGAAAACCCTGTCGGCTTCCGCGGCACTTTCGAGTGCTACCTGTTTTAGCGTACGGGTAACCGGGTTCATGGTGGTTTCCCACAACTGTTCGGCGTTCATCTCTCCCAAACCTTTGTAGCGTTGAACAGTAACGCTCTCATCTTTACCCTGTCCGAACAGGGCCACATATTTTTTTCTCTCTTCCTCATTCCATGCATATTCCTGGTCCTTACCTTTTTTTACCAGGTACAGAGGTGGCTGGGCAATGTACACATAACCCTGCTCAACCAATGCTTTCATGTAACGGAAAATAAAGGTGAGG
>CAYVLT010000415.1:0-3041 GCA_964452405.1 uncultured Ferruginibacter sp.
TGGCGCAACGATCGAATGCCCGGTGAAAACTCACTTCCATTGGGTAAGCCAGTTCCATCAACTGTTTCATCCTGGGCTGGTCCACTGATCCGTTTTCCAGCAACATGCCGGTAACAATACCATCGCAACCCAATTGCCTGCAGGTAAGGATATCGGTTTTCATCTGTTCAAATTCAGCCTGTGAATACAGGAAGTCACCACCCCTTGGGCGTATCATAACGTACAATGGAATAGATAGTAGGTTGCGGGCAGCAGCTATGAAACCACAGGAAGGAGTGGTGCCTCCTTCGCCCGGGCCGGCGCAAAGCTCGATCCTGCCTGCGCCTGCATCCTGTGCCACTTCGCAAGCTTCTAAACTGAAGCCGATCACTTCAAGTAAAGCGTGATCAGGTTTTATTTGGGAAACTGTTTCCTGTTGCATACGACTTCGTTATATTGGATCTACTCAGTTTTTAAAAAAATAGGGGGAGGGATACAGGGCATCTTCGTCCTCCCGTTTTACTGCATATTCAAATCCCTGCTGGAGTGAATACGCACCCACGATGCCTTTTTTGTTCACGGCTACAAAACCCACCTGTATGGTCTTTGCTTTAACAGGATCGCGGCGGATGATACGTTGCACCACTTTTTTACAAGCCATCTCCGGTGAATAGCCCTGCCGCATAAACTCCACTACCATGTGTGTACCGCAGGTTCTGATCACTTCTTCACCCACGCCACTGCTGGTGGCAGCTCCCACTTCATTGTCAACAAATAGCCCGGCGCCGATGATCGCTGAATCTCCCACACGGCCATGCATTTTAAAAGCCATACCGCTGGTGGTGACGCCCCCGCAAAAATCGCCGGACATATCCATGGCCAGCATTCCCATGGTATCATGATTGAGCGATCCGTCAGAGAGGGATGCTGGTGCAAAAGGACCGTGCTGCTGTTTATTCTCAATATTGATCTCCGGTTTGTACTCGTTTTTCTTCAGCCATTTTTCATATTCTTTGGCAGCCGGGGCTGAAAGCGTGGGTGCCTCTCTGGGAAAGCCATTCTGCAGGGCAAATTGCCGGGCACCATCTCCCACTAACAAAACATGCGGCGTTAACTCCATTAATTTCCGGGCAACAGACAGCGGATGTTTGATCTGTTCAATGCCTGCCACGGCGCCGCAGTTAGCGGCAGCATCCATGATACAGGCATCGAGGGTGACAAAACCATCACGGTCAGGGTTGCCATCCAGGCCAACACAGCAACTGGTTTTGTTTTCCACGTATATGGCGCCATGTTCAATAGCGTCGATCGCTTTGCCTTTTGCAGAAAGCACTTGCCAGGCGGCGTTGTTCACATTTTTACCCTCCTCCCAGGTGGATACCATCAATGGAATGGAGGCCGCTGATGGTTTGATCGAAAAGCCCGGAACACCCAGGGCTGAGAGCCCAATAAATTTTCTGCGGTTCATAGTAACAGGTAAGTGGTTTGAAGCATTAATGGTGCAGGCTGAGTTTACGGATCATATCACTGGTGGTATCATCAGCATAGGCGCCAAAGGCACTGGTAACGGTGCCGCGTACCCGCCCATCTTTCGATTCCACGGCATATACCACATCTTCGTCTGCCGGGTTGGTGGCACCTTCAAACCGGTAGGTTTCGGTGATCTCGAATTCATCGGGGTGAAGGAAGATCTCGTGTTCAGGGCAATGCAGTTTTTCTGCGCCGATATTAAAGTCAAGGGTATAACCGCGGGCTTTTAGTCCGGCCAGTGCCGCCACCACTGTGTCATAATTTTCCATGATCTTTTTTTATTAAAGTTACAAAACCAGTTTTGCTGTTGATCAGGCCGGTTGCTGCGTTTTTTTTGCAAACCGGATATTGGCCAGGTACAGCACCGCGATAACAGCTGCCACCGCGGAGATCAGCAGACTGGTGGAAGCTCCGTAGGTAAACCATAAAAAGCCGGTTAGACTGCTGGCAATAAGCGTGGCAATGCTTTGAAAGCCCATATAGGTACCAATGGCTGTAGCGGTGTCTTTTTTGTCGGCAATATTGCTGATCCAGGCCTTTGATACGCTTTCTGTAGCCGCGGCATATAAACCGTAAAGGAAAAATAAAAAGAATGAAATGGCGAGACTGTTGTTGAGGGCAAAGCCGATGTACACGACTGCAAAAATAAAAATGCCCGAAAGGAAAATCCGTTTAAGCCCGATCCTGTCTGCGAGTATTCCAATTGGGTAGGCCATCACTGAATATACCAAATTGTAAAAAATGTACACGGCAATCACCAGGGGATCACTCAACCCGTTTTCTTTCATCTTCAGCAATAAGAAAACATCTGAGCTGTTGAAGAGTGCAAAAAATAACAGGCCGGTACAGAGTTGTTTGTAGGCAGCCGGGCTATTTTTCCAATATTTTACAAAGGCAAAAAAGCTGGCGCCCGACGCAGGTTTGGGCGATGCGGGTTTTCTTTTTTCCCTGATGAGTAGTGTTGCAATGATAGCAGCCAGCCCGGGAAGAAAGGCGAGGTAAAATAGCATCTTATAGTTTTCCGGGAAAACGTACAGGTATAACAGCGCAATGGCAGGGCCTATTACGGCGCCCACAGTATCCATGCTGCGGTGAAAGCCAAATACGGTACCTTTTGTTTCCGGTGTTGCTTCATCACTCAACATCGCATCACGGGCGCCGGTGCGGATGCCTTTTCCCAGCCTTTCCATCGTGCGTGCAAGAAATATCCAGGCCGGAAATACAAACAATGCCATCATAGGCCGGCATACCGCACTGAGAGCATAGCCCACCTGTACAAAGGGTAAGCGTTTTCCCACGAGGTCACTCATACTGCCGAAATAACTTTTGCTGAGCCCAGCAGCAGCCTCAGCCACACCTTCCAGTACCCCAATGGCAAGCACGGTAAAGCCAATGCTTTTAAGGTATAAAGGTGTGATCGGGTACAACATTTCGCCCGCCATATCAGTGAATAAACTCACCAGTGATAGTTGCCAGATCGTTTTAGTAAGTATTCTTTGTGGAGAATTTGTGAGTGCCTGCACTATTTCTGT
>CAYVLT010000416.1:0-2986 GCA_964452405.1 uncultured Ferruginibacter sp.
TGCATTTTTTTCTTTGAACCAATGCAGGTCGCCAAATGCCTGTATGTGCCTGCAGGGCTTTTCCACCATCCACCTTAGTATATCCAGGTCGTGGCATGATTTTGCAAGAATGATGGGAGTTGTTTCTTTACTGTTGTGCCAGTTGCCCCGAACATAAGAGTGGCTCATATGAATATGTTCAATCGGCTCCATGTGTTGTATGCTTACAATATCGCCCAGTACACCACTGTTCATGATCTCTTTCAATTTCACAAAATAAGGCGCATACCGCAGCACATGGCAAACCGCTACAATACGGCCGGATTTTTTTGCCAGGTTCAGGATGTCGCGACATTCTTTTTCGCTGGGTGAAATCGGTTTCTCCAACAATACATCGTATCCCAGTTCCAGGGCTTTCATGCACGGTCCGTAATGCAGGTTATCCGGTGTGGTGATGATGATGGCATCGGCAAACTTTGGTTTTTTAAAAACGTCTTCCCAGGTTACAAACCTGTTCTCCGCCTTTATGTTGTGCTTTTGTGCGTAGCGTTCGTTGCGGATCGGTATGGGTTCTGCAACCCCTACAATATCGAGTTGGTCAGCATATTGCAAAGCATAGCCACCATACACGTTTCCCCTGTTACCCGCCCCCAGTGTGATGGCAGTGATGGGTTTGTCCAGTAAAATTTTTTCTTCCGGTAAAATGATCCGTTCACCGGTTTCTGTTGTAGCCCATGATGAAAGAGGTAATGCAGCGCCGGCTGTTAAGCCAAGTGCCCTGAGTGCGTCGCGGCGGGTCCATTGTTTAGGCATAGCAAATATTTTTTTTGAAGGTTGAAGTTACAATTTTGTGTAGTCAAATACTGGATGAATATTTTTTGATGGCTGCCAGCTGTGTGCTGGAAAATAACTAATTTGTACAACTTCAATTTTCAAAATAATGACTGCTACCTCCCAACGCTTCACTGCCCTGGATGTATTCAGGGGAATGACTGTTTGCCTCATGATCATTGTTAACACGCCAGGTAATGGCGCCACCACATTTGCGCCGCTGCATCATGCCGCCTGGCATGGGTTTACACCCACCGACCTGGTGTTTCCCTCATTTTTATTTGCCGTGGGCAATGCGATGAGTTTTGTAATGAACAAGTGGAATGCTTTATCGCAGGGGCAGGTGCTATGGAAGATATTGAAAAGAACAGGTATCATTTTCTTACTGGGATACCTCATGTACTGGTTTCCGTTTGTAAAATGGGATGCCGGCCACCACCTGGTTTTTGCCCCGTTTGAAGATACCCGCGTTTTTGGTGTGTTGCAACGGATCGCACTTTGTTACGGCATAGCGGCACTGATGATCTATTTTCTTAAGCCACGTACAACCCTCGTTGTTACCGTAATCATCCTGTTCGTGTATTGGGTACTGTTATATGCCTTTGGCGATGCGGCCGACCCGCTGAGCATGCAGGGCAACCTCGGCTCGGTAATCGACCGTTGGTTGCTGAATGAGCGGCATTTGTACCATGGCGAAGGCGTTGCTTTTGACCCGGAGGGACTGCTGAGCACCTTACCTGCCATCGGCAACGTAGTGGGGGGCTATATTGCCGGTAAGTATATCCAGCAAAAAGGCAACAGCTACGAGGGCCTTACCCGCCTGCTGATGGCAGGAGCTTTGTTATTATTTGCCGCCTACTGCTGGAACCTCAGTTTCCCAATCAATAAAAAGCTCTGGACCAGTTCTTTTGTGTTGCACACGGTGGGTATTGATTGCATGGTGATCGCCATCATTATCTACATCATTAACTTCAGGCAACAAACCGGGTGGACCTACTTTTTTGAAGTGTTCGGCCGCAACCCATTGTTTATTTATTTATTGTCAGAGCTAGGCGCCACTCTTTTGTATTTTTTCCGCATCAGTCCCGGTACCTCGGTATATCAATGGACCTTCCAGAATATCTTCAGCCATTTTGGAAACTATTTCGGATCGCTGCTGTTCGCCGTGAGTTTTATGATGGTATGCTGGCTGGTGGGTTATTTCCTGGACAAGAGAAAGATTTATGTGAGGGTGTGATGATCACTCCACTTTCCGGTTAAGGTAACCGGCATAGTCGGGTATGATGGTTTCATATTCTTCCTGCAACAAAGGAGAGGTAAGAATAAAATCCGCCGTAGCCCGGTCGCATGCCAACAATATATTCCAGGCAACACCCAATCGCAGCAGGGCTTTTACGTCGCTATCGTGTGGCTGGGCTTCCATCGGGTCCCAGAAAAAGATGAGCACATCAATGATGCCCTCGGCAATCATAGCGCCTATTTGCTGGTCGCCTCCCAGCGGCCCACTCAGCATTTTTTTAACCGGCCTGTCCAGTTCTTCTTCCAGCATTTTACCGGTGGTGCCCGTGGCGATCAGCTCGTGTTTCGACAAAATCACGGCATTATGTCTTACCCAATCAATCAGGTCCTTCTTTTTATTATCATGTGCCACCAGCGCAATGCGTTTACGCTTTCCCAGCGTTCTTATCGTATTCATTTTTATCTGTTTATATTTTATACCTGAAAGATATAAAAGTAATCCGCCCCGGAAGCAATAATAATAGTCTTTTAACCTTGCCATGCCGCTGAAATGCTGTACCTTCGCCGCTCTTTTTAAAAAGCAAATATGAATATCAGGAATATCGCCATCATTGCGCACGTTGACCACGGTAAAACCACGCTGGTTGATAAGATAATACATGCCACCCAGGTTTTCCGTGAAAACCAGGAAACGGGGGAGCTCATCATGGACAGCAATGACCTTGAGCGGGAACGCGGTATCACCATCTTCAGTAAAAATATTTCCGTTAATTATAAGGGCGTTAAAGTAAACGTGATCGATACCCCTGGCCACAGTGATTTTGGTGGTGAAGTGGAAAGGGTGCTGAAAATGGCGGATGGTGTGTTGTTGCTGGTTGATGCATTTGAAGGCCCGATGCCGCAAACCCGTTTCGTACTGCAGAAAGCATTGGCGCTG
>CAYVLT010000417.1:0-2981 GCA_964452405.1 uncultured Ferruginibacter sp.
ACCGGCCACCCCGACCTTGGCAAGGTCGTGCTCTACCAAATGAGCTACTTCCGCAGGTGTTTATCAAAAGTGCTGCTGCAACCTGTGCCCGTTTCCGAAACACCCGCTGCTGATCAGCAATTAAATTAGAAAGAACTGTTTGTTTTTTTTGGGATTGCAAAAATAAGGGACTTGCAATTACAATACAAAATTTATTTGTACTGGGGATTGTACTGGGTACTTTCGGGCACCGCTACATCCGGTTTGCCTTTATACCTGTGTGCATACAATCCGTAGCAACCGCCCAACACAAAGGCCACCACTAAAAATACCTGGCAATAAAAAAGAAAACGGGATGAATTAACCCAGTTATGGGCAAAATCTTTATGCGTATTGTCAATGATTTCAGGCTGCATAATTATTATTTACGGTTGCAAAAATAAGGTTTGGGTTTCAAAAAAAAATTATTTGCCGCCAACAATTTCCGAAAACTTTGTTTTCTTCTTTACAAAATGCTCCCATACTGCAGATCCGGCATATAAACCGTATAGTTTGCCGGTTGTATGTTGAGGAAACACGGATTGAGACCGGTTGAACAAACACCATTTTACAAACTGCACGTGCGCCCTCGCTATAGCAATAAAATATCCCCCGCTGCCTCCCAGCAGGCCTTTCCAGGCAGCCACAGCATCCAATGCCATCCGCACGGGTAACCGCCAAATTGCTTCCGCGAATGAAATATTTTTTGCCAGCATGATCAGGTTATTCCTGAAGTTGAGGAACACTTTGAGGTTATTTTCTTTTGGCAGGGTGCCTCCACCAATATGATACACCACAGAGGCAGGTTGTACATATACTTTGTACCCCGAAAGTTGCAGCCGCCAGCAAAAATCGATCTCTTCCTGGTGGGCAAAAAAATATTCATCGAGTCCACCGGCTGCATGGTACCGTTCAGCTTTTACAAATAAAGCAGCCCCGCTGGCCCAAAAGCAGGGCGCAGCATCGTTGTACTGCCCGGTATCCTTTTCCACAAAATCAAAAATGCGGCCCCTTGAAAAAGGATACCCAAATTCATCCAGCCAACCGCCGCTGGCCCCGGCATATTCAAAATGTTCCTTATCAGCATAGGCTTTTATCTTGGGCTGGCAGGCCGCAATGGAAGCATCGCTTTCCATCAGGCTGATCACAGGCTCCATCCAACCCGGCGTTACTTCCACATCACTGTTGAGTAACACGTAATAATCAGCCTTCACCTGCTTCAATGCAGTATTATATCCCCTGGCAAAACCTTCATTGGTTTTGTTCTGTAATATGTCCACGGCTGGAAAATGCTCCTGTAAAAAACGAACAGAGTCATCGGTACTGGCATTGTCAGCCACAATCACTTTTTTGTTGGGGTAAGAGGAAGCCAACAGGGCCGGTAAAAACTGTTGCAGGTAATGCTTACCGTTCCAGTTTAAGATCACCACCGCCACCATGGGCAGGGAAGCTGGAAGAGGATTGTTGGTTTCGTGAAAAGGCTGGGTCATCGATCTGTTAACAGTGCTTCATTTTTACAAACATAAATCATTTATTTTTCAGGAAACTTTTTTAACAACTGCCGGCCGGCTGGTTAACCGGCTACCGGCGGTGATTGATCTCTTGCCCTGTTTATTTGCTTATTTTTATCGCATGTTTACACAGCTTTTTAACTGGCGAACTGTACTGGCCCTGGTCGCGATCGCGATTGTTACCGGCACTATTTTTTATTCCAACTACCTGTCGAAAAAAATTGCGCATGATGAACGGGAAAAAGTAGATGTATGGGTACAATCATTAAAAACAAGGGCCGTTGTGAATGAACAGGCTGCACTCGATCTTACCAATACCATCGCCAGTCACAATACCGATATCCCGATCATTGAAACGGATGAAAATGATAACCCATCAGGGCAGGGACTAAACCTGGATACCCTCGAGATAAAAAAAGACAGCAGTTACCTGCGCCGGCTGGTAGCAGAATACAAACAATTGCATGAACCCGTGATCGTTGAAATCAGTAAGGATCCCTTCCTGGCCAATAAATATTATTATGGCGAATCAAAACTTTTGAAAGAGGTAAGCTATTATCCATTGGTGCAATTGTTTATTGTGGCGCTCTTCATCCTGGTATTGTTCATTACCATTGGCATCCGCAATAAATCAACCCAAAACCAGGTTTGGGCCGGCATGGCCAAGGAAACCGCCCATCAACTGGGCACCCCCCTCTCCTCACTGCAGGGTTGGCTCGAACTGTTGAAAGAAAATGCCCAGAATGACAGTATTGTATCGGAAATGAGTAAGGACGTAGACCGGTTGAAACTGGTGAGTGACCGCTTTGGAAAGATCGGCAGCACTCCGCAACTGGAAGAGATGGACATCGTAGTGCAGATTGAAAACATGGTGGCCTATATCAAAAGACGGGCGCCTGAAAAGGTAAATTTCAGCATCAGTACCAATGGTGAAAAAGAAATACCTGCGATGATCAATGGACCGCTCTTCGACTGGGTGGTGGAAAACCTGCTGAAAAATGCCCTGGACGCCATGGAAGGAAAGGGCAGCATCCACATCAACCTTAAAAATGAAACCACCCAGGTGGTGGCGGATATCACCGATAGCGGAAAGGGTATCAGTAAACAAAATATAGCCAGGGTTTTTAAGCCGGGCTTTACCACCAAAAAAAGAGGCTGGGGCCTTGGGCTGAGCCTGGCCAAAAGGATCATGGAACAATATCACAAAGGCGAACTGTTTGTAAAACAGTCGGAGCCCGGGAAGGGGACCACTTTCCGCATCGTGTTAAAGAAATAAAAGGAAACAGGAACAGCTGGCGGTGGATGTTTTTAAAAACCGGGTAAGTTTTATCAGGATAAACTTGTCAACTTTTTAGGTTTGCTCTATATTTGCAGCCACCTTAATCAAAAAATGCAGGATCAATCAATTGCGGCGATGGCGAAATTGGTAGACGCACTACTTTGAGGTGGTAG
>CAYVLT010000418.1:0-2979 GCA_964452405.1 uncultured Ferruginibacter sp.
TAGCAGGATCTCTTTAGTATCCATACAATTGAGAATACTTTCATCCAGGGTGCTGTTGATGGCCTCATCTTCTGATACGATGGTGAAGCTGTTCTTCCGCCGCAGGCGCATCAGGCATTCGTTTACAGTGATGCGTTTCAAAAATGCATACAGGGCAGGCTCACTTTTCCAACAGAAAGCATGCAGGTTATTGAAGAACTTGTAAAACCCGTCCAGCATTGCTTCCTCTGCATCCTGTTCATTTTTCAGGTAACGTACACTCAGCATCATCAGCCTGTCACAGTACAGGCCGAATAAACATTTCTGTGCAGCAGCGCTTCCTTTTTTTGCCTGCTTAACCAGGTGATCGGTATCAGTGTAATTTTTCAGCAGTCAGGATGTTTATCAGGTAAATGCAGTAAGCAGCGTTCAGGTTGCCTGGTAAACTAAGAAACATGGATTAAATGTTACGTTAAAATGGCTACAAGGGAAGTATAGTATTTTATTATAAAGTGGCTGCGTAAAAAATTTCACTGCCTGGTTCGCCACTGTGTTATGGATGCCTCAACTGTTGAAAGAAACTACCGGCTGGCCCGCATTTGATAAAGGCATTGCATTTGTGGCAACCTAAAAGACAATAATATTATTCACTTAAAAATTTTCAATTATGCAAGATGCAACAAGTGCAAAAGGAACGGCCGGCAACCGTAAAACTGCGGGGACAGATCCCTTGTTAAAAGAGTTTTTCCAGGATGAACTTAAAGATATTTACTGGGCTGAAAAACACCTGGTGAAAGCTTTACCCAAAATGGCGAAAGCTGCCACAGGCGATGCTTTGAGCGAAGCCATCCGGGAGCACCTGGAAGAAACAAAAAGACATGTATCGAGGTTGGAAGAAATATTCGACCTGCTGGGAAAGAAGCCCACTGCAAAAAAATGCGAAGCAATGGAAGGTATCAGCAAGGAAGCAGACAGCATCCTGGAAGATACAGAAGAAGGAACCGCCACCCGTGATGTGGGACTAATACTCGCCTGCCAAAAAGTGGAGCACTACGAGATTGCCACTTATGGAGGCCTGAAGCAACTGGCACTTTCATTACAACTTGATGACATTGCCGACCTGCTAAATGAAACACTGGAAGAAGAAAAGAATGCCGATGAAACCTTGTCGGAAATTGCGATGAACAACATCAACTACGAAGCTGCCACTGAAATGGAAGCCTGATTGATGTAAAACAGCCCGGGTGAATATTGATGTACAATTAGGAACAGTTGGTATTTATCCGGGCTTTTATGATTTTCATCATAGTATAAAAAAATCATTTCATCCGCTGCAAAATTTTTTCCATCTGCCGGATCTCTCTTTCCTGCGAGGCGATGATACTATCCGCAAGGCGCCTTACTTCGGGATCGCTGATAGCGGCATGTTTGCTGGTGAGGATGGCCGACGAATGATGAGGGATCATTGCTTTCATATATTGCACATCAGCGGTGGGCGTTTGCGTACGGAGTATAAAAAGGGAAGCCACGAAAACAATCAGTGCTGAGAGAACAATGGCCATATTTGTCTTTTTGAAAGGATACATATTGCCCATGAACAGTACCATTAAAACCGCCATGGGAGTGATCATTAACAAGGCCATGTAAATGCGTGTGAAACTGGTATGATAATGATCGATTGAATCCATATTCAAAAACATCACTCCATACATCAGCAGGAAGGATATTGCCAGTTGCAATAACAATACTGCATAAGGACGGTGCTTCTTTTTTCCCGTTTCCATGATCGTGCATTTTATGAAGCGGCCTCAAATGCCAGGACAGCAGTGTTCTGTATTCGAACAGGCGGAGGGCCGTTGCAGGATGTTGCAAATATGGAGCGATAACAGAACCTGTAGGTTTCGTTCCGGGATCAATATTATTTAGTGAAATACTATTACCAGTCTATATACTAAGATATCATACCTAATTACTCCCGGGCGTTAACGGGTACATCTTACAATACAAGGGTAACACTGGTACCTTTACGTAAGGTATTATGGATCTCAGCAACATTGTTGGTATGCTGCAGCAATGCCTCTATCTCTCCCGGGCCTGCATCCGCCTCCACCCGGGCTTTGTAGATAAAATTACTTCCTGGTTCACCGGCTGCACCAAAATCGGCCTCACATTCCACTTCGACGGCTGTTACCCTGATATTCTTTTGCGCTGCTTCCCGGTAAATATCATTACAAAAACAGGTGGCCAATGCGAGCAATAAAAGTTCACCTCCGTTCACTGCGGAGCCATAACCCGTGGATTTTGCCGAGATGTCAATTTGTTGTTGGGCATCGTTGGTAGATACTGTGGTGCCAATTTTTTGGTAGCTGCTTTGTATACCGGCTTTTATTTTCATGGTTACTGTTTTTCGTTTATAGATAAACGTTATTAAGTATTATAAATGTAGAGAGAGATGATATTGCATCTTAAAGATAACAAAATGCGCTGGCCCACTAAAAATCTATGGCCGGCAGTTGCGGGTTGGATTGACTTTACTAACCATCTCGCATATCCTGTTTATGCTACCTGGGCAACCGTAGTGCAACCCCGGGTGAACAATCCCAATCAGGACCTGGTATAAATATCCTGGCAGCAAATACTCCAGGCCGTAATAGCAGGCATTTCAGTTGCTCCCGGTTGCTAAAGACGTTGTTATATAAGCCAAATTTATATATCTGTTCCTAGCCCTGTTTTATAACGATTTCAGTTATTATTGCAAAACCGGGAACCTTATACCTGCTTAATTTTTATGAGATATCTTACCTGCTGGATCTTTTCCATTGTACTATTTTTTTCTTCAATTGATACCAGGGCCCAATCGATCACGCTGGTGCAACCGAATGGTGGCGAAGTGCTGTATGCCTGCCAGCAATACCCGGTAACCTGGACGCAGACCGGCGCTGTATCCAATTACTGGAACATCGATTATTCGCTGGATGGTGGTACTATCTGGGCTTCCGT
>CAYVLT010000419.1:0-2955 GCA_964452405.1 uncultured Ferruginibacter sp.
GCTCCAGTTGTGTCACCAGTGAAAGATTCTTTTCAAAATTTTCACCCTGGAATCTTGGTGACATACGCCGGTAATCACCGGGATCGAGGTCTTCAAATTTTTTAATCTGCCCGGTTAAAAATCCCCTGCCCAGTGGGCTGTAGGCAACAAATGCGATGCCCAGATCCTTGCAGGCCTGCAATACTTCATCTTCCGGATCACGGCTCCACAGGGAGTATTCGCTTTGTATAGCTGTCAGCGGATGTACTGCGTGTGCTTTTCGTATAGTCGTAGCCGATACTTCTGACAAGCCGATACTCCTGATCTTCCCTTCCTGTACCAGTGTTGCCATGGCACCCACGGTATCTTCAACCGGTGTGGCGGGGTCGAGGCGGTGCAGGTAATACAGGTCGATCACTTCAGTGTTCAGTCTTTTTAAACTGGCTTCGCAGCTCGCCTTTACATAGGCCGGCTGCCCGTTTAATCCTCTCGCCATTGGGTTTGCCGGATCCCTTACAATGCCAAACTTGGTGGCGAGGGTGATCTTATCCCTTCTTCCTTTCAACGCTTTGCCCACCAGTACTTCGTTAGTGTGCGGGCCGTATACATCTGCCGTGTCCCAGAAGTTAATGCCCAGTTCAAGCGCCCTGTCCAGCGTGCGAAGACTTTCGGCATCATTTCCCTTTCCATAAAATTCGCTCATGCCCATACAACCGATACCGGTTTGGGAGGCGGAGATTCCCTGCGATCCGAGTGGTTTAACCTGCATAATATGATGTGATGATGTTGGATAAAGTTACACTAAACGGCAACTATTGCGCTGTAAAAATATCCGGTTGATCCTGTTTGATTGATATGTGGCAGATGTTGTGCGGTTGTTTTATGCCGATGGCTTTTTTACGAATCCGGTGTAGATGCCTTACTACACCATCGTTGCGGATGCTTGTGAATCAAAGAAAAGCAGTGTTGGCACTGGAATGCCCGGTCTTCAGCTGTTGAAATAATGTTTTTTTATTCACGTTCAGTTTTAAGCAGTTAATCCTGCGCCAATCATTCAGTTATCAAACATTCATCAATAAAAAATAAAAAACAAACAATTAAATCACCCGGACAAACTGCTTAATATTTCTTTATCCAGGCTTGTTAATTATTCAACATCCATTTATGAAACATCTAATTCAACACAACATGAAAAACGGTAATGTACAAACAGGAAAAAACCGGCGGCCAATTGTTGGCTTATTGCTGTTAGTTTTTTTTATCGCCGGTTTTAGTGCGGGCGTAAATGCTCAAAGCACCTTTAATGCGGTGCAGGACGGGGCCTGGAATGACCCTGATACCTGGGATATGGCTGCTGTGCCTACGGCAGCAGATGATGTGATTATTGCAAATGGGATAAACGTTGAAGTACACTCAACCGGTGAAGCATGTAACACACTATTGATCGGTTCCGGTGATGGATCGGGTAGCGGGGTGATCTGGTTTAACGGAACATCGTCACTAACGGTTACGGGTATCATCACGTTGGGAGACATCAATGGAGCTACCGGTATGATCTCCATGGATCCCAATGCCACGCTTACCTGCAGTTCCATAGAAGAAGGAGATGCATTGTACAGCGGTATTTATGATACCAATATGGGAACCATGGTGTTTAACGGCACGTTTACATTACCCTATAATCTATTCCAGTTCGATAACCTCGTGGTAAATGGCGGTACCCTCAGCACAGCCGGAAGAAACCTGCCGATTGAAGGTGATCTTACCATCAATGACGGCGCCACGCTCGACCTTGGTGAAAACACTGCCAACCGTAACAGCATCGCCGGTACCTTCACGGTAAACAACGGTGGCACTTTGCGGATAGGCGGCGGCGGTACCATACCCGCCAACTTCAGTACACATGTAATTGGCACCACCAGTACCATTGAATACTACGGCGTAGCCCAAACCGTTGCCACACTTAACTCCTCACAGAATTACGGCAACCTGATCATCTCAGGTACAGGTCTAAAGGAAGTGAATGGCAGCATCGGTATCGAAGGTGATCTAACCATTAATGCCGCTATTTTCAGTGTGAACGTATATACGGCAAACAGGGTAACCGAAGGCGGTACCTTAACTGTAGCAAACGGCGCCACATTAAGGATAGCAGGCAGTGGCACCCTTCCTTCCAACTTCAGCACGCATGTAATTGGCGCCAGCAGTACCATTGAGTACAGCGGTACCAGTTCTCAAAACATTGCAACACTGAACTCATCACAGAAATACGGTAACCTCAACGTGTACAGCTCGGTAAAAACAATGATGGGCGATATCGATGTTGCCGGAACGATCTCTTTTGCCGGCACCCCTGATAAGCTGATCATTGGTTCCAACACGCTCACGCTTGAAGGACCGATCTCAGGGTCTCTTTCCGCAGCAAGAAATTTCAGTGGCTCCACCACCAGCAACCTGGTGATAAAAGGTGCGTATAACCGTACCCTTTATTTTGATGCAGCTACCAATACATTGAACGACCTCACCATCGACCACAACGGCAACACCACTACGATGGGTAATGATCTTATAGTAAATAACGACCTGACTTTTGACGGCGGTAAACTTGCCATTGCAGCAAGAACACTTACGCTTAAAGGCAACATCGTTAATAATGTAAGCCAGGGGTTGAAAGGTGGCAGCACCAGTAAATTGGTGATCAACGGCACTGTTAGCCCTACACTGTCGATGGACCAGACAACACCTGGCACCACCAATGTGTTAAGCACTTTAAACATCAACAGCGATGGACAGGTGGTTACGATGGGCAACAATCTACAGATGAACAGCACGCTGACCTTTACAGCGGGTAAATTAGCCATTTACGGAAAGACACTTCCACCACCAGGACCGACAATCTTTCCCGACACAGAACGCATCAGAGCTGGCAGCACCAGCAACCTGGTTATGAACGGAACCGTGAGTCCTTCCCTGTCA
>CAYVLT010000420.1:0-2940 GCA_964452405.1 uncultured Ferruginibacter sp.
TGAAATTCAGAACCCGCTGAATTTCGTGAAGAATTTATAAGAGGTCAACAGTGAGCTGATTGCCGAAATGAGGCAGGAGATCGATAAAGGTAATTTTGAAGAAGTGAAATTGCTGGCTACAGATATTGAAGAGAATGAAAAAAAGATCGTGTATCATGGCAAACGGGCCGATGGAATTGTTAAGGGAATGCTGCAACACAGCCGGAGCAGCAATGGCCAAAAAGAACCTGTGAGCATTAATACGCTGGCGGATGAATATTTCAGGCTGGCTTATCATGGACTGCGGGCAAAAGACAAAACCTTCAATGCAACCATGAAGGCTGACTATGATGATGCTGCAGGCACAGTCAATATTGTACCGCAGGATATTGGCCGGGTGATATTGAATTTGATCACCAATGCGTTTTACGCGGTTACAGAAAAGAAAAAGGCAATGAACGGCGTCCCCTACGAACCAACGGTTACGGTTAGCACCAAAAGAACGGGCAGCAACATTGAAATAAGAGTGGGAGATAATGGCGATGGAATACCGGCCGCAGTGCTCGATAAGATCTTTCAACCATTTTTTACCACCAAACCCACCGGTAAGGGTACTGGCCTTGGATTGAGTATGAGTTATGAAATTGCCACCAAGGGTCATGGGGGGCGGTTGAGGGTGGAAAATGAAGAAGGGAAGGGCGCCAGTTTTATCATTGAATTACCGGCTTAAAAAATAGAGGATGAATATTTTAGTGGTCGACGATGAACAGGATGTGCAGGTACTGTTTGAACAAAGATTCAGGAAAGAGATCAGGAACCAGGAAATGCAATTTGCTTTTGCATTTTCGGGCGAAGAGGCGCTCGATTACCTGGGCCGCCATGAACATGAAGCGGTGTTGATACTTTCGGATATTAATATGCCGGGCATGAGCGGACTTGAATTACTCAAATACATCAAACAGCAATACCTGAAGCCGCCTCCTGTTGTGATGATGATCACAGCCTATGGCGATGCCGAAAATTATGCGATGGCGAAAGCGCTGGGGGCAGATGATTTTTTAACGAAGCCCGTTGATTTTACAACGCTGAAAGAAAAACTTAAAAACACGAGCTGATGGCAAAAATATTAGTGGCTGATGACGAAGCTGACCTGGAAGTACTGATCAAACAAAAGTTCCGGCAAAAAATAAGAGAGCACCAATACGAATTTATTTTCGCGGTGAATGGTAAGGATGCATTGGTGAAAATTGAACAACATCCCGATGTTGATATTGTACTGAGTGATATCAACATGCCGGAGATGGACGGACTTACCTTGCTCAGTCGCCTGAGCGAATCGAGCCCATTGATTAAATCGGTGATCGTATCAGCTTATGGAGATATGGATAATATACGCACTGCAATGAACCGTGGCGCTTTCGACTTTATCACCAAGCCGATCAATTTTGAAGATCTTTCTGTTACCGTTGATAAAACATTGAAGCATGTGGTGCAGATAAAAGAAACGCTCAAAGCCATCAAGGAAAATAATATTCTTAAAATGTACGTGGATGAAACGGTGCTGAATTTTATGGGCGGCCGTGAATTTGAAACCTCCCTGCTCGACAATGAAACGATTGAAGCCACGGTGATGTTTATTGATATCTGCAGTTTTACTTCCATCAGTGAAAATGCGCCGGCCGATACCGTTGTAAAACTGCTGAATAATTATTTTGATGTAATGGTGAAGGAGATCATAGCACAGAACGGCTATGTAGACAAATTTATCGGAGATGCAGTGATGGCGGTATTTCGCGGGCAATATCATTTAGACAGGGCTATTGATGCGAGTCTTGCAGTACGGTCGCAAATAGACAAATTGCCGGTGATCCCGGATACGATCTCTTTTGTTCCCAAGGTGTCGGTTGGTATCAACAGTGGTGAAATGATTTCAGGAAATATTGGCTCAAAAAGTCTGAAGCGGCTGGACTATACTGTAATTGGAGATGCGGTTAACACGGCACAGCGCCTGCAGAGTGCCGCTAAAGAAAACCAAGTCATCATCAGTGAACCCGCTTACGAAAAAGTAAAAGAGTCTTTTAACTGCCGACAGGTAGGTACGGTAAGTTTAAAGAACAAGCAAAACCCGGTCGTGATCTACGAAGTGCTTGATTGATTTTTTTTTTTGATCATTAACAGTTTGCAACAGTTATTTAAGAGAACTCACCTGCACCGTAATTTTACCGAAAAGTTTTACACAGGCGTTCATATCTCCACAGGCCCAATCTTTTAATCTGTAATTTTATCCGCAAATGTGGAATACCATGCAAAAAGGCCGGGGAAAAAATATGTGCCTGGTGCTGTTGTTGCTTTTTTCGGGCGGCATCATCGCACAGGCACAAACCAGTTTAAAACTGAAATTTAAACGATCGACCGTTTTCGCCGGCATTGAAGTGGGCTCCAAAGGCGTTAAGATGAGCCTTGTTGAGATCGACAACAAAGCCGTACGTTCAGGAACATTTAACCTGCTGAAAGATACTTCTGTCAATACCGATTTTATTTCATTCACTCCCGCTTCTTTTGAAGCTACGCTAAAAGGTCTTACCGGTCTTTTTAATGCGGCGGTAAATAAATACCATATTCCCGCAGAACGAATTTTCACAATGGTGAGCAGCGGCGTAAAAGGACAGGCGGAAAAAGACAACAGGAACGATTGGATAAAAATGCTCGCAGATTCTTTCCGGGTTAGTATACATGAACCTTCAAGAAAACTGGAAGCTATTGATGTAAAAGAAGAAGCCCGGCTGTCGCACCTGGGTATTGTTCCCGAATCGAAACGATACACCACCTTTTTGGTAGACATCGGAAGTGGTAATACAAAAGGAGGTTATTTTCCTGATGGCAATACCAACAATATCCGACTGTTCGAGGTAAACTGGGGAACCAAGAGTATTTCCAATGCGGTTGAAAAAAGACTGGAAG
>CAYVLT010000421.1:0-2940 GCA_964452405.1 uncultured Ferruginibacter sp.
AACATGGATGACAATGGTGTGGTGCACAATATGGAAGCCAGCCTGCGAACTAAAAGAGGCGAACGCAGGGATGTGCTGCTCTCTACTTCAAACATTTATATCAACGACAGGGAGTATGGGTATATGGTGGCCATTGACATTACGGAACGCAAAAAAGCGGATGCAGCCATCAGGGCTAGCGAAGAAAAATACCGTACCCTGGTGGAACAGGCTTTTGATGGCATCATCAATTACCGCCCGGACGGAGTGATCATTACCTGCAACCAGAGTGCCACTACCAATACCGGCTATTCGCAAAAAGAACTGATCGGCATGAATGTGGCACAGCTATTTTCAGCCGAAGACCTCCAGAACAAGCCCCTGGATTTTAACCGCCTGAAAGCCGGCTATCCCACACTTGATTACCGCCGGCTCAAAAAGAAAGACGGCAGCTACGCTGATATGGAGATTGTGACTAAAATGGTGGGCGATGGTAACATGATGGCTGTGGGCAGAGACATTACCCTTCGTAAAAAAGCGGAAGCACAGCAGGCATTAATGGCTTCTATTGTAAACTCATCCGACGACGCCATCATCAGTAAAAATCTCGACGGGATCATCACCAGCTGGAACCGGGGGGCTGAATCATTATACGGGTACACTGAAAAGGAAATGCTCGGCAATACCATCGCAAAGCTGGTGCCGCCGGATTTACTGGGAGAGGAGAAGGCGATCCTAAAAAAAATAAGCCAGGGCGACTATGTGCAGCACTACGAAACAGAAAGAGTGCGGAAAGATGGTACCCGCGTATTTGTATCGCTCACGGTATCGCCTGTACGCAACAGCAAAGGAACAGTGGTAGGTGCTTCCAAGATAGCGAGGGACATTTCGGAACGCAAGGCGGCGGAGAGAGTGTTGAAAAATGAGCGGGATAAATTCACCAAAATAGCTGCCACCTCTCCGGGCCTGATCTATTCTTTCCGCATCGATACCACGGGCAGATTCAGTTTCCCCTACACGAGCAGTGCTGTAGAAAGACTGTTCGGGTTCACCCATGCCGAGATCACCAATGATGTAGATAAAATTTTCAATCTCAGTTACCCCGAAGACGTAAAAAGGGTAAAAGCCAGTATCGCCGCATCAGCCACCAGCATGCTGCCCTGGAAAGATGAATTCCGTTACCGGCATCCTAAAAAAGGAGAGTTATGGCTCGGCGGACATTCCATACCGATGCCCGATCCGGAGGGAGGCATCATCTGGCACGGTATCATCACCGACATCACTGACGTAAAAAATGCAGAAAAGGAAAAGGAATTTGAACACAACAACCTCAATGCACTCATCAATAATACCCACGACCTGATCTGGAGCATTGATAAAGATTACAACCTCATCAGCTCAAACCTTGCTTTCATCAAAACCATCAGGAAACTGTCTGGCAATACCGTTGAAAGAGGAACCAACCTCATGTTACCCGGTTTCAGTAAGGATGACCTGGCACGTTACAAAGGATTTTATGACCGTGCCCTGAAGGGGGAAACCTTTACGGAGCTGGTAAAAACCGGCACGGCAAAAGAAGTGTGGTCTGAAATTTCATTCTATCCCATCAATGAAGGCCGCCGCGTGATCGGCACCGCCTGCTTTTCACACGACATTACAGCCAGGAAGAAATCAGAAGAGATCATCAGCCGGAATTTCAAAGAGAAACAACAACTGGCGGGCAGGCTGGAAACCATTCTCAACACGCTGCCAGCCAATATTGCACTGATCAATGAAAAAGGTATCATCATAGATGTAAATGATGTGTGGAAAGGATTTGCTGACAATAACGGGTTTATTGGTAACCATTATGGCGTGGGTGACGATTATATTAAAATTGCCCTTACCTCTACCGGCAAAGAAACAGCCGATGGTAAAGAAGTGGCCCGCGGCATCCGTGACGTACTGGAGAAAAAAATCAACGAATTCATTTACGAGTACCCTTGCCATTCGCCGGGCGTGGAAAGATGGTTTCGGATGGTGGTATCGCCCATTACCGGCAGGCAGGAATCAGGCGCTGTAATCATGCACGTTGATATTTCTGAATTGCGCCGCCTGGAAGCCGAACGGATGGTGAGCAGGATGGAAGAGCAGAAGAAGATTACCCAGGCCATGATACTGGGCCAGGAAAAAGAACGCAATGCCATCGGGCGTGAACTGCACGATAATATGAACCAGATACTGGCAGGCATTAACCTGCTGCTGGGCATGTTGCGAACCAAACCGGAGCGACTGCCGGAATACCTGCCGCTTTGCATTGAAAACATCAATCTCGCCATTCATGAAAACCGGAAGATCGCTCATGAACTGGTGTCTCCCAACCAGGTTTCAGAGTCATTGATTCACCAGGTGGAACGCCTTTGCACCAATATGCTGCAAACCGCCGGTTTAAAAACCAGCCTCGACGCGGATTATTTCGACGAGGGTTTGGTAACAGATGATCAAAAACTGGCAATTTACCGGGTGGTGCAGGAGCAATGTAGCAATATTGTGAAATATGCCCAGGCTTCTGAAGTAGCATTCAAACTATCCACCAATAACAACCTCGTTACACTTGGCATCGCCGACAATGGCTTAGGTATGAAGCGGGACAAAAGGACCGATGGCATCGGCCTGCAGAACATGATGAGCCGCATCAGTGTATTAAATGGCACATTGCAGATAGACAGTGAACCGGGAATAGGCTTCAGGATAACGGTTGAGATCCCGATCGGGTAACATCAACCCCCGCTCTTGTTCAGTTGTTGAAGAATATCTTTTACAATTTCGGCAGGCGTTAATGAGATGTCTTCAGAAATGGCATCCGCAGGAATTTCAAGGTCGTTCAGTTGCGATTGCAACAGGGAAGCTGGCATGTAATGATCCTTGCGTTGCTGTATGCGATGCAAAATGGTTTCGTAACTGCCATTTAAAAACACCCAA
>CAYVLT010000422.1:0-2933 GCA_964452405.1 uncultured Ferruginibacter sp.
CTGCCCTTGGTTCCCCGGCATTTCATAAATGCTGATTTCACAAATGGCCCTGGCACATTAAAGGCCCGTACAACCTTTTTTCAATACATTTGTCGTATGACAATTTTCACTGACTTTGGCCGCTACCTGCTGATGCTGAAAGGAATGTTCTCCAAACCGGAGAACCACAAGATGTACTGGAAAGAGTTTATGCACCAGTGCAACGACATTGGTATTGGCTCCCTCGGTATCGTCGCTATCATTTCATTTTTTATCGGGGCAGTAAGCGCCGTGCAAACAGCTTACCAGTTGGTGAGTCCGTTAATACCGAAAGAATCCATTGCACAAATCGTGAGAGATACGGTGATCCTGGAGTTTGCACCCACCCTTGTGTGTATCGTGCTGGCAGGCGTTATCGGCAGTAAAATTGCCAGTGAATTGGGAAACATGCGGGTGAGTGAGCAGATCGATGCGTTGGAGATCATGGGCATCAATACCAAAGCCTACCTCGTGCTACCAAAAATACTTGCGAGCATGGTTACCATCCCAATGCTGGTGATCACCGCAATGGTGTTGGGTATCACAGGTGGAAGGATCGCCGGCGTTGCTTCCGGTATTCTCTCTGCCGAACAATTCGATAAAGGTTTGCTAAACGCCTTTGTGCCGTACAACGTAACATTTGCGCTGATAAAATCATACACTTTCGCATTCATCATCAGCAGTATTCCTGCTTATTTTGGATACTATGTAAAAGGAGGTGCGCTCGAAATCGGCCGCAGCAGTACCAAAAGTGTGGTGATCAGTTGTATCATGCTGCTGTTCGCCGATTATGTATTGTCGCAGTTATTGCTGAGTCCGGCTTCCTGATTTTTGTAGCCGGCAGTAGTGCGCTGTTCAACATCGTTGTGTCACTCACTTGTACCACAACAGCTAATGGCAGCGAAATAAGTTTTACAAACAAATGTCAATTGCATTAAATGATCGAGTTCAAAAATATATTCAAACAGTTCGGTGAAAAAGTAGTGCTCAACGAAGTGAGTCACAAAATGGAAACCGGCAAATGCAACCTCATAATCGGTACCAGCGGCAGCGGTAAAACGGTGTTGCAAAAATGCCTGGTGGGTTTGATAGAACCGAACCGGGGTGAGATCATCTACGACGGTACCAGTTTTACCGATATGGCCCAGGAAGAACGCAAACTGCTCCGCCAGCAGATTGGTATGTTGTTCCAGGGGTCAGCTTTGTTCGATAGTATGACGGTGGAGCAAAACGTGTTGTTTCCCCTCGATATGTTTTCAAAAATGACCCATGCAGAAAAACTTAAACGGGTGAATGAAGTACTCGAGCGGGTAAACCTGGTGGGCGCCAATAAAAAATTTCCGGCAGAGATCAGTGGAGGTATGAAAAAAAGAGTGGGCATTGCCAGGGCCATCGTACTCAACCCAAAATATTTATTCTGCGATGAACCCAACTCAGGCCTCGATCCACAAACCAGCATGGTGATCGACAAACTGATCTACGACATTACCAAAGAATTCAACATGACCACCGTTATCAATACACACGACATGAACAGTGTGATGGAGATCGGCGAAAATATTCTCTATCTCTACCACGGTAAAAAAGAATGGAGCGGCAATAACCAGGAGATCATTTTCTCAAAAAATGAGCTACTCAATTCTTTCATCTTCGCCTCAGAGTTTTTAAAGGATGCCAAAGACATGCGCATGCTTGAAGCCCGTGGAAAAATTGATAACGACCGTGATATGGATGAGTTGCTTAAATAAAGCGTAGAGTAGTTCTAAAAGTACTGCTAACAGCAACGCATATACTTCAATTTTCCAGGTTACTTCAACCTGTCTTCCACGTAAGTGATCTTCGTTTTACCGTGCGGCACGGGTTTTCCATCCTTATCCAGGTTTACAAATACGATCTTATCGATTGTGAGAATCATATTGTGGTTTAGTTTATTCCTTACCTCACAACGCATGGTAAGCGAGGTATGGCCGAAATGGGTTGCCATGATGCCGATCTCAATAATATCACCCTGTTTTGGCGCAGAGATGAAATTGATCTCTGAAATAAATTTTGTCACCACATGGTAGTTTTCAAGTTGTATCACCGCATACAATGCTGACTCCTCGTCAATCCACTGCAGCAACCGGCCGCCAAACAAACTCTGGTTCGGGTTAAGGTCTTCAGGTTTCACCCATTTCCTGGTATTAAAATTCATTTTTGGTTCCATACAATTTTATTTTGTTGGGCAGGCGCCACAACCGGTACAAAATTTCATTGCTGCAAAGGTAAACGCATTGCAACGCATTTGCACCGGGTGTGATAAGTAAAAAACCGGCTGCATTTTCATGCAACCGGTGAAACTTATGGAACGCAGGCAATATTAATTACCCGATTTGATGAGCTTAAGCGTTTGCACAGTAGCACCCTGTACCGCTTTAAGGATATACACACCCGGCACCAGGTTAGCGCCAAACGAGTAGCGGTTGTTACTGCGGCCGGTATTTTGATACATCACTTTACCATCCATGCTGTATACAACGATCGACACTTTTTCGCTGCTGCCTCCTTCTACCAGCAGGTTAAAATTGCTGGCGCTTGGGTTAGGGTAAACATTCAGTTGCAATGCTTTCGCCGAAATACTTTCAACCGGTGCAGGTTGAACGGCTGTGCTGGTTGCATTGGAAGTGCCGGTGCTGGAACCACGCGACAGGATGGAGCTTACAGTTACCGTGGCAGTGGAAGCGCATCCCCTTGCGTCCCGTACTGTGTAAGTATAAGTACCTGCCAGCACTGAAAAAGTGCCGGTACCTGTATAAGGTGCGGTGCCGCCCGTAGCCGATACCACCACGTTAGCCAGGCCCGTGAGAGCGCTCAGTAAGCCAGAGGTAGCCGTAACCGTTAGTGGCGTTGCCGGCTGGGAAATTTTCACCTCTGCC
>CAYVLT010000423.1:0-2918 GCA_964452405.1 uncultured Ferruginibacter sp.
ATTGAAACCCCGTTCCTGATTAAGAGCACACCGGAAGGGGCAAGGGATTTTGTGGTGCCCTCCAGGATGAACCCCGGGCAGTTTTATGCATTGCCACAAAGTCCGCAAACATTTAAACAGTTGTTGATGGTGAGCGGCTACGATCGTTATTACCAGATCGTGAAATGTTTCAGGGATGAAGATCTTCGTGCCGACAGGCAACCGGAGTTTACACAGATAGATTGTGAAATGAGTTTTGTGGAGCAGGAAGATATTTTGAACATGTTTGAAGGCCTGGTAAAAAGGATTTTTAAGGATGTGAAAAATATCGATTACACTGATGTGGTGGAACGCATCACCTGGGAAGAAGCCATGTGGAACTATGGTAATGATAAGCCTGATATCCGCTTTGAGATAAAGATCGCCAACCTAAAGTTTCCGCAACATACATTTCCTTCAAAACAGTCACAGGCAGCCTTGATTGAAGGAGCCGGTTTTGGTGTGTTTGATGATGCAGAAACGGTGCTGGCCATTGCCATACCGGGATGCAGCGAATATACCCGTAAACAAACCGATGAACTAACGGAGTGGGTTAAACGTCCGCAAATTGGCATGAAAGGGCTGGTGTTCATTAAATGCAATGCCGACGGTACCTATAAAAGCAGCGTTGATAAATTTTACACGCCCGAAAAATTAAAAGCCATTGCCGACGCAGCCCAGGCAAAGGCCGGTGACCTTGTGCTGGTATTGGCCGGCGCAGAAGAGCGAACCCGCAAAGCCACCAGCGACCTGCGCATGTACATGGCCGATAAATTAGGAATGCGCAGGAGTGATGAATTCAAATTACTATGGGTACTCGATTTTCCATTGTTTGAATACGCTGAGGAAGACAATCGTTGGGTTGCGAGGCATCACCCGTTCACCTCGCCGAAACCGGACCATATTGATATCATGATCAATAATAATCCCGTTATTGAAAATGCAGCTGAATACCTCAGGCATCCTTACGCTAATATCAAGGCCAATGCCTACGACATGGTATTGAATGGAAATGAAATCGGTGGAGGCAGTATCCGTATCTTTCAACGGGCACTGCAGGAAAAAATGTTTGCGGCCCTGGGCATGGACGAACCTGAGCAACAACATAAGTTTGGATTTTTACTGGGTGCATTTGAATATGGCGCACCACCGCACGGCGGACTTGCTTTTGGATTTGACAGGCTCTGTGCCATTATCGGCGGCAGCGAAAGTATCCGTGATTTCATTGCCTTCCCCAAAAACAACAGTGGCCGCGATGTAATGCTCGACGCTCCGTCATCCATTGATGCAAAACAGTTTGATGAGTTACAGATAAAACTTGATTTGAAATAATGATTCCGGTTTTACAACAGGAGTTCACAATAAGGAAAGGGCCGCTATACATCATAGCGGCTGTTTTTATTCTTTTTATCTATATCCTGTTTAAAAAAGACATGCGGGAAACCAGCGCTTATTTAGCCGGGGGAGGCTTATTGCTACTTTTGGTTTTGCGTTTCGTACTTATCAAAATGCGTCTTATTATCGATGATGATGGCATTACCCAGGAACTCCTGTTTGGAAAGCGCAGGCATATTGCGTGGAGCGATATTCAATCTTCAAAACTCTACTGGCAATTTCACGGGCATAGCGCCAGTCCTTTTTGGGAATTCGTGGGTGCCGGCGGTAAGAGGATCGAATTCCAGCCCACCATGTATACAAGATCACAACTGCAACTTATTGCAGCAGCATTGCTGCAGAAAAGTAAAAGGGCAACAGTCGATAGCCGGGTAACTTCAATGGCAGCAGGAAAATTTCCCTGGTATATATTTTAACCGTTGTTTGTAAAACGGAATTGCGAAATTTGAAGGGTGAATACAAACATTCCCCTGGCAGAACGTCTTCGTCCCGGTTCGCTGGATGAACTGGTGGGCCAGCAACACCTTACCGGTAAAGGCAGTATCCTGAGGACGGCTATTGAGCATGGAAAAATTCCCTCAATGATCCTTTGGGGGCCGCCTGGTGTGGGCAAAACCACCATTGCCAATATTATTGCACAAACTTTGCAGGCACCCTTTTATCAGCTCAGCGCTATATCATCCGGGGTAAAAGATGTGCGGGAAGTGATAGAAACTGCCAGGCAGCAGCGTGGCGCTGTGCTGTTTATAGATGAGATACACCGGTTTAACAAGGGGCAGCAGGATGCTCTGTTAGGAGCGGTTGAAAAAGGGGTGATCACCCTCATCGGTGCCACTACGGAAAACCCTTCTTTTGAAGTGAATAGTGCCTTGCTGAGTCGCTGCCAGGTATATGTGTTGAAGGCATTGGATGAAACAGAACTGGAGGCATTATTACAGCAGGCCATTGCAACGGATGAATACCTGCGTTCAAAAAATATTCAGCTACACGAAACTGCAGCACTCATCAATATTTCCGGAGGCGATGCAAGAAAATTATTAAACCTGCTCGAACTGGTGGCAGATGCCTCAAACACAGGTGAGATCACCGATGCCAGAGTGATGGACATTGCACAGAAACGCATTGCCCTGTACGATAAAAAAGGTGAACAGCATTATGATATCATTTCTGCCTTCATCAAATCGATCCGCGGCAGCGATCCCAATGCTGCCGTCTATTATCTTGCGAGGATGATTGAAGGAGGAGAAGATGTGAAATTTATTGCCCGGAGAATGTTGATCCTTTCCAGCGAAGACATTGGTAATGCCAATCCCAATGCCTTACTGCTGGCAAACGCAACTTTTGAAGCGGTGAATAAGATCGGGTACCCGGAGTCGCAGTTGATCTTATCCCAATGTGCCATTTATCTTGCGTCGAGCGCAAAGAGTAATTCGGCTACCACGGCCATTGGAGCCGCCATGCTGGCCGTACAGCAACAGGGAGATCTGCCGGTTCCGTTACACCTG
>CAYVLT010000424.1:0-2911 GCA_964452405.1 uncultured Ferruginibacter sp.
AGATGTCGAGCATCGATCCGATCATGCGCTAAGGTTTGCCATCCTTATCGTGCAGTACAAATCCCCGGTCGTACACAAAAACCGGTCGTTGATCTGCATGGAGGTAACGATATTCGTCATGCCAGAAGTCTTCGCCGGAGTCAATGATCTTTCGCATGCCCTCCGTCACCCGTTGCCTGTCGTCGGGATGAATGCCCAGTATCCATTGATCAATTTTTTTCTGTTCCTGCTTTTCGTACCCGAATAAAGTATAATAATTGTTGTTCCACCAGATTTCATTATTCAACAGGTTCCAGTCCCATATCACGTCATTCGTGGCAAAGGCCACCATTTCAAAACGCTCATTCGTTCGCTTGATCTCCTCCTCTGCTCTTTTTCGTTGTTCTTCCCGATCAAAATTTTCCAGTGCAAAACTTACGTCACCTGCTGCCTCTGTCAGCAAAGCAATTTCTGAGGTATCAAAAAAGTTTTTCTGCGATGAATAAAAATTAAATGAACCGGCCACGTTGCCATTTTTCGTGATCGGTATGGCCATCATGGAACGGTATCCGCGTTCCAATGCCTGTGCCCGCCACAATTCCATCAACGGGTCTGTTTCGATATCGTTGCAAACAATGTAATGGTTATTCGATATGGCCGTGCTCGTAGGTCCTACCGGCTCATTGGCTCCTTTTACTGCGATGATCTTCTTAATATTTGTAAGGTATCCCCCTTCCTCGCCGGCAAACATGGCTGGCAGCACCAACCCCGTCTCCGGATCGATCATGCCAATCCATGCCATCCTGAATTTTCCGAGGTCCACTGCGATATTACAGGCTTCTTTAAACAGTGTTTCCTTATCCTTTACCCGTACGATCATCTGGTTCACCTGGCTGATGAAAAAGTAAAGGCGGTTTGCTTTAAAAATTTTTCCTTCTGCTCTTTTCTTTTCGCTGATATCGTTGATATAGACAGAGATGCCTTCCGGTGATGGATAGATATGATTCTCCTGCCAAAGGTCAAGCGGCTCATAATAATCTTCGTTCAATACAAATTGCTGCACATCCATGGCTTTGTGAAATGCGTGGTAGGTAGACGAATTAACCGCATCAGGAAAAATGTCCCATACGTTTTTTCCGATCAGTTCCTTTCCATCCATCCTGATCATATCCGCAGCACGTTTATTGATGAATGTGTAACACCAGTTTTTATCGAGCGCAATGAACGCGTCAGTGATACGCAAAAAAGTTTCTTCTAACCGCTCTTTCGATGCCTGCAACTCGCTGGTTCGTTCCAGTACTTTTTTCTCCAGGTCGTTGTTAAGCATTGCAAGATTGGCAGCTGCCAGCTTACGTTCCCTGAACTCAATTGAAAATTTCTGGATAAAGGCAGCCATCAACACAAACAGGAACATCACCACCAAAAGCAGGATACCATTTTGTTGTGCCGATTTTGCCTGGTTGAATACCTTGCGTTGGTTCAATAAAATATTTTCACGGGCCTGCAGACTTTCAATAAAAGACCGTGCTTTTTCAGTGTATAACCTGGCTTCATTACTGGTGGACGCTTCAATGGCGGCGGCCCTGCCATCGCGGGCATAGATAGCAGCTATGCTGTCTGAATAATTAAGTCGTTTATCGAGATAAAATCGAATAGAGTCAAGTGTTTCCTGTTGCTGTTCATTGTCCTTTGTAAGCGATCGCAAATAATGAAACTCGCTGTTAACCGCCAGCCTTGATTTCTTCAAAACTGTCTGGATATCTCCTTTGCCCGTCATCACGTACCCACGTGAAATCGCCTGGTTGGTTACCACCAGGGTGAGCACTTTTTCAGCATGCAGGATTACATCCTGGGTATGCGCCACCATCTTCGCGGAATTATTTACCTGTTTGAAATTTGAAAGTGCTACGCCCAGCACGATCACTACAGCAAGTAACAATACCGCAATTACAAAAATTAGAATTTTGTCAGCTGTTATTTTAAATTTTACAAACAATGGTACTACCTGGTCTTAAATTAATAAAAGCAGATGTCTGTGAAAAAAAGCAAAATGGCGGGATAAGACACTAAAGTAATAAATAAATTATTGAATTACTGTTTTTAGCAACCCATTTTGCGTTTCGTATTTTTACGAACGTAGTTTACCGCACTCGTTTTCTTTTTACTATATAAAAATTGCACTGCGGGTACTGTTTTTTTATAGCAGTATGCAGAAAAATAGGTTATATGACAACTGTATTAATTTTTTCGTATCGGGGCAGATAAAAGCAAACCGGAATGTTGTCGTAACTGAACAGGGAAACGCATGACAGCAGGGAGATTGACGGATCGGTGATGCAGAATTTTATATGTTACCAGGTTGAATCTAAGGGTAAGAAAAAGGTTGTTCCCCGGCAGCTTATTGCTGTATCTAACGGAAAGGCATATCCTCTTTTGATGATATTTGAGAAAGCTGTTCAATGCCTGCAAATGATACCAGAACCGTAAATTAAATTTCCATGATTGCTGAAAAGAAAATGCCCCGGAAGTCCGGGGCATTTTAAATATGAAATTGTTCGGTTACAGTTTGCTGAATTTCCTTACGATCACTTCTCCACTCAACTGAACTTTAAGGATGTAGTTTCCTGCATTGAAGCCGGATGCATCCACGGTAAAGTTATTTTCACCTTCAGTAACGGTATGTTGTTTTGAGTAAACGGTTTTACCGCTCATATCTGTGATCTGCACTGTGGCGATATCTTTTTTTTCAACGGCAATCGCTACCTGCATCATTCCTTTTACAGGGTTAGGATAGCTGCTGATTTCGTTGATGCCCAGGTTCTGCAGGCTGCGAACCGGTGTGTAACTGAACTTATTGTCCATATCAACCATTTTAACACGATAGTAGTTATATCCTTTTAAGGGCTGATCGTGCGTATAGGTATAGGTTCTT
>CAYVLT010000425.1:0-2857 GCA_964452405.1 uncultured Ferruginibacter sp.
CTGGCGTTTACTAACGGCGGCGGTTACCGCAGGAAGTAATGTGCGCATCAGTGATTCCTGGCAGGAAGGAGCTTTGCCGGTAACGAACCCGGCTGTGATCAACTCCTCCAATAACCCCAACCCGGGATTTGGTACCCACGTAACTTTTGGTTCGCCAGCCGGCAGTGGGTTTGACCAGGGTGTAAATGGTAATTCATCTATTTACTACCTCACCAATACCGGTTGGAATGGTGTGCCCGCGGCAACCAATAACGGCGCAATATTCAATTCCGGGCTGGTGACTGACCAGCCGGGATATATGCTGTTTGTACGGGGCGACCGGGGTACCCCTTTGTCACTCGCCACTACCGCAGTGCCTTCACCCACAGTGCTGCGGATAAAAGGAAATATCAATACCGGGTCTCAAAACATCGGTTTAACGGGTGGCCTCAGCAATGGAAGCTCTTATTTCAGGGTAGTGGGTAATCCTTATCCCTCCACCATTAATTTTCATAAGGTAATTGGAAACGCTGCCAATACCGGGCTTGGTTTTGCAGATGCTTTTTATTGCTGGGATCCCAACATCACCGGTTCAAACGGGGTGGGAGGTTGGGTGGCCATGAGTTATAACAGCATCAGTGGTACCTATGACAGATCGGTAACAAGCAGTATCGACAACAGCGGTGATATCCAGTCTGGGGCAGCATTTGTAATTGACTATAACGGTGCCGCCACCACGCTGCGGACGGAGGAAACAAACAAAGTAACCGCCAGCAATAACAGCCAGTTCAGACCGGTATCTGGCAGAAACAGTCAACTCAGTGTTTCGTTGCTGGCGAAAAATGCTGATAACACAACATCTGTAAACGATGGCGTATTGTTAAGTTTTGATCAGGGCTTCAATAATGAAACCGATGCGGCTGATATGAAGAAACTGAATAATTTTTCGGAGAATATTGCGGTGGTCCAAGAAGGACTTTCTTTGCAAATTGAAAGAAGAAAGCCGCTCACGATTTCTGATACGATCGCACTTGGATTGTATAAAATGAAACAGAAGGATTACCGCCTGGCAGCAGAACTGAAGGACTTCACAATTCCGCCAGGCACAATGCCGGTGCTTGAAGACCGGTGGCTGCGGGTGCGGCTTCCGCTCACCAATGATGCGGTCACTAATTACGATTTTAGTATGGTGGGCAGCAATACGGTTGCCGGTGATCGTTTCAGTATCCTGCTGCAACCCATTGCACGCTTCATTGCTGCCACTGCAACACTTAAAAATAAGGATGCTTTCATCACATGGCAATTGGCTGGTGAATTTGGGATCGATCATTTTGAGATTGAGCGATCATTGAACGGTGTTGACTTCGCAGTTGCCGGCATCATACCTTCTGCGGGAAACAGTGATAGCACCACCAGCTACCAGTTTACTGATCTGGCTCTGTCACCGGGAAAGTTTTTTTACCGAGTTAAAGCCGTTTCAAAAAATGACCAGGCTGCTTACAGCGACACGGTTTCAATTAAGTTGTTTGCAACTGTAACGGGTATCCGCGTATTTCCAAACCCGGTTTGTAATGGGGTCGTAAACGTTTATTTACAGGAGGCTGAAACTGGTCGCTACGGGTTAAGTGTTATTAACTCCGGGGGAACGGTTTCTGCCCGCTCAAATTTTACCTGCCACGCTGCCTGCGGCGTTCATTCAATCAATGTTCGTTCACTGCCAGCCGGCAACTATACATTACGGATCTCCGGTCCTGAAAGAAAAACACAGGTGATCAGCATTTCGATCCAATAACGGATCCGTTTCAATGGCAACTGCTTCCTTAATAATTTCCCGCTATTTTTACCCGGCGGTCGCTTAATTTTGAGGCATGTCAGCAGAAAAAATAATCGGGGACTGGAAGAAAAAGAAATACAAACCCCTTTACTGGTTGGAGGGAGAGGAGGATTATTATATCGACCTGGTGATGAATTATGCGGAGCACCAGATACTAAGTGAAAGTGAGGCGGGCTTTAACCTGAGCGTGTTTTACGGAAAAGATGCCAATTGGAGCGACGTGGTAAATGCCTGCAGGCGATACCCTATGTTTGCCGAAAGGCAGGTGGTATTGCTGAAGGAAGCCCAGCAGATGAAAGAAATTGATAAGCTGGAAGCCTATGTTGAAAATCCGTTGGCCTCCACCATTTTCGTGGTAAGCTACAAAGAGAAAACACTTGATAAAAGAACCCGTTTGTATAAGGTGATAAAGAAAGACGGGGAAGTTTTCACCTCTGAAAAAATCAGGGATTACAAGATGGTGGAATGGGTGAAAGACTATGTGGCGCAACAGGAATTTGAAATGA
The DNA here is from genome assembly GCA_964452405.1 of uncultured Ferruginibacter sp. Taxonomy (GTDB): domain Bacteria; phylum Bacteroidota; class Bacteroidia; order Chitinophagales; family Chitinophagaceae; genus Ferruginibacter. The sequence continues at coordinate 2,320 of CAYVLT010000425.1, forward strand.
GCCCGAAAGCGGTTGCATTGCTGGTGGAATTTGTGGGTAACGACCTGAGCCGGGTAACAAACGAAATTGAAAAGATTACGGTAAATCTCGGACAGCGTAAAACGATCACAGAAGATGATATTGAAAAATACGTTGGTATCAGCAAAGAATACAATGCCTTTGAATTGCAGAATGCACTGGCGGTAAAAAACCTTGCCAAAGCCATCCGCATCATCCAGTATTATGAAAGTAATCCCAAAGTGGCCCCCATTCAACTGGTGCTGCCTTCGCTTTATAATTTTTTCAGTAAGCTGTATAGTATTTATGGCATGCCGGATAAAACAGAGAACGGGGTGAAATCTTTGTTTTATAATAATCCTTATGCAGCAAAAGAAGGATTGGCGGCCGCCAAACTGTATGGGTATGATGGTGTGGAAAATGCTTTGTTATTATTACACGAATACAATTTGCGGAGCATTGGTGTGAATGACGGAGGTACCGCACATGGCTCACTGTTAAAGGAAATGGTGGTGAAAATGGTTCAGTAAAAGCTGGTGCT
>CAYVLT010000426.1:0-2853 GCA_964452405.1 uncultured Ferruginibacter sp.
ACACGTAAATATATGATATTAAATAATTCTCCTGCCAATAAAGAACCATTGATAATCAATACCTTAATGTTCAACATTTTGTATTGTTGTTAGTACAATCCACCACCTGCAGCGGACTTCCCAGGCGGGTTTTGCGACATAGCCCTGCGAAGACCAAGCCATGCAAAGAGTAGGTAGTCCTTTAGGTTGCTGTAGCATCTTTTGTTACCCCCCCTTATTTAATCCCCGCAATCACTTTTTTACTCAATCCGGTCAATTCCATTATTTCTTTCACAGAATAACCTTTTACTTTCATAGCCGCAGCCATAGCAAGCGCTTTTTTGCTTTCACCTTTTTTTTCACTTTCAACAGAAAGCTTCGCTATCTGCTTCTGAAGCCGCTCCTGCATAATATAATCCGGTACATACCTGGTGCTCTTACCAAGCTGCTCGAGCAGCCCGCTGTCAACAAAACTGTAATAGTTTTCTTCGGAGATAATGAGGTGGTCAATTACCGGCACCTGTAAAATGAGGCCACATTGTATAAGGCGGTCGGTAATGTCTTTATCGGCAGCAGAGGGTATCATTTTGCCGGAGGGGTGGTTGTGAATAAGGATGAGGGATACGGCCCGTTTTTGCAGGGGGATGCTGAAAACTTCCATGGGCTCTACCACCGTAGCTTTGATGCTGCCCAGGCTTACCAGCTCGATGTTTAATATTTTATTGCCGTTGTCAACACAGATGGTCCACAGGTGTTCCCGGTTGCGGTCGATGCGGTTTTCCCTTTTTAAAACCGCCTGCATAATGGTAAAAATGTCATGTGCACTGTGCACATACTGTTTTTCATCTTTTTTGAGGCGTATGTTCATGTAGTAGGGTTAAGGGGTGTTATCTTTTTTCATTTAACAACTGTTGAAGCAATGCTACTTTTTCTTTTTCACTGTTGAGCAATCGCTCATACAAATTTTTATTTTCTCCTAACGCCTCCATCCATTTTTCAACAGGATCAATATTGAAAGTTCCGGTTGAATTTATAAATGCAGCTTCATGGAATGTATTAGAAATAATATTCAACGCATTTTCTTCATCAAAATTTTTAATGGCCTCCGCAGGTACTTTTAGCAAGGCAGCTATCTGTTGCAGTTGCGCCTCTTCCAGCGCTTCCTTTTGCTCCAGTGCAGCTATGGCCTGCTGGCTGAGCCCGGGATCATTAGCCAGCACATCCTGCTTGATGCCCGGCATTTCTCTAAAGCGTTTTACATTGCGGCCCTGGCGGATGGTTTTTTCCATATTGTTGTTGTAAGCTGTTGTTACAAATATATCGTAAAAACCGGCGGTATCATTTCCCCGCTCTGCAAGGCTCCTGCTGCCCGTTAAAGATACTGCCTTCCTTTTTTCCACACATCGGTATAAAAACGTATTTTTTTATTCCTGCTGTTGGTTCAACCTGTTGCAGTCAACACCCTGCCCTTTCAGGCGCCGCAGTTTATCACCTGGCTCTACCCCTTTCAACAATACCGGGCATCGATCACCATCGATGGTAAATATGTATTTATTGCGATCCTGTTTCCGCGGGCATCTGTAAAGCAAATGCCAACGGCTGTTACCCACAGGCATTCAGCAACCGATGGCAGTAACAGGGATATCACCTGCGCTGCTACCGGCTCCCCGTTAAAGGGTATTTGTAAAAGCATGGTTACACCTGCCGTTGGCGCAACGGGTTGCCGGGGTTTGCAATAAGCTACGGTAACCCTGCAGTTTACCAACACTGTACCGGCTGGTGCACTAAAAGAAAGGTTGGGTACAAAAGCGGGTACCTGCAATGCCAATTCATTTTCATTGGGCTGGGTTACGGTGAGTGCAGCCATCCACTTTCGGGTATTGCCCCGGGCTTCATTAAAAACAAAACCACTGATAAAGGGCAGGGAGTCCAGGGGCATATTGGTCCCGGGTTCACACCGGTACAGCCATTTGGTGATGGCTCCGCCCCAACTGTTTTGCATTTTTTTATTCCCCGGGCACAGGATCACATTACCGAGTTGCTCCCGTAAGCATTTGGCAATCCTGGCCGCCCTGCCAAACCTGCTGCTAAAACCCTTGGTGGCGGGTGCCTGTTTCATCTTTTGCGGTGCAGTTCTTGCATACCAGGTGTCGCCCCTTTTTGCAAATATGATATCGCCCATTTTACCCCGAAGGAATGTACCCATTTGAATGGCCATAAGATTGATTTTAATTGATTCATTACCGGTTCGGTGCTATACCCCGGTATTGTTTTCGATGGTTTTACAGCACTACAGGAGCACTACATCAGTGCTGCTGTAGTGCTGCTGATCATGATAAATAACGAAGCAGTTGCGGGGATGGTGTGTGTCGTGACCTTTTGAATAGTAAAATACGTGTTTAGACGTAGATGGCTGCAAGCCTGCCGGCAGGGTATGGTATTGTTGGCAGGTGAGTTGACTGTAACTTTCGGTGATGGTTTGGGCTACCCCAGTACATAAAAGTAGTGCTATTTAGAGGGGTAGCCGATTGTGGTGCTGTTACCTATCGCAGCAAAGGAAAAAATGTTGACTATTTTTTCTTTGTACATACCAGGTCATACGAATCATCAATCATCTGCAGCAGGAGTTTTTTGCTCAACCTGCCGTTTACGATGATGGTATTCCAATGCCGTTTATTCATGTGATAACCGGGCAGTATTTCATCCGGGTGTTCTTCCCTTAATTCAACGGCTCTTTCAGGGTCGCATTTTACATTAAACTGTAAAGGCTGTGTATCAAGCGGCAGTAATAAAAACATCTTTCCGTTCACCTTGTACACAATGACGGGCTCACCAAAAGGGACACCTTCCGATACGGAAGGTTATCCTAAAGCA
>CAYVLT010000427.1:0-2847 GCA_964452405.1 uncultured Ferruginibacter sp.
TAAGGGAGACCCGAAGGGCAGGGTAGTGGTGCCGCTGACCAATAAGTGCCTGTCTCTTCATCCCTGATGTAGAATGCTTCTCCCTGCAGGTCGCACACGGGGTCGTTGTTCCAGGGAGTGAGTCTTAACTCATGGGCATTTTACACCCAGGTGTACGACTGCCCGCTTTCCGAAATAATGCATCCAAAATTATTATTCGCCAGCACATTTACCCAGGGGGCCGGTGTACGCATTTTATCATTGCTGTAAATAATATACTCGGTACCGTTAGGTGAAAATCCACCAAGGCCATTGTAAAACTTAAGCTGATCGGTGTCCTGCTGCAGGGGAGAGGCTATTTCATCAGTCCGGGTAGGCACCAGGGCGGGAATATTGATCTTCATTTTACTTCTCCTGTTCACCTGTTCTTCCAGCGAGCCGAGGTTATCTGCCACTACCAGGTGTGCCACTGTTTGAAACAGGATCCGGTCTTCATTCGATACCTGGTCGGCGGAGCGGATGAAGATGCCGCCTGGCTTGTCTTTAATATCCATGGATGTGCCGGGTACAATAAGGCTGAGTATTTCATTTTGTAATACCTGCCGGTACCCGCCATGATCATCGTTGATGATCACCAGGTCAACGATCAATCCCTTCAACCGCCAGTACGCATGTGCCTGCACCATTTGCTTTACCAGGTCTATATTTTCTGAATCTTCAATCATTACCAGTACAATCGGAAGATCGCCAGAGATGGCGTATCCCCATAACCCGGATTGACTCAGCCTGTTTTTGATGATCACGGAAGGATCTGCCCTCAAAGATGCATTGGGGAAGATGATGGAACCGGCCAGTTTTGCGTATAGTTGTGCCGCTGGTTCCATGGCATTGATCTGCCGGAGTATCACCTGGCTATGTGTCCACGCCAGTTCGATCACACGGCTCGTCATGTAATGATCCTGGTATTTATCCACCAGGTAATGACAACCCTCTTTTGTTTCAGCGATGCCATAGATAAGGTCAGCAACCGCGGTTTCACCGGGTTCCAGGCTGATGCTGTAGCGGATAGCCACGATGGGGTCGAGCACAGCGCCTGCCGTTCCGCTAAGCCCGTCATTGTTTTCAAGGGCCAGTGGCTTGTGTACATTTCTGCCCCTGCCTATGAAGTTGCTCCGGTCTGTTTCATAAGAAATATTCTTAACCGTTGCATTTTTCAGTTTCATCAGGTGAAACATGAACGGGGGCTTCTCTGAATCAGACCGTGGCCTGCGGGAACAGATGATAGCATTTTTACCTTCCACGATCTCGGTTTGAATAAAAAGTTTGCTGAAGGCCGGGTGCAATTCATCTGCAATGGGCAGTGCCAATACCACTTCTGCATAACTGGTAACTTCTATATTTCTTGTTTTCCTGGAACGGTTGAGAATATGTACCCGGCGAAGTTCAATATCATCTTCCGGCGACACAACAATTTCCGTATGGGTTTCTATACCGGCGTCTTTACGCCTGAACTCCGCCTTACCTTGTGAAAACACTGCCTCATAATTTTCAGTTTCGGCAAGGCTCGGTTGAAATGCACCTGACCAGGTATTGCCACTATCCACATCTTTTATAAAGCAGAAGGCGCCGGTATCATCACAGGTGCTGTCCTCACGCCAACGGGTAATCGCAATATTCCGCCAGCGGCTGTAACCGCTGCCGGCATTGGTCACCATTACGCTGTAAGTACCATTGGACAGTAACTGCACTTCGGGTACCGTTGTATGAGGAGTGCTGATCACCCTCATCGGGGTTTCGCCCACGGCAATCACGCTGGCAGCGTCTGCCACATGCACCGATGGTGAATAGAAACTGGTTGCCCTGGGTATGCGTTCCTGCAGTAACAGCAGTGTAGATTTTACCTGTACATCTGCTTCAAAACGCCGTTGCATCGGTTGATCGAGCAGCAGGTAGGCCATTGATAAAAATGACATTCCCTGGTGATGGGCCATGTACGATTGCACAAGGGCGCTGCTTTTACGACGGGGAAGCCGGGCGGCCGTGTAGTCAATGGCTTCGTAAAAACCATAACTCCCTTCGAAGCCGTTTTCTTTTAGTACCTGTAAGTTTTTATAGGCTTCCTCCGGCGCCAGCATCAGCGACATCACCGTGGCGTAAGGCGCAATAACAAGGTCTTCTCCAAGACCTCTTTTAAACCCAAGTCCTGGCACCCCGAAAGCACGGTACTGGTAATTCAATGCAGCATCCACCATGTTGTATCCTGACTCTGAAATACCCCATGGTACACCACGTTTTCTTCCGTACTCTATCTGTTTTTGAATCACTGCCCTGCAGGTTTGATCGAGCAGTGTGTTTTCATAGGACGGCATTACCAGCATCGGCATCAGGTATTCAAACATGGAACCACTCCACGATAACAGGATGGGCGTGTTTCCCGCATTGGTTAATTGCCTGCCGAGGGCAAACCAGCTTTCCTGCGGTATTTTTCCCTGGGCAATGCCGGTAAATACTGCGAGCCTTGCCTCAGAGGCCAGCAGGTCATAATAGCTATTGTCTTTTCGTTGTTCGTCTACGTTATATCCGATCACCAGCAGGTTCTGCGTTTTGTCGTACAGGAAATTATATTCAATGTCTGCAAACTCATCACATTTGGCCTGTATATTTTCAATGTCTGCAAACAATTCGCTTAAAATATTTTGTGCCATTCCTGTAGCCACCCTGGTGTTGTACAGCCAGCTGGTTTCTTCCTGTTGCTGTTCGTGATCGTTCAGCGCTTCGAGTATATTGTTGTTGATGTTGAAAAGAGAGTGGTAACTGGGAATGCTTTCAACCTGTGGTATCAGGTGATCATAGGCCGCGGGCACTGAA
>CAYVLT010000428.1:0-2834 GCA_964452405.1 uncultured Ferruginibacter sp.
CTCACCCCTGATTTCCCAAACAGACTCTGAGCTGGTCGAGCAGTGCGTCGCCAGCGATATGAAGGAAGATTAGGCTCGCGCCATAAGAGCGCAAACATTGCAAAAGGCCGGATGGGATACAACGTATTAAACACCTGTTTTTTTGGGAAGTACATATATCAAACCTCTACGTATAAATACCTATTTACTTTCTGACCTGCAGCGAGTAACTTTATAAGATGGAGTTTGAAACACAATATGTTCATCTCTGTATCCGCAACAACATACTGGTAGGGACTTACAAAAGGAACCTGCGTATTAACCTTGAAGCAGCCAAAGCGATCGTATTTGCCAGGAAAACATTCACCGGGCAAAAGCGGTTTCCTGCCTTGATCAATTGCCAGGGCGTTGTGAGTATGGATAAACCGGCGAGGCAATACCTTTCGTCGCCGGAGGCGATTGACGGGTTATCAGCTTCAGCAATTGTTGTAAACACAGCCTTCAGTTCTTTTCTCAGTAATTTTTTCCTGGCGGTGAATAAAACAAGCATTCCTGTGAAGATCTTTTCGAGCGTGGCCCGTGCAGAGGCATGGTTGCAACAGTTCGTTGAATGAAGAATAATTATTTTTTCATGGATAAGCGATTAAAAGAGATCAATTTACTGCTGAGTGAATACGCTTTCGGGAGGTTTGACAGGAGACTTTCCGAATCGAACAGGCTGGATGAAATTGATGCGGTGATCAATGGCATCAACATGCTGGGCGAAGAGCTCACAGCCATTACCATTTCGAGAGATTATTTTACGGGTATATTCAATAGTGTGAGCGACATGGTTTTTGTGCTGAACAGCAGGGGCATCATAGAAGAGGCGAACCGGTCGGCAGAACAGCAGCTGGGCTATGGGAGTGGGGTACTGAAGGGGATGTTGTTCAGTCACCTGCACCAGCGTGGTCATTCGTTTTACGGTAGCATCCGGAAGATGCTTCGTGAAAAAGAGTCGGTGCAGGTGAACGAAGATTTTTTGAAACGCCGGAATGAAACGCGGATGCCGGTACGGATCAATGCGTCGCGGTTTCACGACCAGCGCCGGAGAAAACTGGTATTACTAACGGCCAGTGATACCAGCTTCCAGGTGGAAGCGGAAAAAATGGTGATCCGTGCGATCATCCATACGCAGGAAAAAGAAAGGGAGCGGCTGGCGAAAGACCTGCATGATAGTTTGACCCAGCAGCTGAGTGCCATCAAATTTTATGTAAGCAGTATCACTCCGGGTATTCGCACCAAATTTGAGCGGGATGTCCTGTTGAAGTCGAATGAGGCGCTTACCCTCCTGATTGCAGATATGCGGAATATCTGTTTTAACCTGATGCCAAGGACACTGGAAGCATTTGGTTTGGTGAAGGCAGTGCAGGAGTTCTGTAATCAATTGTTGTTTAGAATGGATGTGGAGGTTAGCATTAAACAGGGGCAGGCGCTGCCTTCCTTTACCCCCGAGCTTTCGATCGACCTGTACCGCGTGATACAGGAAATGGTGGGAAATGCTATCCGGCATGGCAAAGCAAAACATATCGGTATTGAATTCAACTACCGGCGTAAAACACTTATCATTAAAGTGTGTGATGATGGGGAAGGGTTTGATTCCGGCAGGGCAGCGAAGGGAATGGGGTTACAGAACATCCAGTCGAGGGTTCGTTCACACAATGGCCGGTTTGATGTGCAGAGTACCCGGAAAAACGGAACCACCTGCACCCTTTACATACCCTTAAACAATTAAGTTATGAAACCTGTACAACAGCATCGCCCTGTAATCAGGGCCCTCGTGATCGATGATCATATGATGGTAAGAGACGGTTTAAAAATGATGTTATCAACACTCAGCAATTCGATCCAGTTCAGGATTACGGAAGCCGAAAATGGAGAAGAGGGGTTGAGAAAGATAGAGCGCCAACGCTTCGACCTTGTGATTATCGACTACCAGATGCCCGGTTCCTCGGGCGCAGAAGTGGTTCGGCGCATACTGCGGGCTCAACCGGGCATCAGGATACTGGCATTGAGTAATTACGATGAATTACCTTATATACAGCATATGATGGATGCCGGTGCCAAAGGGTTTGTATTGAAGAATATTGAGCCGGCAGAAATGTTGATAGCGATAAAAACTGTTCTATCCAACCGTACCTATTATTGCAGTGAAGTGGCAGTAAAACTGATTGATTCAAACAACGACAAAGGGGCATCAGCGATATCACTTAAGACCATTCTTACCCAACGGGAACAGGAAATATTGCACATGATTGCCATGGAATACACCAATGATGAGATAGCGAGGGAACTGCATGTAGCCAAACGGACGATCGACAGTCACCGCCAGAATCTTTTGAATAAGCTGCAGGTAAAAAATACAGCGGGCCTGGTGAAAATTGCCTTCCGGTTAAAACTCGTTGGACTTGATTAATGGGGTGAGTTTTTTTACTATCACGCTGACGCCTATGGATGATGGAAAGGGCAGGAAAGAAAGATGGCAACAACAGCAACTGGCAGTTATGGCAGTAAGACAGTAAACCATGGGAGATTAAGGATGGAAAGATGTATGCGGACTCAGTTTGGTATAGACATCAGAAAAAAGCAGCGCAATGAGTATATAGCAGTGCCAACGGTTACGCAAAGAATGACGGAATGATAAAACTTGCAGGATGCTTACGGTAAGAGCAGAAGGCACAAGGATGCAGCCGCACAATGTCATTGCGACATCCTTGCGCCAGGAGGGGGTGACAGCAGTATGTCAAGTCGCAAAAATTGCTCAGGATACAGGCATACCTCCATGAAATGTAGGGTTAGAAACTGACAGCTCTCAG
>CAYVLT010000429.1:0-2829 GCA_964452405.1 uncultured Ferruginibacter sp.
CCCAGTTACCACCCACATTAATATTACCACCTGAACTACCGGAAAGCACGAGGGTTCCATTGATCGTAATGCCTCCCAGCACAGTTAATGCAGCAGTCATCACACTACCCGAAACATTCATTGACAGCGTGGAGCCGGCATCGATGGTAACATTGCCCGCACACTGACGGGCCGTTCCGGTTCCGCCACTTCCCAGGTTCAGCAAGGTATTGCCGCTTACCTGCACGTTTGAAGGATAACCTGCTCCGGACGTGGCCGTCCATTCATTTGATCGTGCATAAGTACCACCTGAATTATAGATGAGGGTTGATCCGCTGGCATACGTGATAACACCTGGCGATAACACTGACCCTCCGGCATTCAACGTAAGTGATTTCCCCGAAGCCAGTGTGAAATTATAGGGATCATATCCACCTGAAAGCACCACATTGCCATTTAAAGCCCTTGTGCCGGTGAGCGATGAAAGATCAACGGTAACATTGGACCCCACTGTTAAATCACCATTCACCGTGATACCGCCAGATCCTGATCCATTGATAGAGAAACTGCCGGATGTGCTGGCGAAAACCAGGTTTCCATAAGTTCTGCCGGAAAAAGAAGCAGCCGGCGTAAGTGAAGAAGATCCACGATACTCAAATGTGCTGGCATCATCAAGCGTGGCTGCATTCAACGGTGTTGAAACTGACCTCGCAGAATTGTGTACATACGTTCCCCCCGCAGCCACCGTCCAGCTGGCGCCTGAGCTGATGGAGAAATTAGCCTGATTGCCGGTGCCGGAATGAATAAATGTTCCATTGATGGTTAAATCAGTGCCCGTGCCGTTATTCAAAGTAAAAGCATGCCCGGCACCATTACTGCTGGCATTGTAGGTAACCGATCCATTGATGGTTAACTGATCCACATTTAAAGCGTCGGGAATATTGAGCACAGCATCGCTCCTCACGTCAATAGCACCGTCAGCCGAAGTGGGTGAAGTGGTTACATTCACAAAAGAGCTGCCGTTGTATCGTTGCCATACGGAGGTGGAAAACCAACTTCCTGTAGCGCCTGTGCGGGTTCTGTAGTCGCCGGTGGATTGAGCCGTTAATTTGATTGTACAGAAAAGCAGTATGGTTGTTACCATCAAACCTTTTCGGCCACAACCTGCTTTTACAATTGTTGAGTAGAGATTATTATTCATATTGTATGAGTATTAAAAAAATAAGCTTTCACATTTTTGATCAGTATTCTCCGGTAACACCGTTGAGAACACAAAAAATTTCAGCAACTTCCGTTACCGGTTCAAAGGAATGATCACTTTGTGGAAAAGAAAGGAAGCCAGGTGGATTATCAGAGGATTGGATAAATATGGGTACGGTCTTCCGACTGCGTTAAATTCGGCTGCAATATAGTGACTTTTAAGTCAACAGCCGTTTACTCAATCGGGAATATACGCACAGAAGCTTATTTATACCATTCCAGTTAGTAAATGGTAAAAAAAGCCCCGGCCTTGTTTCCGGCCGGGGTCTTCTTATTTCCTGAGGATGATTTTTTGTGTAAATGGAACCTGGTCGTCGCCGATCAGCGATAGCTGGAATATGCCAGCCGGCAGGTGGTCGGGTAGGCTCACTTTGCAGGATGTTGCCGTACCGGACAATTGAATGCTCGTGGTAAACACCCGCTGCCCGGCCATATTCAACATGTTGAGTTGATACCTTCCCGGAACCTGGTTGGTTACGCCGATATTGATCTCATTGCCGGTAACCGGATTCGACGATACAGTGAAAGATGGTGCCTTATTGCCCGCAAACAGTTGCACCGTTTCGCTGAAATAACTGTGGCCATTCCTATCCACTGCTTTGATGCGGTAGAATTGGTTCCCTGGTGCCATACCCGGGCAATCAAACGAATAAGCGGAAGCAGGCCCGGCAGCCACTGAACCAGCGTGGGAGAATGTAACCCCATCAGCAGAATGCCATACCTCATACTGCCGGGTTTCCTGCCCATTGGCAACCTTCCAGGCAATATGCACATTGGCTTGCCGGCGGGTGGCCGTTACAGAAATAAATTCCAGGGGCAGCACCGTCACTGGTTTAAAAATGATCATAAAGCGGTCTGCGGCTTTTGATGCAGCATCGGCGGTTACGGTAAAATCATAAGCAATACTGTCTGTAAGACTCACGGGAGTGGATACATTCAAATACCTGTCTACGAGGAACGCCATCTCGCTCAATTGTGCCAGGTTTTCTGCGGATATTCTTAACCGGTAGTTGGTTTGTTTTAGCTGGTACATTTTAAAATGCACCGTATCTGTTGAAGCGGGAATCGCCCGCTTTTCAACCACGAGTTCTGTTCCGCTGTTCTCAATACCGAAGTTTTCTCCAAAGTTGGTGCTTTTCCTCACATCATCGATGTCCACAGCGTTGTTGCCGGTTGCATCAAAATAAATGATACCTCCATCCACCAGGTCATGCCCGGATCCGCTGGAGGCGTATAAACTGAACAGCAGCCGCTGATCATTCGATAAAATTCCGGCGGGACGAAATACCAATTCACTTCCTGTTGTTTTACAATTTTCAAGAATACGCACAGTACCCAGGCTGGCGGGTGCCTGTACGAAAAAGGCGGCACCACTTTCAATGGTATTGTGAATAGAACCGTTGGGTCCATAACTGCCGCCTCCCGGCGTGATCACGTAATTGGCCCCGCTCTTTGTAAGTGTTTGATAGGCGCCGGTGCCATACAGCCCATTTAGTTTTGGATCCCATACCTGGAAGGCATTCACTACACCTCCTGTGATCACCACTTTTGTAAGGTCAAGTGCAGATGCGTATGGATTCCTGATCAAAG
>CAYVLT010000430.1:0-2819 GCA_964452405.1 uncultured Ferruginibacter sp.
AGGCAGTCTTTTCAAAAAAAGTTAAATGATTATTTAGAAATAAAGCTGAATTTATCGATGCCGATCCCGAGACTGTTGATACCCTGTGGTCCGCCGTTGGTAACATAGTACCTGAAAGCAACTCTTGATTTGCGGGCAGATGGAAGACCGGTAACCACTGCCGTGTACCTGGTCCATTCAGCAGGATAAGCGTCGTCTCCATCAAGCTGGTAATCAGGGTTGATATCGAGCAATACTTCAGTGAAATTACCAACGCTGCTCGAATCGGTGCCTACATCTGTTGAGCTGTTCACCGGGTTGATCCTCACCTGCAACCTGTCTGCTCCCAAAGCGGGATCATAAGTGCGGGTGTAAAAATAAATGAGGTCGCCGTTTTTCATCAGCACTTCAGGAGAGATGAGCCAGTTGCTCAAAGTAGCGATCCCGTGGCCGCATTCAGCGGTTGTCATGATGAAATCAGAACCGGAATATGATGGATTGGTGCCACCAAAACCACCGATGGCGGGAGTGTTGGAAGCGCCCAGTTTACTGTCGTAGTCATGGCTGATTGATACATAGCTGAAACCCTGTACCCAGCTTAAAGTTCCCAGTGGCTTTGAATTGTTTTTGATCACCCAACCGTTGGCTACCGCTTTGCTCAGTGTATCGAACTCTTCGCCAAAAGAAGGATCGTTTACTGTAGTCACTGTATCTTTTTTGCCGCATGATACTGCTCCAATGATAACTGCGGAAAATAACAGTGGAAATAGTAAAGTTTTATTTTTCATTATCAGGTTAAGTTTAATGTAATGGAATTACTGTGCGCTTTTGAAAGATACTTCGTCGAGGCCGATCACAGAATGATGGATCTGTGTGTAAAAGGTATCAATATCGTTTGAAACAGTAGAATATTCAAATGGATCCTGGTTCAGGAGAAAGTACCTGAAACCGAACCTTCCCTGTACAGGTGTAGTAAGACCTGAAACCGTTCCTTCAAACCTGGTCCATTCTGTTGGGAAAGTTGCGTGCGGGTTGCTGGCATAGTTAGGAATGTCTACCAGTTTGATGGTAAAGTCGCCGGGGTTACCGCCGTTACCGTCGCCCACATTGAGTGTGCCCTTTGGATTCACAAATAACTGCAGGCTTGAAAGTCCTTTACAAAAGGTATAAAAACTGATTTTATCGCCATTTTTGATAGTGGTTACCGGCGACACGAGCCAGGCGTTGGCAGTAAAAGGAACATTCTCATTTACACCCACCCTGAAATTGATCACCTGGGCACAGGCAGCGCTGGTGGCTGCATAACCATTGGTGGCTCTTTGAGAAAAGAAAGCACTGTTCCAGTAACGGCCAGGAAAAGGAGCGTTGGGGAACTGCAGGGAATCAAGTGTTAACTGTGCCTGTTCCCATCCCGGGTAGTATTTTACTACGTAATTGGGTGAACCAAAATCGGGTGTTTCAGCCACATCGTACCAGATAGATCCGGCAGGAGTGCTTTTATTGATGGCAACCCATCCTTTTGCAACGGCTTCGCTGAAAATATCAAAACTTTCGGTAAATGAATGATCGGTGGGTGGGATTGGTTCGGTAAGCTTACTATCGTCTTTACAGGATTGAAACAGCACAACAGCCATACCCGTTAACGCCAATAAATTGCGTAGAAATTTTTTTCTCATAAATGTCTTGTTCTGGTTATCTGCTTATTTAAACAGCGGCGTGAAATTAAGTATTTTTTGACAAACTACTACCGCCGGACATATTTTAAAAATATTTTTGAAATATCATACCTGGAACACGCCGGTTTTAAAATCTTCTTCATTTTTCCGGTGGTTGGCAGCGGCTATTCCCTCTGCAATCAGCGTTCGGGTTTCGGCAGGGTCAATGATCGCATCCACCCATAAACGGGCGGCGGCATAGTAAGGACTGGTTTGGCTTTCATATCGTTGACTGATCTCGTCCAGGAGTTTCTGTTCTTCGGCAGCGGTAAGTTCTTTTCCCTGGGCTTTCAGGGAGGCCACCTGTATCTGTAACAGGGTTTTGGCGGCCTGCCCGCCACCCATTACGGCGATCCGTGCGCTTGGCCAGGCGTAAATAAAACGGGGGTCGTAGGCTTTGCCGCACATGGCGTAGTTGCCGGCGCCAAAACTATTGCCGATAATGATGGTGATTTTTGGAACCACAGAATTGGCCACCGCGTTTACCAGTTTAGCGCCATCCTTGATGATGCCGGAATGCTCACTTCGGCTGCCAACCATGAAGCCGGTTACATCCTGTAAAAATACGAGGGGTATCTTTTTCTGGTTACAGTTCATAATAAAACGGGCGGCTTTGTCGGCACTGTCGTTATAAATAACGCCTCCCAGTTGCAGTTCGCCTTTTTTGTTTTTTACGATCAGGCGCTGGTTGGCCACGATCCCTACCGCCCAGCCGTCAATGCGGGCATAGCCGCAAAGAATCGTTTTGCCGTAAGACTCCTTGAACTGGTCAAAGCTGTCGGCATCCACCAGGCAACGGATCATCTCTTCCATGTTGTAAGGTTTACTGTTTCCCTCGCTCATTACGGAATAGATGGCCGACACGTCTTTTTCAGGCTGCTTACTCTCAACCCGGTTAAAGCCGGCGTTGGCGGGTGCACCCAGTTTTGACATGATCCTTTTTACCTGGTCAAGGCATTCAGTTTCCGTGTCGAATTTATAATCAGCGATGCCGCTGATGGCGGTGTGGGTGCCGGCACCGCCGAGTGTTTCAATGTCAACATCCTCCCCGATGGCGGCTTTTACAAGGTAAGGCCCTGCCAGGAAGATGGAACCATTTCCTTCCACCATCAGGGTTTCATCACT
>CAYVLT010000431.1:0-2807 GCA_964452405.1 uncultured Ferruginibacter sp.
CTGCCTCGTCGGTTTCAAAGGAAGGTTTCAACATTGCATTACCTTCTGCATCCAGGCTGCCATCAAACATGGTTTTTTGCTGGGTGGAATAATCAGCCGTAGGGTTGTCGAAAACAAAGCCATTAAATTTTGCAAAACCGGTTTGCCGGGCATACAATGACGCATCTATTTTAGCCTTCAGATTTTTAGCAGTAGATCCAAACAACCATTTCGCATTCAGGGTGCCGGTGCTGGTACCACCCGTGCCCAATAATGGATCGGTACCAAAATCAACATTTATCTTTAAGCGGTTAGGCATTACTGTTTCCACCTTTACCCGTTTTTCAAAACTGGCTCCGCCACATTTCACCCTGGCCAGCCAATTACCGGTAGGCGATGAAACATCCGTACTGGTTTTAAAGAGGTAAAAGCCATCCTCCGCGCCGGATTGAATCATATGCCGGTACAATTGTCCCTGTGGTGTGTACAGGTTAAACTCTACCGGGTGATCCTTCGGCAGTTTTCCTTCCCTGTCCGCTATGATACAATTAATGAACATGGTATCGCCGGGACGCCATACTCCTCTTTCACCGAAAATAAATCCTTTGATACCGTTCTTTATTTCTTCACCACTCACATCAAACCGGCTCAACGCCAGCGAATTTCCATCATCCAGTTTCAGGTAACCTCTTTCATTGCCTTTTTTTGCCACCAGCAGGTAAGGCTTTCGCCTGGTATCAATGTCTGCAAAACCATCTCCCCCGCTCTTTCCTGTGTTCACAACGGTTTGCTGGTAATCCAGTACCTGCAACTCCACATCGCTCATTGGCTCGGTTGTAAGAATATTGGTAACGGCCACCACCAAATGATTGTCGTTGCCACGTTTGGCTGTGAGGCCGATATTACTCGCAAGGATATTTCTTGTGGCCCAACGATCTTTATTATAGTAGGACTTACTGTTCGGATCATCCCGCCGTTCCCAGTTATAACCATAGGGATAATAGGTGTCATACCTTCTCCAGAATTCTTCATCATCGTCTACACCAGCCTGTGAGTCGTCACTGTACCCGTAATATTCCTCTTCTTCCTCATTTTCTTCCCTATCGCTGGTATCCACTTTTGAATACAAACTATATTCAGGCCTGAAGCCGATAGTGACCCTGTAGATGGCGCCTTGTTCTGTTTTCAGGTATTTGTCAATATCCAGCGAGAAACGCTGGCGCTTATGAAGGTCGAGGGTTTTATCATCATCAAGACGAAGTGTTTTCTGCACCACCGGCCTCGCCACCCGCCGCAGCGAATTGCTGCCATCAAGCGAATTGTCCTGCAAAAAACGCGGCACGTTGTTTTCATAAATCTTTATGATGCTGATGTCAACGGCATTCAGGTTAATGGCTTCAAACGGAAGTACAAGCCGGCCACTGTTAGGCAGGATGTTTCCCTTTCCGTGTATGACGACAGAAGGCAATTTGTTTTCAAAATTGATATTGGCAGTAAAGCCTTGTTCCAACACATCGCCCCAACTGTTTTTAATGCCGGTATTGATGTTCACGGTATAGTTTCCATCCATTCTGCCGTCAGTAAAAACCTTTACTTCACTTCCATTGATGGTATAAGAAATATCGCTTTTGTTGGCAATGGTGATAAGGCCCTCCAGGTCCTGCCCGATTGCGATGGGATCGCTGAATTGCACGGATGCATATTGTTGCGCTTCGTTCATCGCCATTACATTCAATACCTTAAACTCTCCGGCTGCAGGCACATCGATTGATTTTTGTCCCTGGTTGTCCATACCGAGTGCCTTACCATTCCAAATAATGCTGATCTCCGAAGCTTTTGCCTGCCGTTCAATTCCTTCTATCATATAAATATGGGTTTTTGCGGCATCATTGTGTTGCCAGCTCACCTTCAGCTCCTTTCCCTGTTGCGTGGCCGTTAACAAACGCTCAATGTCTTTTCCATTTTCAAGATCTGCTGTTTCCAGTTGTCCGTTCAGGAACATCCTGTTTTTTGAAGCGGCACTGCGCAGGCCCATATCCTGCACCACAAACGAAGGCTTGATGGTTTTGATATTAAACCTGAATTGCTTGTATTTACTGTCAGAAACAGAAGTTACTTTTCCGAGGTTGAAATTCACCTCATACAATTTGTCGGGCTGCAATAATTTATCCGGTTTAAACTCTATCGTGGAAGCATCAATCCATACAGCTTTGCCGGCTACGGACGGTGTTAACTCAAATAATTTTTCCTTCACCTCTTCTCCCATTGTATGCACCGTATTGGTTGTACTGCTGAGTTGAATGCGGATGGCCGCGGTTTTAGATACCGTGCCGGTGGTGTAGGCGTCAATGTATTTGCTAAAAGCGGGATCTACTTCGATCCATTGGTTGCGTTTGCACGAAAAAAAGAGCAGGGTGGTTGTTACAACAAGCATGAGGCCATAAAAAGTTACACTGAACTTTTCAGGGCATTTGGCAGCATCGGCTTCCATAAATTCTGGTTGATTTGAGGTTAGGTGTAAATCCAGGACGGATTTACTATTCGTTGATTTTACCATATAAATGTTGTATTATTTTTATCATCAACAAAGAGAAAGATAAATAAATTTTTGTTAAAGGCCTTGGAGTACCAACGAGGCATGCAGGTAAGAAAACGAAGGCTGTATTGTAAAAACACTTTCTGAAATACCGTTAAAACACCCTTTTATTTCTCAATTTTTTTTCCAACTTTTATGCAAGCAGCCATTAACTGCTTTTATACCCATCCGGTAGCGCTCCTCCACACCACCTCCGCCGCATTTACCATGTGGCCATCATCACCAGTAAACA
>CAYVLT010000432.1:0-2807 GCA_964452405.1 uncultured Ferruginibacter sp.
GCATTACCTGGCAATGGTTGAAGCTTTCACATCGATGCTGCCTGCAGCCGGTGTACAACAACAGATCAGCAGCAGAAGATTGGGAGCGATCATCCGGCACCAGGTGAGCTTATTGGGTGGCATTACCTGGCAATGGTTGAAGCTTCCGCATCGATGCTGCCTGCATCCGGGTGTACAACAACAGATCATAAAGCTTTATTGGTTTCTTTGTAGATGGCCGCTTGTAATTAATTGGATGTTTGAGAGTATTTGGAGTTAATGCAATAGAACTAGTTTACCTATAAGACTTCAATATTCTATTCTGTCAATTTTACTTTTATCTTAATTGTATCAACAATATTGTTTAATTTAATTAGTTCATTCGGTGTCAACAAATGTTCTATTGCCTTTAAATCATTTATTAAGTGCTTGGCTGCCTGAGGGTGAATATCTTTTTCAACTGCTACTGAATCTTTTTTATTTAATAGTTTATAGTAGTCAAAAAGGGAGGCCTGATCCTTTTTATTTGGCGCATATTTTTGAAGTGCCTCTACTCTCGATTCTTTGTTATAAAGCTGGATATCTTTTATAATACAGACTAATGCTATTTGTTTATATGTTAAATCACTCACTACATTTTTTATTTCACTCGATTGACTTTTCAATAACAGAATTTTTCTAAGACAAAGCACTATTTCGAAATTTGTATTTTCGTTCAGGGTCTTAAAGACTACATTATCAATTTTAATTTTTGAAAAATCTTTATTTGGATTTATTTTTTTTCCATTAAATAAATCAAATTTTATCCAAGCAGCAGCTATCAATATCCTGAAAGAAAAATCCGAAAGCCAACTATTTTTTTGGGTACGTTCAATATTATCGTCGTCTAAGTAGTTGGCATATAATTTAAGAATAATTTTGTTAATATCTGAAATCTGACCTTTATAAAATGAAGCAATTTCTTCTTTTGAGGTAGTATTCAGGAGTAAATAATTATCTATTCGCTTCTTGTAAGAATTTATATTTTTTTGAATGTAAGAATTTAGTTTTGCTTCATATATTTTACAAATTATATTAAATATATCATTGCTTATAAAGTATATGTAGCTTTCATCTTTACTGACAATTTCATATTTAAAAAAAAAGCTGCTAAACTGCTTATTATGAATATAATTCAGGGAAGCAAAATCACCAATACCTACCTGTAAAACGTCTCCATCCTTAATTAAAATGGATAGTTGTTCAGTCGTTACATTTTGCAATAGCATCTTTTTGACTAGAATTTAGTGTGGCGCTTAAAATTATGTCTGACAGCAAATCAACAAACTTTTTTTCCTCATTAGTAAGGATTCTCTTACCATTATCCGCTGGTAATTTTGGGATAGCGTCAGTGTTTAAGGTATTATCTTCCATAATCTATTTAAATGAACTTAAAACTTTTGCTACTTCATATTTTTTATCATCTTCAAAACCTGCTAAATAGTTTTGAGTTGTTCTAATATTTGAATGTCCTAACGCCTCACTTATGAATTCAATTGAAATACCACTTCTTTGTAAAATTGTTGCAAATGAATGCCTACACGTATAGGTTGTTACATGCTGCGCAATCTTTAATTTGTTATTCGCTATGTCTTTAATATGATCATTAATTACACTTGTTACCTGCTGTATTAACTGACGCTCTCTTGTTGGAGTAATTCCCTTGGTTAATATCGGGAATATATAATTTTCAGGCTTTCGATTTTTATTGCCAAATTGGTGAATAATGGTTTCTATTTCAGGAATTAGAGCTACCCTTATTAGTTCGTAAGTTCTTTTTGTTCTGGCAGTTTTCGATCTTTGAAATTCAATGACATTGCCTTTGATATTTTCATATTTGAGCTTTGCCATGTCTTTTACATTCATGCCATTCGAAAAATACATAAATAGCCAGTAAGATTTTGCCCGTTCAGCAGTGCTACCTTTAGCTGCCTGGTAATGGTAAATAAGACCAACTTCTTTTAATGTAAGTGCCTTTTTAACATTATTACTTTGAGGAATTTCATAACGTCTTTTCCCAAACGGGTACAGTTCTTTTGCTATCAAACCATCTTCTATTGCACTATTAAAAATCGTTCTCAAATGTCTTAAATAGATGCTGATTGTTGTTGTGCTTCTTCCATTTTCGAGCATCCATTTTTCATATGCTTGAAGAAAGGAAATTGTCACATCTGAAAGTTTCAATTCGGGCCTAAATACATCGATACTATTTTTAGCACATTCATATGAAATTGCAGTGCCAATTTGTTCGTTAGCCTTTAGTCCTTTTATTGTAGCCTCAAAAAAAACAGATAGTGAATCATTGGTAGTTCTATTACTAATGAACCGCTTTTCAAATAATTCAAAACTGAAATTTGGAAGATTATTAATTATTGTTTGAGCTTCAATCTTTGAAAGCATTAAAGAGTGTGCCGTTGCTTCTAGCTTTGTACCAGGCTTTTCACTGACTACTTTTTCAAAATCTTTAGGAGTTAAGCTATAAGAAGTGGGATAGTACTTTCTTGTTCTATTATATGTGATGCGAATATATATTGAACACTCACTATTTTTCTTTGGATGTGATTTGTCCAGATATATAGCTGCTTTTGCTTTTTTTATTATCATCGTCTACGATATAACTATGTTATTCCTACTCAATTCCGTCACAAATATATTTATATTATTCTATATTCTATTATATAATACAAACAAAAGGCTTTGCTGTAGCCGATTTTACTATCTATTGTTAATTTTTATTTCATTTACTTTTACTTAATATTATTCCTTACAAGCAGAGGGTCGGCGGTTCG
>CAYVLT010000433.1:0-2803 GCA_964452405.1 uncultured Ferruginibacter sp.
GTCGCGGTCTGAGACAGGTTGACAAAGATCACCTCATTTCGGTATTTGATATCTTTTAGCTGCCATGGAAATTTGTATTTCAAACAAGCTGTTATGAAATATCTTTTTTCTGTGGCAATCTTCATTTTATTTTTTTCCATCAGCGATGCCCAAAGCGTAGGTATTGGAACGGCCAGCCCCAACAGCAAAGCCCAGCTTGAGATAAGCAGTACCACCAAAGGATTACTGGTACCCAGCATGACCACAACCCAGCGTTTTGATATCAGCAGTCCGCCTAATGGATTATTGGTGTATGATACCGACAAAAATGAATTTTATCATTATAACGGCAGCGGGTGGACGCCAATTATTAACGGTACTTACTGGACCCGCCCTATTACCAACCGGGATCGTATCAGCACAACCGATAGCGTAGGCATAGGCACCAGCAGCCCCACAGACCGGCTGGATGTAAATGGAAATATCCGCAGCCGTAATAACGTGGAAGTAGCCGGCACCACCAGCACCAACGGGTTGCTGGTAAGTGGCAATACCGTGGCAGCCGGCAGTGCTTTAATATCAGGGTTGCTTTCAAGTAATAGCGGTATAGATATCAACAATCCTGGCAATACCCTGCAATTCAAAGACCAGGGAAGCAACAAAGTTTTTTTGCAGGTGAGCGGCGACAATCTGCGGCTGGGTACGAATAGCGGAAACACAAGTGGCAAATTTGTAGTGCGTAACAATGGCGCAGACCGGTTTAGCATAGATGCTGATGGAGATGTCAATTATACCGGTAAAATAACCAGTACCAATACGGGTACAGCTAACATGACACCTGTTGGCTGGGGCATAACTTTTACTGTTTCCGGCACGCCGCTTATAAGCCGGGGAACTGCCAATTGTACCGTTAACCGGCTAGGTCTTGGACTCTACCGCATCACCTGCGCCGACATTACTACAACTAGTGCTGTAATGTGTACGCCCAGGGCTACAGGTGTTAATGTGGCTGCCATTGCCTACAATGGTTATGCAGACGTGTATACCCGGCGGTCAGACACGGGAGAGGATATTGATCAGGCTTTCCAGTTTTTGATCTATTAAAATATCGGACCGGAACTTCACAATGATTTGCTTTATACAGCCCTGTACCACGAACCAAGGCTGCAGGTACCCGTTCCTCTCTGCAAAAAAAAGCGTCAATGTATAGGAACTTTTTTTTTCCGGGAAAAAACTATCTTGATGATGCACATTACATGTAAACGATACAGCTAAGAGAGTTTTACTGCTTGTTCTTTCGATGGCCGCCTGTGGGCACAGTAACTGCCAAACCAACCAAGCCGTGCCAACATTCAGGCTGCCGGCACACCCCATTAACCTTAAGCCGGCCGATGCATCACTGCCGAACCTCCAGGCTTTTACGAGAGCTACTGTTAACCGGCAGCTTTTTCACAACAGGCTGTATGAATCCCGGTCGGTAAAAACACCGGCCTGGCCCCTGCAGCATCATTTCCCCTCTACTCATCCATTTAGTTTCGATGCTGCTGCCTTCACCAATACTGCTGTTAATTACAAGATGCTTCATTTTATTGCAGGCCTCACCGGTGAAATACCCGATGCCTGCATGCAGCAATACAGCATCCAGAACAGGCCTTTACATTAACATTGTAAACCGGCATGCCTGCAGCGGCTAGCGGGTATCCTGGACCGCTTTCCCCGGGAATAACATACAGGAGAATTACACCTGCATAACCACCCGCAAAACTCCCCGTTGGCAATAAATAATTTATTTTCGGTAAATGAAGCCTCTTTTCTTAACCCTTTGCTTTCCATTTTTAATCAAGCTCGCAGCAGCACAGGTAACCAACACGCAGGCCGGCACCTGGAATAATCCATCCAACTGGAGCAGCAGTGCAATCCCCACCAGCAACGATGATGTATCACTCAGTTATGATGTTGTGATTGATGCAGATGCTTATTGTCGTTCGCTTACGCTTAACGGGCATGGCCTTACGGTAAATGCGGGTGCCAATTTGTTCATTACAGGTATCAGCCAAAACAATGACAGTTTGCTGACCAGGTACCTGTATATCGATACTACTGTATCGCCTGCTGATACAGTGGCTACCTTTGATTTCACCTACGACAGTTTAAAAAGAAACACGGTGATACATTCCGTTGAATATGATGCAGGCGACGTTTACCAGGATGTGACCGACTCTTTTTTTTACAACGCTGACAGCCGCCTGCCCTACCGCGCCGTAAATTACCAGGTAGAGTATTCCGGGGAAGATCCCACGTATTATTATACCGAATATTTTTTTATTTACCAGGGTGGCAGACTTAGCATCGATTCTTCCGCCGCTGCCAGCATCCATTATTTTTACTTTGCTGATACTGTTGTGCAACAAACCACCCATTACCCCGGCGCCCAAATAAGCAGTGATACTTTTAAGCTGCAATGGGATGCCCATGGCAATATCATTCAACAGTCTGATAGCTCCCAAAGCGGCTCCCTGCGTACCTTTCATTTTGAGTTTGACACGCATCCCAACCCTTTTAAAAACACACAGCGAAACCTGCACCGGGTGGTAAACAGCATGGAAACATTTAACACGGAGTCTTTTGCCGTTAATAACCTGCTGCATGTAGATCAATATTATGATTCGTATCATTACGAGGCATTATACCAGTACCGTTACAATGCAAACGGCTACCCGGTGGAAATGTGGGAATTTGCGCCTGGCGATACTGAAGTGCAGGAAAAAGCCCTGTTTTTTTACACGAGATAAGGGGGCATTTGTAAAGCTGGCAACAGGTAATG
>CAYVLT010000434.1:0-2793 GCA_964452405.1 uncultured Ferruginibacter sp.
TTTTAATTTTAGCGAATTGGGTGGGCAGGCCACATCCCAGGCCGAGGTCAGCATCCGGGTTATATCCATCAAGATGGCTGTAGTCATCACTCATTATGTTGTACACTTCAGTGGAGCAGCCACCTGCACCGCAGCAGGACGATTGATTGGTTTCTTTTTGTTGTAAAGCGATTTCACTGTATTTCTGCTTTACCATTTCTTTTATTTGTTCCGGAGTTTCCATGTTAAGTTTATTTTTTTTAACAACAATCAGTTTTTCTTTTGGAGAGCTTTGCTGCAATTCCATCGAAATAGCCCCGCATTTTCTCAATGGTTTTTTCGTCAATACAGTAACAAATGGCATTGCCTTCAACTTCCCCTTTAATCAGGCCGGCATTTTTCAGCTCTTTCAGATGTTGGGATACGGTAGGCTGTGCCAGGGGTAGTTCGTTGACTATATCGCCACAAATGCAGGTATTCACACTAAGTAGGTATTCCAGAATGGCTATACGGGCCGGATGACCCAGGGCTTTCGCGATCGTGGCAATACTGTTTTGCTTAACCGTGAAATGATCTGTTTTTGTTGCTCCCATAATTAATTTAATATTGCAATATTACGATATAGTTTTAAACAAAAAAAATTGTTTTCAACAATTGGAGAAAGGATTTTGACCATAATATGGATTGATCAGGAAGAAGACGGCGCAGTTGGTGAAAATAACCGCTTAACGGGCGGTTATTTATCCCGATTGAAATTGCGAACTTGTTCTTGCGGAAACTGATGCAGAAATTTGATTAAAAGGTTGCCGCTGGTCACCATTGTGCGTAGTTGCTTGCCATGCCTGGTCCGCACCCTGGGTCTTTGGAATTTATTATTGCTAATCTGCTTGCCATGCATGCAGTAACACTATCCCAGCGGCAACCTTTCACTAACAAGTTATTTAGGCTGATTAGACATATAACGGGCTATTTTCCATTCGCCGTTGTCTTTTTGGAAAAGAAAAAATTCCCGGTTTTCTTCTGGCACTGTTTCACCTGTTGCATGAATAAGTGTGGTGCCATGGGAAAGTGTTTGGGCAAAAGCTATATCGTCCCTTACAATAATTTCTTCAATCTTTACAGTTACATTTAATTGAATAGACTTAAATACATTTTCATAGGCTATCTCCAACTGGTGCGTCCCCGTGGCAGTCGGGAATTTAGATGGCATAAATATGCCGTCTGTGGTGTAAGAAGCTACTGCCGTTTTAACATCGGATGCGTTTAATGAACCGAAGTATGTTTTCAACTTCATTTCGATTGCTGCTTTTTCCTGATTTTCCATCGTTATCTTTTTTTAAATTATTAATACAGCAAAAATGCGATGAAGTGTAGGTTGAATCCTTTAATGTAGAATAAGAAATAGGCTTAATGTAGATTAAGGGTTAATATTATTTTTTATGCCTGGTGTTCCTGATTTTGCTCAGGAACTCTGGTGTAATACCCAGGTAGGAGGCAATTTGCGTATTGGGTAAACGGGTAGCAAGGTTGGGATACTGTTCAATGAAGCTTTCGTACCTTTCGTAGGCGGTCGCACTAAAGGTTTGTAGGAGCCGGTTTTGCAGTTCAATATATTTGTCTTCGATAATTACCCTGAAATTCCTGTCAAACTTTGGGTAGTTGTTATACAAATGCCATAAGTCACTTTTTGAAACCTGGAAAATAGTGCTTGGTTCAATAGCTTCGATGAATAGCCTGGAGGTTCGTTCCTTATGCAGACTATCAATATCAGCAAGCCATTCATTCTCTGCGGCAAAAAGCAAGTTGTGCTCCACGCCTAAGTTGTCAATACCGTACATTTTAAAGCATCCTTCAGCAACATAGGTAAAGTATTTACAAATATCACCTTCCTGTAGAATGTATTGTTTACGTTTTATTTTCCGTTCAATCAAACAGCTTTTAAGGGCTTCTTTTTCACTGTCGTCCAGCGGAAGATATTTGTCAAAATATTTAATGATATCGTCCATTACTAAGTTTATCAGGATAGCATGCAAACAACGTTTTTCAGGAGCTGTTTTTTTCGTCTGGATGGAAGGTTGGTTTAAGACTGCTTATTGATCTTCCGGCCAGCCAGGCTTGTAGCGATGTCATGTGGGCGTTTCGTTGCTTTCAGGTTGCTGCCAGTCTTCTCTTCGAAACGCATACACAAGTTCGTCGAAATACCCGCCATTCTTAAATAGAACATTTTGAAATCTTCCTTCCAGTTTAAAGCCATTTTTTTCCAGAACCCTTTGTGAAGGTATATTCCTTCGGCCAAGTACATCATAAATCATTATTAAGATTTCTTAATTTTTATTGCCGGATAGTTAGA
The DNA here is from genome assembly GCA_964452405.1 of uncultured Ferruginibacter sp. GTDB lineage: Bacteria > Bacteroidota > Bacteroidia > Chitinophagales > Chitinophagaceae > Ferruginibacter. The sequence continues at coordinate 2,330 of CAYVLT010000434.1, forward strand.
TTTTAAAATGCTGCGGAAGCAGTTCATCTATTTTGTTGATAGGATGTGTGGCAATGCGTCGCAGCGTTTCTCTAAGCCATATAAATGGATTGATGCCATTTAATTTGCAGGTGCCGAGTAGTGAGTACAGCATGGCACTTCGCTGTGCAGCTTCGTGTGAGCCTGCAAATAAATAATTTTTTCTTCCGATGGCTACTGGCCGGATGCTGTTTTCTACAGGATTATTATCAATATTGAGTTTGCCGTCTGTAGCATAAATACTCAGTTCATTCCAGCGCTCAATGCTATAGCCCAGTGCTTTGCCAATAGTGCTTTTAGGAAGTGTTTGCAGGTATTGTTCTTTCATCCATTTGTTGTAAGCATTAAAGGAAAATACAAGGTTTATAAAATGGCCAATAAGCAACTGAAGTCGCTTTTGCATTTGTGTGCGGTATCTTCATTAAGGTATGTAAAGGAACTTAGAA
>CAYVLT010000435.1:0-2777 GCA_964452405.1 uncultured Ferruginibacter sp.
AATAAGATGCCAATGGTAAAACAGGCAATAACCATCGTAGCAAACCGAGCAATCCCATTTTCACCATTACACCACTCAGTATCATTGTAACTGCAGTAGGCGCTTGTTCATAGGTATCGGGCTGCCAGGTATGAAACGGGAAGATTGGCATCTTGATGGCGAACGCAATAAAGAAAAGCCAAAACAACCAGTTTTGCTGCGCAGGATTCAGCAATACGCCGTGAAAAAACGAAATGGAAAAACTATGATCTGTAATTACTTTATGTGTTTGAGGATCGATCACGGCGGCTGTATGCAGGTACACATAAATGATACCGATCAGCATCAGCAATGATCCCGCGAACGTGTACACGAAAAACTTAAAAGTGGCCTGTATCCTTCTTTCGCCGCCCCACTTGCTGCACAGGAAGTAAACCGGGATAAGCGCCAGCTCCCAGAAAAAATAAAACAGCAGCGCATCCGTAGCTACAAACACACCCATAAGGCCAGCCTGCGACAATAACATCAGTCCGTAAAAAACATTGGCGTTCCTGTAGGTATTGTTATAAGTAGCGATGAAGATAACAGGAAAAGATACCGCGGTAAGCAAGGTGAGCACCCTCGCAATACCATCTATCGAAACTGAAAAACTGGCGCCCAGGTATTTCAGCCATTCGTAGTTATAAGTTAATCCGTTCAGTTCATTGTTCTTGCTGTACACGAGGCTTAGAATAGAAACAGCCAGTGTGGCAAAAGAGGCAATCAGGCTCCAGGCTTTAACCGCATTTTCACGCTTGAAAAAAAAGCTGACCAGGCCGGCCAGCACCGGGATAAAGATGAGTAAATGAGGAAGCGTAATATTGTTACCGAACATTAAAATATATTTTACAGAAAGAATTGAATAATAAATAACACCAGCATGCCGATCACCATCAGCAATACATAAGCACCCACCTGGCCACTCTGCAGTAACCTGATCTGCCTGCTTCCGTAGTTAACCGCTTTACCAACCCCGTTCACCAAACCATCAATACCTTTTTTCTCCACCACGTTGTTCAGAAACGCAGCCAGGGAGTTTCTTGGTTTTACAATCACCGCATCATACAGCTCATCCACGTACCATTTGTTGGCCAGTATTTTTCCCAGTCCTGTTTCTTCAGAAGCTGAAGGCTGGTATTTACTGAACTTAAGCCAGGCAATTACCAGCGCTGCTAATGCGCCGATAACCGAAATGGCCATCAAACCCAGCTCTGTTGAGTGCGCCAGCATTTCATGAGGATGATGCGTGGCATTGTAGGCATTACTGTTTTCAAATATTGGTTCTAGAAAAGCTTCCAGTTTATGGCCGCCGTGCATAAACACTTCCGGTATGCCCACCAGGCCACCAAGCACGGCCAGCGCTGCCAATATCATCAATGGAATGGTGATGGCTGCCGGGCTTTCATGCAGGTGATGTTCCTGTTCATGGGTACCCCTGAATTTTCCGCGGAAGGTCATGGCATACAAACGGAACATATAAAAGGCCGTCATCAACGCACCCACCACACCGATGCCCCAGTACAACGGATTTTGTTTAAAGGCTTCAGCCAGTATTTCATCCTTACTGAAAAAGCCGGAGAATGGCGGCATTCCCGCGATCGCAAAACATCCCAACAAAAAAGTAATGTGTGTTACAGCCATGTGCTTTTTAAGCCCGCCCATATTCCGCATGTCCTGTTCGCCACCCATGGCGTGAATCACGCTACCGGCACCGAGGAACAGGAGGGCTTTGAAAAACGCATGCGTCATTACATGAAATACAGCGCCGGTATAAGCTCCTACGCCCAGGCCTAAAAACATATAACCCAACTGGCTTACGGTAGAATATGCCAGCACTTTTTTAATATCGTTTTGTTTGAGCGCTATGGTGGCCGCCAGTATGGCTGTTGCCAGCCCGATCACAGCGATCACTGTTTGGGTGAGCGGCGCCATGGTGAACAAAATATTACTGCGTGCGATCATGTAAATACCTGCCGTTACCATGGTGGCCGCATGGATGAGTGCACTCACCGGTGTGGGGCCAGCCATCGCATCGGGTAACCAGGTGTACAGGGGTATCTGTGCGCTTTTACCGGTGGCACCCACAAACAGTAACAAGGTAATTCCTGTGATATCCGTAGCCGTTAGTTTGGAAATATTGTCGAAAGCCGTGTGGTAATCAGTGGTACCCAGCCGGTTGATGAGCCAGAACACCGCCAGTAAAAAACCAAGATCACCAATACGGTTCATCACGAAAGCTTTTTTGGCTGCATCGTTGTAGCTGTTGTTTTTGAACCAGAACCCGATGAGCAGGTAAGAGCAGAGCCCCACACCTTCCCATCCAATGAACATGATCACATAGTTGCCGCCCATAACCAGCAGCAGCATTGAAAACACGAAGAGGTTGAGGAAGGCGAAATATTTTGCAAAATCCTTTGAAGGCTCTTCATGCATATAAGAAGTGGAATAAATATGAATTAAAAAGCCCACGCCGGTGATGATCAGCAGGAACAGCGAAGAGAGCTGGTCAACCTGGAAATCGAAACCGATCTTAATGGAATTGGTATTGATGAAATCAAAATAATGTGCCACATGTGTGTTGCCGCCTTTTACCTGCATAAACACATATACACTTAACACAAAAGCAGCCAGTATCACCCCGCTGCCGGTAATGCCGGCCAAAGATTTTGAAAGTTGTTTCCTGAATAAACCATTGATCAAAAAACCAACCAGTGGAAGAAAGGGGATCAACCAAACAATTTGTAACGTATTGCTCATAA
>CAYVLT010000436.1:0-2711 GCA_964452405.1 uncultured Ferruginibacter sp.
CAGGGCTGATGCAAACGAAACGGATACCACCAGTGTGCACCCGGATTTTGTGATATTGATTTACCCTGTGATCATCTTTTCTTCCCGGCTCGCTCATACATCATCTGCTACTAACCTCCTGGGGCCGGGGCCCTCCAAAGAAAAGATCGTGTTTTTTTCTGCCGATCAGCAGGTAAAACCTTCCTGCCCGCCGGTGTTCCTGGTACACGCGGAAAATGATGCCTCAGTTCCGGTTGAAAACAGCATCCGCTTTTACGAGGCCTGTGTAAAAAATAAAGTGCCGGCAGAGATGCACCTGTATCCAAAAGGTGGGCATGGCTTTGGCCTCAACAACAGCACTACAAAAGATCAATGGATCGAACGTTTGTACAACTGGATCGATGAACTTTTTAAGCCATAATATAATGAAACTATTTCCTGTTTTTACAAACATTAACAAATGGTTACGGGGTTTAAAAAGCAGCATGGGGCGGGCCTGAAATTGATAGCGATGTCGGGAACGATTGCATAAATAAAGAGCCTTGCAGGTGGCCATACTTTAACTATATAAACGTAAAATTGTTAAGCCTTTAGCGCTAAATAAAAAACGATGGATCAGCGTGTTTATGGGGTTTTGGATTGCTTCAGCCTGGCAGGAAAAACTGCCCTGGTAACGGGATGCAATAAAGGTATCGGTAAGGCGATGGCATTGGCTTTGGCGGAAGCAGGAGCTGATATCATCGGCGTGTCTGCTTCACTCGAAGCCTCTGGAAGTTCCGTGGAGCAGGAAGTGCTGGCCACCGGGAGAAAGTTCACCGCCTACCAGGCAGATTTCAGCAACCGGGAAGCTTTGTATGCATTCATTGCAAAAGTGAAAACGGAGGTAACGGTTATCGATATCCTGGTAAACAATGCCGGTATGATCCTTCGGAAGCCGGCTGCAGAACATCCCGATGAATATTGGGATAAAGTGATGTCGGTAAACCTTGATGCCCAATTTATCCTTGCCCGTGAATTTGGAAAAGATATGGTGGCCCGTGGAAGCGGGAAAATTTTATTCGTGTGTTCGTTACTGTCATTCCAGGGTGGTATTACCGTACCGGGTTATGCGGCGAGCAAGTCGGCCGTTGCCGGGCTGGTTAAAGCATTGGCAAACGAATGGGCCGCAACGGGTGTGAATGTGAATGGCATTGCACCCGGGTATATTGCTACCGATAATACCGCGGCCCTGCGGGATGACCCGGTGAGAAGTAAGTCGATACTCGAAAGAATTCCGGCACGCCGGTGGGGCGAGCCTGTTGATTTTAAAGGGCCGGCAGTGTTCCTGTGTTCAGATGCGGCCGCCTATGTACATGGAACAGTTTTATTAGTGGACGGAGGCTGGATGGCCCGGTAAAAATAAAAATGATGGAAGTAAGATACAGCAGCAGCCCGGAGGAAGTGGCAACGATGAATACTGAAACACTCAGGAAAAATTTCCTGGTGCAGTCGCTGATGGAAAAAGACAGCACCAGGTTGGTATACTCGCATTACGACCGCCTGGTCATCGGCGGAGTGATGCCGGTGAATAAAACCATCAACCTGCCTGTTGATGAAAAAGTATTGAAGGCGGCTTATTTCCTGGAAAGGCGGGAACTCGGTATCATCAATGTGGGCGGCGATGGGGAAGTGATCGTGAACGGTAAGTCTTACCAGGTAAACAAACTCGACTGTTTGTACGTGGGTAAAGGAAACGAAAAGCTGCAGTTCAGGTCGGTATCAAAAAAGAGCCCGGCAAAATTTTATTTGCTGTCAGCGCCTGCACACAAAGAATACAAAGTGCAGTTGATGAAAAAAGAAAAAGCCGCTCCCACTGAAATGGGATCCCTGGCAACCGCCAACCAGCGCACCATCTATAAATACATTCATGGTGAAGGATTGAAAAGTTGCCAATTGGTAATGGGCCTTACGATATTAAAGGAAGGAAGCGTGTGGAACACCATGCCCACGCATGTACACGACAGGAGGATGGAAGCCTATTATTATTTCGATCTGCCGGAAAGCCAGAAAGTGATTCACCTGATGGGTCAGCCATCAGAAACACGTCACCTGGTAGTGAGTAATGACGAAGCCATCATCTCTGCACCGTGGAGTATTCACAGCGGATGCGGTACCAGCAATTATGGTTTTATCTGGGGAATGGCGGGTGAAAATTACAATTACGCGGATATGGATCCGGTGAATATAAACGACTTGAAATAACGGTTTGCTGTTTGCTTTCGATTGCGCATCATGAAAAAAGGGTTGGTTTGAAAAAAAATATTGTCATATTGCTGTTGGTGCTGAGCGGGTTTGCATTTTTATCTCCTGATAGAAAAGCGACCCTGTTTCTCGTGGGCGACAGTACCATGGCCGACAAGCCACTGGAAGAAAATCCAGAACGTGGCTGGGGCCAGTTGATCAAAAATTATTTTACAGAAGATCTGCATATTGAAAATCATGCGATGAATGGCAGGAGCACCAAAAGCTTCATCGATCAGCATCGTTGGGATACCGTGCTGAGTCGCCTGCAACCCGGCGATTTTGTGATGATACAGTTCGGGCACAACGACAGCAAGCAAGACGACAGTACCCGATGGGCGCCACCTCATACCGTGTATAAAGACAATCTCACCAGGTTTGTGAATGATGTACGCAGCAGGGGCGCCACTCCCATTCTTATTACACCGGTAATGCGCCGCAAGTTTGACAAG
>CAYVLT010000437.1:0-2700 GCA_964452405.1 uncultured Ferruginibacter sp.
AATGGAATCCGTCAAAAACGAGTTTTTCGGGGAATATCGAACCAATGATTTCTCTCTTGGCTTTGTTATCAGCTTTTTCGTAAAGTTTGTCAAGGCTGGTTAAGGTTGTTAAAGCCTTATTCAGCAAGGGTTCTATGCTTTTTCCTTCCTGTGATAATTCTATCAGCCTCGATTCCAGCCCCGTGATTTTCTTTTCGTATTCGGATTTTATACTGCGATATTCTGAAGGCTCAATTTCGTTTGATAAAAGCAGTTTACGGGCATTGGCAAGCTCTGTATTGGCTTTTTCTAATGCTTCCTTTACTTGTCTCAAATCTTCCCGCTGCGCCTTTGTTTGGGCTTTAAATTCTTCCTGCAAAACCACTTTATAAACTTCCGTCATGCCGGATTTTGGAACCAACTTTCTAAGTTCACCTGAAAATAGCTTATTTGCATTTTCTGCTTTGAATCTTGCGCCGCAAGATGAAGTACAGTGATAGTAATAATATCTTCCATTCCTTCCTTTTGAGGCACTTCCAGTAAGCAGCTTGCCACATTTAGGACAAATCAAATAACCTCTCAACTGCAATTCATCCATGCTGCCAACCTTAGCCCTGTACGTTCTTTTCTTTCCATTCAAATAATCCTGTACATCATAAAAAAGTGCCTCTGAAATAATAGGCTGATGCAAGCCTTGAACATGCCTTGATTCTTCTTCCTTGTAACCCGATAAATAAATGCGGCCACAGTAAACCGGGTTTCTTAATAAATTCCAGAAATTAGCTTTGCAACACTTAACACCTTTTTCAAATGCCTGCTTCATTATTTGCTCTACATTAAACTGGCCTTCTGATAAAGTTTCAAAAACCCATTTCATAGTACTGGCTTCCGGTTCTATTGGTGCAATGTATTTTTTACCATCCTCTGTTATTTTATTTGCATAGCCCACTGGAGCAACTCCCATCCATCTTCCTTCTTTTTTTGCTTTACGCATTCCCAGCAAAACATTCAATGCCCTGCGGTCGTTTTCAACTTCCGGTGCAGCCAAATAAAAAGCAAGCATTAATTTGTTTTCCGGTACTGCTAAATCCAAAGGCTGTTCAATTGCCTGTGGTTCTACACCAAGCTTGCGAAGAATATTTATCATTTGATAGGCATCACCAGCATTACGACTGAACCTGTCCCATTTAGAAAACAGAACAAAATCGACGGCATTTTTCTTCTTTTTTAAATCAAACAACAAACCATTCCACTTAGGACGGTTAAACGTCTTTGCAGAATGGTCTTCAAAAATTACCTGCCTGACTTTTATCTGGTTGTTGTCGCAATACTTTCTTAAACGTTCCTCCTGGTCCCGTTGTGAGTAGCCTTTATCAGCCTGCTCATCTGTACTCACCCGGATGTATAAATCTGCTGTCATGTGCCCCTGTTTTGCGTTAATGATAACTTAGCAAATTTAAACATAAAGTCCAGTATCAGTACAGCCTGCTCCAATGAGATATGCACATTATGCCTCTTTAAAATTTCAACTACCTGTTCCGGTTTCACACTTGCCATATCACACCTCCCTTATTGAAATTGTTTAATTATTATGTTTTCATTTCTATATTTTTCAAGTGAATTACACTTGCTTCAAACTGATTTGAACAAGGTTCATAAATTATATAACCATATTCCTGCAGCTGATTTATACATTTGTTATAGGTCTGTCTTGCATTTATTTTGGCGACTTTCATAATTAAAGCCCTTTCAATTTTCACAGGATTAATTCCTCCGCTAATATTCCATTGCTGCAGCAGCGCCATGTAAATGCTGATATGCGAAGCGCCGATACGGGTATCTGCTGCTATAGCAGAATAAAAGCCTGTTAGTGGTGGAAAGATGTCCATACTGTTTAATCCTGGTTAGCCCTGATTCGTTTTCCCTTGCCTGCAATTCGCTTTTTCTTCAGTAGCCCAGTGCTTGATGCACCATTAGATTCCTCAGAAGTTGATTCATTTCCATTACAAATTTGCTTTCTTTTAAACTGTAATTGTTTTTCCATGTATTTATTTTGTAAAAAGCGATATGCTTCATCTGTTGTTATACCACTTCCATCTTCAGCAATGTAGAACCGCTGGCTAACGTCAGCTTTGTTTCTAACGGGAGTAATTGAGCCAACTATATCCTGATACAACGTACCCGCCCAAAACTTTTGTTTCAATGTAGATGCAATAACTTTTCCCGGTTCTGATTTTTCAAGTATAGAAAGGCTTTCAACTATACCAGAAATCCTCCATTCTGTTTCCCAGGTTGATTTATCTTCAGCGTTCCATGCCTTTTTATCATCAAGGCTGAATGCTTTTTTCCAGTCAATGCTTGCCATCTGTTTTTCCAATTCTATAGGGTTTATTCCTTCAACAGGCAAGGCAAACCCGCCATTTGCTTTTTGCAGCGTTACATCATAGTATTGCAGCTGGTAGTTGTCTGTTTTTTGTAACAGTTCAAAATACAAACTGAAAAGCATTACATCTCTTTCTTTAATCACCCTTTGCACCAGATTAAAATTGGCAGGTTTAAAACAGATTCGTTTTAAAAGCAGGTTACCTGCATCATGAAAGCCAAGCACTTCCAGTTGCTTACTCAACTCTGTTATATTCTGGATATTCATTGCACAACATTTGATAATTACAAAAATGGTTCAGGGATGCACTATGACACCCCTAAACCTTTGCCTTTACT
>CAYVLT010000438.1:0-2688 GCA_964452405.1 uncultured Ferruginibacter sp.
AATGTTTTTTACGAAAATCAAAATTGCTGAGACCGAGTTGATGAACGATGAAAACATCAGAAAGCACTTCGTTCTTTTCACCTTTTTCTATCAACGTTTTTCTTACGGCTGGATATTTTACCAGGGGATAGAGACGATCGAAGCGGAAAGTGATGGTGCTGTTGTCGATGAGTTCGTAGGAATCATCCACAGCCAATACAATCAGTTTGGGTATTTTATTTTTTTTCGCCAGCAGGGTGGTGAGCAGGTAATCATGAAAACTGATACTGGAACCGGGGTAGGAGAGGTTGTATGCACTGGTGTGCAGGGAATCGCCGATATTGGATGCAATGATATCCCGGGCACCCCTGGATGAACCCAGCACCAATACATCTGCATTGATCTTCCCATTCAATACAAATTCCAGTCTTTTATCCAGCTCTCTTCCGGGTGCGCTGTTACGCACGAAGATCAGCCCTTTTTCCAGCACGAAAAAGATGGCAAAGAATAACAGGCACCTGAGTAAAAATTTTTTCATGCTAAAACTGGAAATAAATAAACTGCTGTTCCTGGCCCATGAAGAGGAATACAGCAATGATCAAAATATAATAAAATGCCCAGCGGATGGGTTTGCGCCATTGCAGGCCAAAACCGGATAAAGCATATTGGTGTTCCCTGCCTCTCCATTCGATGAGCAGGAATATAACAATGAGCAGCAGGGTAAGCACCGGGTTGGTGGTGATTCCGATAAATGCTGCCTGGTCGGGCATTTTGAAAAGTGAAGGTGAAAATATTTTTTTCAGGTAACTGAATGCCTGTCCCACTGTTTCCGCCCTGAAAAATATCCATGCCACCACGGTAAGCGTGAAGGTGAGTAACATGGAGAAAAACTCCCTGAAGCCCGGCAGCGTTTTACCCTGGGCAATGATCTCCAGGTTGTTCCTGTTTTTGTTGGCCAGTAAAAGCGGCAGAAAATAAATGGCATTGAGGGCACCCCAAATGATGAAAGTCCAGTTGGCCCCATGCCAGAAGCCACTCACAATAAAAATGATGAACGTATTTCTTACCCGCATCCAGGTGCCGCCCTTGCTGCCTCCCAACGGAATGTACAGGTAATCCCTGAACCAACTGGACAATGAAATGTGCCAGCGTCGCCAGAATTCAGCAATGTCTCTCGAAAAATAAGGGAAGGCAAAATTTCGCAGCAGTTCCATGCCGAACAATCTTGCGGTACCCAACGCGATATCGGAGTAACCTGAAAAGTCGCAATAAATCTGGAAGGTGAAAAACAAAGCACCCAATACCAGCGTGCTGCCATTGTACATTTCGTAACTACCAAAAATACTGTTGGCATACTGGGCGCAGGTATCTGCAATCACCACTTTTTTAAACAAACCCCATAATATCTGGCGCATGCCATCCACCGCCTGTGTGTAACTGAATTGCCGTTGCCGCTTGATCTGCGGCAGCAGGTGCGTGGCCCGCTCAATAGGACCAGCTACCAGCAATGGGAAAAAACATACAAAGACCGCGTACTCTATAAAGTTTTTTTCTGCTTTTATTTTGTCGTTATAAATGTCTATCACATAGGAGAGGCCATGGAAGGTATAAAAGGAAATACCCACCGGTAACACCACCCTCAGGGTCCACACATTTACATGCAGCCCCACCTGTGCCAAGGCATCTGCGAATGAAGTGGCGAAGAAATTAAAGTACTTGAATACACCCAGGAAGCCGAGGTTCACGATCACGCTCAACCAAAACCAGAATTTCTTTTTGGTTTTGCTGGGAGCTTCGCTCATTTTAAGGCCTGTGAAATAATCAAGCAGGGTGGAGAAAATGAGCAGGAAAAGAAAGCGCCAGTCCCAGCAGGCATAAAAATAATAGCTGGCTGTCAGCAGCAGGATATTCTGTTTTTTAAAATTGTTACCGGTGGCGAACCAGTACAATAAAAAAACTACCGGTAAAAAAATGGCGAAGCCGAGTGAATTAAATAGCATCCGGGAATTTTTCGTGCGGTTGGTAAAAGTGTGCGGGTTTATTTTTTGGCTGCATCAAAGGAACGGATCAGCGATACCGTTTCATGAATGTTTCCCCTGGAGGAAGCGCCGAATAAAATTGATTCCACGTTCGGAAGCGTACACACGTACTCGATAGCCTGCTTTACCGGCGTGGCCCCGCCTGATAACACCTGCATGGCGATGGCCCTTACCTGCCTTGTCTGCAGGGTATGTTCGTATTTGGCCTTGCCACCGCTCATCCTGAATCCATCCACGTTGATGGACGAACAGATGATCGGGTTTTTGATACCAACACTTTCAAGCATATCGAGCAGCATCGGCATGTTCATGGTGATATAAGCCGGCTCAGCATTGTGTTTTTTGATGATGTATTCATGATACGCTTTCAGCACGTCTTTCATTCCAAGGCCCATCAACAGGTCGGTAAGTACATTCTGGATAAAGATCACAGGTGTGCTGATGCCTTTGAACATCTTCATCTCTGCATCAATCAGCAATTCCATCATCGACATATAATCTTTCGATACGAAGGCAATGCCGCCTTTAAACAGGGAACCGAAAAAGTTTCCGGGTACATATTCTTTTAAAGTGCCTACAATGCCCAGTTCGGTAACCGCATTGGCATACTTATGTGCATAAGGCATACAGGGATAAATTTTAAAATCCTTGTAAGGCGCAGGGTTTTGCC
>CAYVLT010000439.1:0-2670 GCA_964452405.1 uncultured Ferruginibacter sp.
TGCATACAAAACCCACCATGAACAAGACAACGGAAAAATTTCTATTTCTTTAACAAACTCAATACTGAAGGATGAAGAAAGAAAATATTTGCGTACTCTTCCTGTACACATCAAAGTTGAATTTCAATTGAACGAAGACAAGTTGAATTTACTCTTAGTTCACGGCAGCCCACGAAAAATAAACGAATATCTTTTTGAAGACCGTGAAGAAAAAAGTATGCTTCGTATTATGGAAACCGCAGACGCAGACATTATGTGTTTCGGGCATACACACAAACCTTATCACCGCATTTTAAATTCAGGTGTTGACGGGCAAAATCATTTTCGCCATGCAGTAAATATTGGTTCGGTTGGCAAACCAAAAGACAGCAACCCACAAGGCGGCTATGTAATGCTTACAATCAACGACAACAGTTCAATATTGGACAAAGACAGTATTCAAGTTGAGTTCATCCGTTTTGATTACGACTTTGAAGCTGCTGCAAAAGCAGTTGAAGAAAGCCCTTTGCCAAATGAATTTGCTGATATGTTACGAAACGGAGTTTAACATGATAACAATTGCAACAATGCTTCCGCAACATTGGGAAGCAGTAAAAACAATTTATGAAGAAGGCATTGCCACAGGCAACGCCACTTTTCACACTGCTGCCCCAAATTGGTAAGAGTGGGACAATGCCCATGTAAAAACCTGCAGAATTATTGCAACAGAAAATAATGAAGTGTTAGGTTGGGCTGCTCTCACACCAGTGTCAAGCAGGTGTGTGTATGCAGGTGTTGCAGAGGTAAGTGTGTATGTTGCTGCAAATGCAAGAGGCAAAAATATTGGTTCGTTGTTGCTGCAAGAATTGATAAATCAAAGTGAGCAAAACGGAATTTGGACTTTGCAATCCGGCATCTTTCCTGAAAACAAAGCCAGTATTTCTTTGCACGAAAAAAATGGTTTTAGAATTATCGGCTATCGGAAAAGGATTGGAAAAATGGGCAACATTTGGAGAGATAATATTTCATTAGAAAGACGGAGTAGCAAGATTGGTATTGACTAACAAAACAACATCATCAAATAATTACAATCATGAATTTTCCCGAAGATTTAAAATATTCCAAAGAGCATACATGGTTACGCATTGACGGCAATATTGGAACTATTGGAATTACAGAGTTTGCCCAAAGCGAATTAGGCGAAATCGTTTATTCAGACTTACCCAATAATGGTTACAGCTTTGAACAAGATAAAGTTTTTGGTTCAGTTGAAGCAGTAAAAACAGTCAGCGATTTATTTATGCCGGTTTCAGGTAAAGTAATTGAAACCAATAAAAAATTATTGCAGACACCAACCTTTGTAAACGATGACCCTTATGGCGAAGGTTGGATGATGAAAATTGAAATAACAAACCCAGCAGAAATTGAACATTTATCGTCAGCCGAGCAGTATAAACGAAACATCAACCAATAATATCATGAGTGCTACAAATTGTAACCCGACACAAAGAAAAAAGCTTGGTTTTCTTGACCGCCTTTTGACGCTATGGATTTTTCTTGCAATGTTCATTGGCGTTGGTATTGGATATTTTTTCCCCAACTCTTCAACTTTCATTAATTCATTTTCCAGCGGCACTACCAATGTTCCGTTGGCTATTGGATTAATATTAATGATGTATCCTCCGTTAGCAAAAGTGAGATATGAAAAAATGGGAGAAGTATTTAAGAACACTAAAATATTAAGTGTTTCGTTGTTTCTAAATTGGATTATTGGACCTACTTTAATGTTTTTTTTAGCAATCGTTTTTTTTCATAATCAGCCTGAATACATGATAGGCTTAATACTAATCGGCATTGCACGTTGCATTGCAATGGTAATAGTTTGGAATGAATTAGCAGAGGGGAACAGAGAATATGCAGCAGGTTTGGTTGCTCTAAATAGTATTTTTCAAATACTATTTTATAGTGTTTATGCATGGTTGTTTATAACAGTTTTACCGCCTTACTTTGGTGTTAAAAGTATAGAGGTAAACATTACTATCAGGCAAATTGCCGAAAGTGTTTTGGTTTATTTAGGAATCCCTTTTTTTGCAGGCATTGTAAGTCGTTATCTGCTAATTAAATGGAAAGGTTTAGACTGGTTCAACAACAAATACATTCCAGCTATTTCGCCAATAACATTAATAGCTTTACTTTTAACAATTGTCATAATGTTCAGTTTAAAAGGCGAACTAATTGTTCAAATACCTTTTGATGTACTAAAAATTGCAATCCCCTTAGTAATTTACTTTGCTATTATGTTTTTTGTCAGCTTTATTATTGGCAAAAAGATGAGTGCGGACTACTCTAAAAATACAGCCATTGCATTTACTGCAACAGGTAATAATTTTGAATTAGCAATCGCAGTAGCCATCGGCATTTTTGGTATCAACAGCGGACAAGCATTTACGGGGGTAATTGGTCCACTGGTTGAAGTTCCTGCCTTAATTTTATTGGTTAACGCAGCTTTTTGGTTTAAGAAAAAGTGGTATGCAGACAAAATAACTCAACCTTTCTAACAAGTCAACGTACCAAGTCAGGCACATTTGTAGGGCACAAAAACACACAAAAGCCAATCCCCCGCCTTGGTTCGTGTTCCCACCATAGTCGTTAACTTAAGATTTGTAATTAATAGATAATATTTGATAGTGG
>CAYVLT010000440.1:0-2667 GCA_964452405.1 uncultured Ferruginibacter sp.
TCCACGCTGCCTGTATCGGAACGCGGAGGCAGAAACACAATGGCATTATCGCCCGTGCCGGTTTGAGCGGTGGTTAGATTATTGAGCAATGTGTGGCCAGGTAAATTTTCGCCCGGCAAAATCTCTACCGGGTCTCCCACATTTTTACCAGACCGCAATGGCAGTAAAAGAATATTTTCATTCCAGTTGAAAGCCCCGGCGCCGGCACCGTAATAATTGCCAATGTCTTCCCATACCCAACCCGAAGGGGTATTCTGAAACTCAAACCTCGAATCATCCGCATAAATGGATCCCTGTATTTCCCGTATACCGGTAGCGCCTACACGCTTAAAAAAAACAGGAACACTGTTCTTGTATTGCCCAAAACGAGGGGAGCCGAGTGTGGGATCACCATAGCCGCGGAAAACCAGGTTTCCTTTTAAGATGCCATTGATAATGACTCCATCATAACCGATCTCTGTTTTAAAACGATAAGCAGGGCCAAGTATTGAAAAAGCAGCAGCACTGGTGATGATCTTCTGGCAACTTGCGGGCGCTAACCCTGTTTCAGCATTGTAAGCAAAAACAGGCACGGCGGTTTTAGCATCCACCACATACAGTGCAATGGCCGCATGCCTGAATTGTTCATCCTGCTGCAGGCGGCTGACGGCAGCCTGCAGTTTTGCAGTGACTGATTGTGCATGGAGCACAAAAGGCATATTGAGCAGGAAATACAATAGATTTTTTTTCATACCGGTTAATTGCAGCTTCAAAACTAAGGATTCAACCGGATGATGATTGTCTCAAAAATCTCAGCACTGTATCATTAACGGTAAACCATGTGTACAATCTGTTAAACGGCTGCAACAGTTTATTTTATTCCACCTATTTTTGAGCCTGTGAGAAAAGATGGATGTGCAAATTTAATTTTCTTAATTTTTTATGATGACAACAGCAAGCATCATTACCATTGGTGATGAATTACTGATAGGCCAGGTGATTGACACCAACAGCGCCTGGATGGCACAGGAACTGAACAGGGCCGGCATTAAAGTATGCAGGCGGGTGGCAGTGGGTGATGTATGGGATGATATCTGGCAGGCGCTGGATGAAGAGAGCAGGCATGCCGGCATTATTTTAATTACCGGCGGCCTTGGGCCAACGGCAGACGATATCACCAAACCATTATTGTGCAAATACTTTAATGGCAGGATGATCACCAATGAAGCCGCCCTTGCCAATGTAAAGTATCTTTTTGAGATGATCTTTAAGCGGCCTGTTACCGAAAGAAATATCCGGCAGGCAGAAGTACCCGATTCCTGTACGGTGATACCCAATAAAAGGGGCACTGCTCCCGGCATGTGGTTTGAGAAAGACGGGAAGGTGTTTATGAGTATGCCCGGCGTGCCGCATGAAATGAAAGGCATGATGACCGATGACGTGATCCCGCGGTTATCGAAAAAATTTGCTTTTTCGCATATTGCTCACCGTACGTTGCTCACCTTCGGCATTGGTGAATCGATGCTCGCCGACCTGATCATTGATTTTGAAAATGCATTGCCCTCACATGTTAAGCTGGCCTACCTGCCGAATTATGGAATGGTACGGTTGAGGTTAACCACCACGGGCAGTGATAAAGAGGCAATTGAGAAGGAAGTGGATACTTTGTTTGCAAACCTGCAGCAACAGGTAAAACAATACATGGTAACCAATATCGACGAGCCGATGGAAGAGGTAGTGGCCAACCTGTTACTGAAAAATAAAAAAACAGTGAGTACCGCTGAAAGCTGCACCGGTGGCTATATTGCCAGCCTTATTACAAAAAGACCAGGCGCCTCAGCTTATTACAATGGCAGCGTGGTGAGCTATTCGTACCAGGCGAAAGAAGACCTGCTGGGTGTTGACAAATCGAACCTTGAAACCCTGGGAGCGGTGAGTGAAGAAGTAGTGATTGAAATGGCGAAAGGTGCATTGAAGAGCCTGCGGACAGATTACAGCATTGCAGTGTCGGGAATCATGGGGCCTGGCGGAGGTACACCGGATAAACCGGTGGGCACCGTATGGGTGGCTGTTGCCAACAACCAGCAGATCGTTACCCGGAAATTCCAGTTCCGGTTCGACCGGCAGAAAAACATTGAACTAACGGCAGTGAATGCCCTAAACCTTTTGCGCCGGTTTATCCTGGAACAGGAAGGCTGACGGATGACCGTATATTTAATTTTACCCCGGCAGCCTGCTGCTACTGTACCGCAGTACAAGTGTGCGACGCCACCGCAGCCGGGTTTTTGAACAGCTGCCCGGACCATAATACCCTGCTTTTGAGCACACCTGACTATTAACCGGAAATAATTACCTTTGACCCGATTGCACCAAATGAGAAAGCCTCCCCGGAAGGTTTCTCTGATTGTTTAATTCAAACTGATTACTGATATGCCTTTAGTTGACCTGCTAATGCCCAAGCTCGGAGAAAGCATCATGGAAGCCACTATTTTGAAATGGCACAAAAAGCCAGGTGATACTGTAAAAGAGGATGAAAGTGTGCTGGATATTGCCACCGATAAGGTTGACAGTGAAGTGCCTTCCACAGCCGAAGGGGTGATACAGGATATATTATATAAAGAAAATGATGTGGTACCCATTGGCGCTGTGATTGCCACCATTAAAGTGGGTGCTGATGCCACCGTTACG
>CAYVLT010000441.1:0-2643 GCA_964452405.1 uncultured Ferruginibacter sp.
ATATTTTTTAAATAAAAAGTTCCATACTAACTCCAGCATTATCCTTACAAAAGGCCAAAGATTGTCCTTACCAAAATGAGGAATGTTATCATTTTCAAAATGTGGCGCAATCTAAGCAACTATTTCATAGTATTCTATTATTACAGGTAGATTTTGATGGCTTAATAATGTCCAGTCCATCCGACTGAATTGGTAAACCTGCTCTATGAAATCATTTATCGCTCTGCCTCTTTGAGTTGATTTTTCTCTGTACAATCAATTTTTAATTTGATTTGGAAATGCCATCCTTCAGTGTTTCTTATTACTGCCGGAGCTTGGTATTTATAACCAAAAAAGTTTTTTAATGTCCTGCTTTGGAACTAATACATAATCCCTTTTAACTGTAAAAGGTCTTGCCCATAGTAGTACCGTTGTTTATAATAAACTGTTTTTACAACGATATTACCATCAGCTGTTTTTATAAATAAAGCCTCATCTTTGTATTGTGTTCTTTTTTTTATGGGCATTGCACCACTTGGTGCTGCATTAGCTTCAGGTATATAAAAGTGTCGTATGCCCTTACGGATATACGCACTTCCTAACATCCATGACGAGCAAGCTTTTACTTTTTGCAAAAATTCATCTGTGGACATGTTTTGGGGCGATAGCCTTGCGTTTATTTCATGGGCCTTCATACAATGAGTTATTTTTCTCCTGGAAATATCTAATGCAACGATACTTTGCTTTTCCATGAACATTATTAATTCGTGAAGTTTGTTTGCCCCTACTTGTGCAATCGCTATTTCAACTTCTCTGCAAGTTGCAGTGTCATGTATTTTAAATTCTTCCTGGTAAAGTAGCGGACCTGCATCAAACTTTTGAGAAAGCAAATGAAAACTAAAGCCAGTATGTGGCATCTTCCTTAGCATGGCTGTGAATACCGGGCACCCACCTCTTAATTCTGGTAATAATGATGGGTGAAAATTAATAAAGCGATGTGGCTTATGCTGGTATACTGATTCAGGGATTTTTCCAAATGAGGCAATGATAGTATAATCTGCATTAAACTCATTTATTTTGTTGACATTGCTGTTATATATTTCAGATGCATCAAACATTGGTAAATCATATTGCCTTGCTAATTCCGCCACGGTAATATCAGCGTATGTTGGTGGTGAATTTTTCAAAAGTTTTCTATTGATTATATTCCCAAGAAATATTTTTTCTTTAAACTCTGGTAAAAATCTATTTTTCTTTATCAGAGTTCTGGCTTTCTTAAGTTTCTTTTTTACACCAACCTTTCTATTTATCAAATTAGTTGAGACACCTACAATTTCTATTTTATCCGAATGATTTTCCAGGATTGTTTTCAAAAACTGGCCGCCAAAATAGTCGTGCCCTAAAAACAATATTCTTATTTTTTCAGTAGTTGATTGGTTATTCATTGTTTGCTATTTAACCGGCTGTAAAATAAATGATGTTATAACGTTGTTTAAAAAAGATAATTGAGTTCGTTAATAAAAAAACTCAATTCGGATTATTCAATATTTGCTTTATTCTTTGTGCTGTTTCCCTTGAAAAAAGCATAGAGCCAGTTTCATTTAAATGCCGAAAATCAGCAAAGTACTCCATACGTGAAATGTATTCAGTGCCTTCAGAAGCATCAAAGAATGGCACTTTATTTTCAAATGCAATTTGTTTGGCTGTTACAATTGACTGGTCAATACCTGTTGATTCTACCATGTAAGGAGGACAGGCTATAAACAATTTTACTCCCACTCGTTTACAGTCAGCAATAAGGGCCCTATAAATGTTTATTTTAACACTATCTAATTGAGCATACTCATCATAATTGACTTTCAGAAGCGGTTTAGTAATAGTTTTAGCTAATGGAACATAGCCTCTAAAACTTTGCCCACTTTTATTGGATAAATGCCCCCTTACTATTGATAAAAGCATAGAATTATATGGATATATAGAAGAGAGCATTTTTATTTTTTCGAATGGCCCCCTTAAATTTAGAATTGGTCTTAATTCTGGGTGAGTTTTATAGAATGGAAGCAGGTCAGATAGTTTGTCGTAGTCGCTCTTATCAACTGTAAAGTCTCTTCTATCAACGCTGAGCAGCACAAGTTGTGGCCTATGTCTTTTCAACACCGCTTTAAGTATTGCATAGTGATAAAAAATGGATTGTCCCAAACGTCCAGCATTAAATGTAGTGGTATTCAATTCATCTTTAAAAATGCAAGGGTCGAAAATATTCACTGCTCTTGAAGAACCTATAATAAGCGTTTGAGGAGATGCTTTTTCAATTACGAACTTTGTGTTGTAGTCATCACCATAACTTTGATTGTTATAATATCGTTTTAGTAATGACCCTATACATATATCGGTAATAGTGATGGTGCCGATAAATACAAATCCTTTCAGAAGAAATAACTTAAGTGTTTTCTTGTTTCTCGTTTGTTAGCCGTTAAAAACCGAAGCAGATAGTGTGACAACTTCGGGTAAGCCGTTTAGTATGTTCTTGTTATTGTTTTACTTCTTATTCTTCATCTTATTCTTGTTGTTCTCTTAATTATTCTTAATTAATTTTTCTTCCTTCTCTTCTCGTGCTTCTCATGCTTATTGTTATTCTAATTTAAAGATACTGTACGACTTCAC
>CAYVLT010000442.1:0-2633 GCA_964452405.1 uncultured Ferruginibacter sp.
TTAAATACCTGCGGCCAAAAGAAATGGAACGGCAGCGGATTGAAAACTTTGATGCCTGGGCAGCGGTTTTTGCAAAAAAGACAACCGATTTTGAATTTTCTGTTACTAATGAAATTATTGCAAAGGAACGGTTCCGCCATTTTATTAAAGTACCAGAACTGGCTTTGTTTTATAATGAGATTACAGATTATAAAACAGCGAAGCATATCAATCTGGATAAGCCAGATATTGATGAGCAGTTAATAAATATTCCACCTACGCCGGAACAGCAGGATTTTACTAAACGGCTGATGGAGTTTGCCAAGACGGGCAATGGGGAACTAATCGGCAGGCCACGGCTTACTGATGAAGAAGACAAAGGCAGAATGCTGATTGCAACCAACTATGCTAAAAAGATGGCGGCTGATATGCGGTTAATTAATTCAAACCTATACAGCGACCATCCCAATAACAAAGTAAATGTTTGTGCAAGAAAGGTGGCAGAAATTTATGAACAAAGTAAAGAGCATAAAGGAACCCAGATTGTGTTCTGCGACATTGGAACCCCCAAACCAAATGAGTTTAATATTTACGATGCCCTGAAAGAAAAACTCACCAAAGATTTTAATATCCCTTCCAATCATATCACTTTCATACACGACTGGACGGATAAGCAAAGGCCGGAACTGTTCAGAAAAATGAACAATGGTGAAATAAGAATTATGCTGGGCAGTACAGAAAAAGCAGGCACAGGGCTTAATGTACAGGCGAAGATTGTTGCCATGCACCATTTGGATATTCCCTGGAAGCCATCGGAACTGGAACAAAGAGATGGCCGTGGCGCCAGGCAGGGAAATATTGTTGCCAAAGAGTTTTACAATAACAAAGTCAGAAATTTTATTTATGCAGTTGAGCAATCATTGGACAATTATAAATTCAATCTGCTTAAAAACAAGCAAACCTTTATAAGCCAGATGAAGAATTGTGAACTGAATGTACGGACGATTGATGAAGGAAGCATTGATGAAAAAAGCGGAATGAATTTTTCAGAATACATTGCCATTCTTTCAGGTGATACAACCCTGCTGGAGAAATCTAAAATGGAAAAGAAGATTGCAGTACTGGAAAGTTTGCGAAATGCACATCATAAAGAGGTATTTCGTTCAAGATTTAAACTGGAAAACCTGCAGGAAGAAAAAGAAAAAACTGCTAGAACATTAGAGAAGCTTACCATTGATGGAAAGCAATATAAGTCGCAACTGACTTATGATAAAGATGGGATAAAGCATAATCCTGTCCGGCTTGATGGATTAAACACTGCCGATGCGGAAACTATAGGTAATCAACTTATTAAATTGTATGCTTCATGGAAGCCTGATATTGGCGGAGATGATAATAAGAAAATAGGAACCCTCTACGGTTTTGACCTTTACATTCGCCGCCAAAAAGAAACCTATGAAGACAAAGGCTTGTTTGAATACAAATTCAACAATGTGTTTTATGCAGAAGGCGAACAAACAGGCATCAAGTATTCCTGGAACCAGGGGCATATTAATATAGATAATCCAAAGCTGGCCGCCCGGTATTTTTTAAATGCTATTGACAGAGTGGAAAGTTTGAAAGATAAATATCAAAAGGAACTCAACGAACTCAATCAAAATATTCCAATGCTGGAAAAGATTGTTGCAAAGCAGTTTGATAAAGAAGATGAATTGGGGCAGTTGAAGAAAGATGTGTCAAGACTGGAATGGGAGATTACGTTAAAAATACAAGCCAACCAGATTAAACAGCATGATACTAATGATTCAACCCCTGAAACCCCAGTTGTGAAAATGGATTCTGACATATCAAAAAATAATAAAAGTCTGTTACCAAAGAAAAAAACAGAGGATGTCAAAGTAAAGGGTATGAGGATTTGAAACACAGTAGTCCTACCTTACTTACCTGTCTTAATTGTATTATGGAAAACTATTTGCTGCCTTCATTCTTTAAATAGTCATGTCCAACTCTGTTTATCAAATCAACAAAGGAATCAACCGCAGCATTGAGTTCAAAGGGCTGAAAGCTCAATATATCTGGTACCTGGGTGGCGGTTTAGTAGTATTGCTGATACTTTTTGCCATACTCTACATCAGCGGTCTGGGTATCTTTATTTGTTTGCCTTTGATTGCAGTACTTACTATAGGTTTGTTTATGCGTATCTATAAACTGAGCCGAACTTATGGCGAGCATGGTATGATGAAGAAGATAGCAAAACGTTCTGTTCCAGATGTGATAAAAAGTTATTCAAAAGTGAGAATGAAAAAGCAGTTGTTGAATGAAAAACTTAAGTGAGATACTTCCGATATATGCGATAGAACATAATGCCATCCTTTCAAAAATGGGCGATGTGACAGTGGCATTTGAAGTGCAGTTGCCGGAATTGTTTACCATGAGCAATGACGAGTATGAAGCCTTTCATCATGCCTGGATAAAAGCAATTAAGGTATTACCTGTTAATAGTGTGCTGCATAAACAGGATTGGTTTACTGAAGCAAAGTATAAACCCTCTTTTGTGCAGGAAGATAATAGTTTTCTTACCCGTAGCAGCGACCGTTTTTTTAACGAACGGCCTTACTTAGACCATCGCTGCTACATAATGCTTTCAAAGAAAC
>CAYVLT010000443.1:0-2630 GCA_964452405.1 uncultured Ferruginibacter sp.
CCACTAACATCATCGATCCCAACATCGTTTTCTTATGGGATTTTGGCAATGGCATTACCAGTACAGATCCACAACCACAACCGGTAACCTATGTGCAGAGCCCTGAATACAGGGATACCGTGTACCAGGTTTCCCTGAAAGCTTATAACGGTTGCGACACCACGATCTGGCGCGACAGTATCCGCATCCGCACCAACCCTAAAGCCCGGTTTGCCCTCGACACCACGGCAGGTTGCTCACCATTTCACATGCTGGTGACTAACACATCACTCGGTGAACCAAATGTATATTACTGGGATTTCGGGAATGGTGATAAGGACACCAGCTATGCAAATGGCAGTTTCACTTATACCTACAACATCGGGAATACGGTTGATACTTTCACGGTTAGATTGATTGCCGTAAATGAATGTACGTCAGATACACAATCCATCAAGGTGAGAGTGGCACCGAATATTATTCGTCCACAGTTTACCGTTAGTGCAAGTGAATTGTTTGGATGTACCCCACACATTGTTTCCTTTGTAAACGCAAGTACCGGGGCCACCGCTTTTACCTGGGATTATGGAGATGGAACCCCGGTGGATGTTACAAATAACGTGCAAACGGTGGTGACACATACTTATACAACTGCAGGTACATTTACCGTCACCATTAATCTTACCAATGGATGCAGTGATACCACGGTGTACCGGCAGGTTACGGTGTATCCCAAACCACAGGCTTCCTTTACCACCAATGCCGCACAATATTGCCTGGGTGATACGATACGGGTAACCAACAGTTCCACAGGCGCAAATAATTATCGTTGGTTCTGGGGAGATGGGCAAAGTGCTTCCGGCTTTGAACCCCCGCATGTGTATACTACCGCTGGCGCCTATACGATTTTACTGAGAGCCGAGCGAACCAATATCAACGGACTGGTATGTTATGATACAATCATACACCCTGTCAACGTACTTGTAAAGCCTGATGTAACTATTCAAACCAATATCACAAATACAAACTGCGCACCTTTCAGCATGCAGGCAACTGCTCCTGGTATTATTGATGAAACGGTAACCTGGTATATAACAGATACAACCGTATCGCCATCCGTCATTGTTATTAACGGCGTTGACGTTGCCTACAGCTTCAATAAACCTGGCACTTTCACGGTAAAGATGCTGGCGGTAAATTCAATTGGCTGCAGCGACAGCACCTTGGTGAGCTTTGTGATAAGGGGCGTGCCCGTGGCATCCTTTACCCCCGCAACAGTTACGCTCTGTGCCACAGATACAACGGTTAGCTACCAGAATACCAGCACCTTTAATGATTTTGGTCCGTTAACCTACCGATGGACAGTAGATAATGTACTGCAGGGTACCAACGGTAATTTTACACATCATTTTACCACGCCCGCCAATTCCCTGTTACCAAGAATATTCACCACACAACTGATCGCCACTAATTCCGTGGGTTGTAGCGACACTGCAACGGGAACGGTGCAAATGAACCCACATTCAAAAGCCCTGTTTACGCTTAATAACACTGGAACCTGCCCGCCATTTTTACTTTCAGTAAACAATGCCTCACAATATGCCACCATCCATAAATGGTATGTGAACGGTGTACTAATGGATACTGCATCCCAACCTGCGTTGATGATCGATCAGCCGTTAACAAATTATACTGTTCAACTGGTTACAGATAACGGGTACGGTTGTACGCCTGATACCATCAGCCAGCCGTTTACTTCCCGTACCAAGCCGGCAGCAGCATTTACATTAAGCGACACACTGGGATGCACCGGTAACCTGAATGTGATCACCACCAATGCATCCATACGTGCCAATGCCTACACCTGGGATTGGGGCGATGGCACTGCGCAAACCTCTTTTATCAATCCCACCCATTTGTATAATACGCAGGGGCAATACCAGGTATCCCTGGTAGCCAGTGACGGCACCTGCCGGGATACCGCCTACAAAACAGTGCATGTTTCGCAGCAACCTGTAGTTGATTTTTCAGTGGCAGATTCAGTTACCTGCGACACTGCGCATATCCATTTTACCAATCTTACCACGGGCGCCATCAATTACCTGTGGACATTCAGCGATGGAACATCCAGTAATCTTTTTGAGCCTGACAAAGCATTTGCGCCTGGCCCGTCTTATTATACAGTAAGGCTGGAAGCAAGTAACAGCCTGGGTTGCAAAGCGTCAGTCATCAAACCCAATCTTATCCTGGCGAAAGTGCCGCCGGCTGGTGATTTTGTCATCAACCCGGCAGCCACCATTTCTATTCCGCAGTATACCTTCAGCTTTAATAATATAACGCTGGATAACATTCATTACACCTATAGCTGGGATTTGGGAGATGGAAATTTTGCGGGTTCCAGGGATGTGGTACATAAGTACGCTGACACCGGCAGCTACCAGGTTACAATGATCGTGCTGGATAATGTAAACGGATGCCCTGACACCACGATTAAAATCGCAAGAATAGAAGGACAACCTGGCTACTTATATGTTCCGAACGCTTTTTATCCCAACAGCCTGCAACAGCAATTCAAAATATTTAAACCACTGGGCAAAGGACTGGCCGCATATAAATTCCAGGTGTTTGATGCATGGGGTAAATTACTGTTC
>CAYVLT010000444.1:0-2614 GCA_964452405.1 uncultured Ferruginibacter sp.
CAGGTTTTTTCATCAATGCAATTTTAGCAGCATCCTTTTTTGGTATCAGCATTTTATTGCTGGTAATGATTGGATAGTTTGCTGTAGTGGCGGCAGCCTCCTGCATGGCCGGCACCACACCCTGCATCATCTTTTTCATCTCAGCTTTTTCCTCTTTACTCATCCCTTCCTTGTCCATGGCTTCTTCCATCATTTTATTAATGTCGGCCTGGGAGGGAGTTGTTGATGCTGGCTTTTTTTTGGCAGGTTGAGCATTTACAATGTGGATTGTAAACACGATGCAGAAACAAAGAAATATCGTTTTCATTTACTGAATAGTTTATATGTAGAAGATGTATGATTAAAACTAGTTGGGATAAAATTGTGCGAAGGCGGATATGTTCATGATCATCGCCCCGATGGTTGTAAAAACTTCATGAAAATTAATGGCATGATTGCCTGCTGTAAGATCTACTACAATGGGACCAATTTGCTTGTCATCAGACTGCTGCCCCACCTGAGACTGACCCTGTATCCAGTTCCTGTTCACGTCCACGTTATCCACTAAAGTTTTTACCTGCAGCACAAATGTGCAGGCATCAAGTGGGTTGGCACAGCTGAAATTTGTATGTACAGAAGGCCATATTACGAGCTTTCCCGCTACCGGCACCGTAACATTGAGAACAGCGCCTGTAATTTGATTCTCAGTAGCACTTGTAACAACAAATGGTGCGGTCTGATCCATAAAAAACGGCATGATGATTTGCGATGGAGACATCCAGTTAGGTGAACCGGCACCACCACTCATGAGTAGTTGCCCATAACTTCCGGTATTACCATACACAGCCAATGCCCCTGTTGGCTTCACTGCAAAGCGTTCATTAAAAGTGCCATTGTTATCATAACCGATGGCCACGTCAGCATTTGAATTATCGCTGTATATCTGCAGCCTGTTGCCTGCTACACCAAATCCTACATCACCGGTGGCACCCGGATACAAGGTGATCTTTTTACCCAGCACAGCAGGAAACGAAAGTGCTGTTTTAGGATTATTGTTATTGATGCCGATATTTCCATCCGGCGAAATGGTGAGTCGTTCACCCAGGGAACCACCATTGCTTGTATAAAAGCTGAGCAATGTTTTTGGAGACGCAGCAGTTGAGGAAGCATTAAAGGAAGAGGAAATAATCGCAGTTCGTTTATCGCTTGCCGTTATTGCCTTTGAAGCCCAGGTAACACTGCCCAATGCACCGCTTAATGATGAATCGGTAAGCAATAAATGAGATTGGGAATTAGGTAATGCAGAGGGATTAAAAACTTCCAACAAACGGTTAACGCCTCCGTGGCCATAAGCCGAAGGTGTCGTGGTGTTGATACCCACATTCTGAGAATGAACTACGTTACCCAATACACTCAAACAGATAGCTACAATTGCCTTTTTCATTTTATTTTTATTTTTAGTTCCGTTGTTTTTTTTCCTGGCACTTTCAATAAACAAAGGCTGCAGCCCTGCATAGTATACGCCTGTGTAGCCATTCGTCTTACTAAAGGCTCCGGGTATCACTTTGTCTGTATGCTGTTTAGGGTAAGTGCAGCTTTGCCGGAAGTGGAAGCAAACAATTCCAGTTGAACGTTGCTTACTACCTGGAAAATGAGGTATAGGTCTGCGTATTAACCGGTGCCGGTAAACATGTACCAGGTATCTACACTGCCTGCACCAACACTCCTATTTCCTTGAATCCACGATGGCAAGGTAGGCGGCAGCATCAAACAATTCTATCCCTTAAAAACAGGAGTTTCCGGGGAATTAAAAAATCATGTAAAAAGGGGAGAACAAAAAAGCATACCTGTACTTTATTTGTAATTGGCAGAAACTGTCTACAATCATGAACCGGCTATTCCTCATCGCAATACTGATCATCTCTTTTGGCGAATCAAAATGCCAGGAGATAATGAATAAAGACAGCCTCTTAAGAGCATTGAATGTAGCCATAGAAGACAGTAATAAAGCGCTATTGCTTATACATATAGCCGAGCAATACGAGGGTAATGATATCAACCTCTCCAAAGATTATTACCACCAGGCTAACCTGCTCAGTAAAAAGATTGGCTTTTCAAGAGGCCTTATAAAATATGCAGCCGGCTATACTTTTCTGCTGAACCAGCAGGGCAGGTTTGATTCGTCCGTAATAATGAACAGGCAGGCTATGGAAATAGCAAAGCAGGCGGGCGATGAAGAATACCTGGCAAAATCCACCTTCAACTACGCAACATCACTCAGGTATGCCGGCTTTATTGATAGCTCAATTGTATACTATGAAGCCGGCAGCAGGCTTATGGAAAAGGTAGGCAATGAATTTACGGCAGCCTTCAGTAAAGATATCTTACAAACCCTGTATCAACAGCTGGGTCAATATGATAAAGCCATAGCACTTGGTGAACAGTCGCTTTCTTACTTTAGAAATTATGGCAATGACAATATACTGGCTACAGTGCTTATCAATCTTGGCTGTAACTATTCTGCCAAAGGCCTGCAGGACAAATCTCTTGTTTTATTTAAAGAGGCATTGCAACTAAGCAGGAAGGAAGATAATAATCAAACCCAGGTATCAGCCCTGCTGGATATCGCTAATTA
>CAYVLT010000445.1:0-2603 GCA_964452405.1 uncultured Ferruginibacter sp.
TTTACAACTGTTCATTGATCTTCCGTCCCGCCAGACTTGCAGTAATACCATGTTACCTGCCGTGTTTAGTCGTCATAACATTCTTTTTCTGCTTGTTCTTTTGTTCGTCCTTTTTTGTCAAATAGTAATGTCATGTTTGTAGCAAAAGCAGGATGTACAACTTCTGTGTCCCAATTTTCAGAAATAGTTGGTATTGTCCGACTGAGCCTCTTACTAAATTGATACCAACCTGGTGTTGATTCAGTCAATCGGATGCTGCCTTTATCTTGAAAGAATATGTCCATGCAAATTTCGTCTGTTGTGTAACGGTCTTCTTTAAAACCGAAAATTGTTTCAATATCCGACCAGCTATAATGTGTCACCCCTTTATGTTTTGTCAAGTTGAAACCTGTGTCGGTGTAAGCAAAAAAACCTATGTCATCCTGAGCTTTTTGAAACTGGTCAGCAAGAATTTGCTTACCTAATTCTGAGTCATGTGTCACAAAAAGATTGTTAGGATTAATAAATCGAATTAACATGAAAAGTCCGCCACCACCGAAGAAAATTATTGTCACCCAAAACATGAAAGAAGAATATTTGTCCTTAGTCCAAATAGCGATGGCTACAAACAAAAAAGAAACTACAACAAGCAAGACTTGCTTTGTCTTGCTTTCCCAAATAAGTCGTTTGTTATTGTAAGTAGGCTGTGTCATAACATGGCAGGTAACACGTAAATATATGATATTAGATGCTACTGCATAGAAAAAACCTCTATTGAAAATCAATCTTTTAATGTTCAACATTTTGTATTGTTGTTAGTACAATCCACCCTCACCATTCTATGTGTTCCTTATTCATTAAATCATCCAGGGGACTGATAATGTTTACCAGTTTCTGTTTGCTTACATGCAGGTATCTTTCGGTTGTCTTGATATCAAAATGTCCCAACAGGTCCTTTATATACCGGATATCCGTTCCTTTATCAAGCAGGTGGGTAGCAAAACTGTGCCTCAAACTATGAATTCCTACTTCCTTTTTTATGCCTGCTTTATACCTGGCCTTTGCAAAGATTTGCTGGATAGTTCTTGCAGGATAGGCGGTAAGGGTTTGTTCGGATTCAAATAAGAATTCTTTCGGAGCCGGCGTATATTCTTTAATATATTTTCTCAAAATATCCAGGAGTACAGGGCTTAAATTTACATACCTGTCTTTTTTGCCTTTTGCCCTACGGATAAATATCTGCATACGTTTGCTGTCTATATCGCTTAATTTTAAATCTGCCACCTCGCTTACCCTTAAACCTGCACTATAAGCAGTAAACAGCATCGCCTTATGCTTTTTATTGGTAAGGGCATTGAATAATTTTCTCAACTCTTCTTCATTCAACAATTTGGGTAACTGCAGCGGTTTCTTTGGCCTTGGTATTTCCCAAAAGAATTTTTCCTTTCCCAGCACCTGCTCGTAATAAAACTTCAATGCATTGATCCGGCTGTGCAGTGTATTTTCACTCAACCTGGATTCCACATAGCAGTACTGCAGATAATCTTTTAGCCTGCTGCTGGTAAATTCATCAGCAGGCTTTGTTTTTATCACCTGCAAAAACTGCCGCATTTCGTTCAGGTAAGTTCTTATTGTACTGGAACTATATGCCTTTAATTGCAGGTGTTGTTGCAATGCCGGCAAAACATGTTTATTGCTGTTCTCAATACCAGTAAGGCGGTCTATATTTACAGCAGTCACGCCGCTGGCGGGTGATTCAGCAGGTGTTCCGGGAAGCTGCTTTTTGTAGTGCTGCAGCAGCGGTTTTTCATCAATGATGGCGCAGCCTGCAAATGCCTTCTGCAATCTGTAATATTCACTCCTGCCCAGTGGAACCCACCAGCATCCAAAAGTTTTACTCCACCGGGTACCGGTTATATTGCGCACAATATTATTGAGGGAAGCATCGAGGGCAAAGCAGATGGCAATGCATTCAATACCCCGGTGTGTTAAAGGTTTAAGTGTAATCCTATGCATTTGGCCTGTTACTTAAATATACATGGCTTCGCCTTCCTCACTCACAGGTGTAGGTAAACCTGCTAATATTCATTTAAATTAACATTGGCAATGAATAAATAATGGCGCAGGTGTTCTTATTAAATACATTAACCTGGGTAATATTTTTGGGGCCGGGCGTTCTTAATTGGTGGGATAAACCATTAAGGGTTGCTACTAAGATATAATTTTTTTAAACAGGATAGAAAAAACAGTGGAGCGTAAAACGATGGCCCTGCTTTGGGAGTAAAACTAAAAAGCCACCACGAATGTGATGGCCCTGGGTATCTTAGGGTAAACTATTTTTTGTCCAGCATTCTTTCCAGCAAAACGTTCTTTTCTCTTTCAACTTTCAATAACTCTTCATACAGGGAAACCATTTTATCAATCGGATTGAACGTGCAATAATTTGCATTTGCAATAGCATTATCTTTAAAATCTGAAAACGTGTTAGATATAATATTCACAGCTTTCTCTTCATCAAAATTCTGGATCGCTTCCGCCGGCACCTGCAGCGCTTTCGCCACTTTCTCCAATACCTCCTTGTCCAATGCCTCCTTCTGTTCCAGCGCACTGATGGCCTGCTGGCT
>CAYVLT010000446.1:0-2595 GCA_964452405.1 uncultured Ferruginibacter sp.
TTATCTACCTGCAAAATGACAAAGCGATCCTGCCAAGAAACTGAGAGACACCAGCGGGCAGCAGAAGTAAGTGATTGTTCAGGCAGTGTTTTTTGGCGCTTGTAAAAAGATATTTGCCGGAGGCATTGCTACAGGTTGAAGGAGTTTGCCGTAGCGGCGGGTTGCGAAGGGGAGGATAGAACGCGGAAAAAAATGCTTCAAAAAACCCGTTCCTGCCCACCATCAGGCGGTGAGCAGGAACGGGACCGTATCAGAAGGTTTTAAAAAACTTTGCGCCAAAATAGGAGTAGTTGTATTGCCCATCTTTGTTCATAGAGTAGTGCAGTAACACATTGAAGGAACCAAAGTCGTATCCTGCCTGCGGGGAGAGTAATAAGCCGCTGGCCGATGAATACTGGTTATTCCACCTGCAATAGCCTACGCCGGCGCCCACAAAGAAGCCACTGAATGAAAAACGTGGTCCAGCCATGGCTAACAGGTGTAACACATTTCCTGCATCACCCGCGTAAGTATCTGAAGTTTTAAAAACGCCCAGGCCCGCATCGGCAAAAACACCAATATTATCGGTGATCTTATAAATTCCCAATCCTTCTACATTGATGCCGTAGAGAAAGTTTTCTTTCAGGTCGGCTGTAGGTAGGGAAATGCCACCACCAACACCGAGTTTGAAAGTTTTGTCATCATCGTCCTGGGAAAATGCTGCGAATGAGCAAACGGAAAGTACCAACAAAAGAATTGTCTTCTTCATGTTTTTTGTTTTAAGGTTAATTAAAGTATCGCCAAAATTAATACATTATTCGAATATGAGACAAGTAATGGATAATTTTTTTCATGCGTATAAAGTTGGGGAAAAACGCATGTGCGTAACCGTTGTGAATCGACTGGTTTAAGTAATTTGATGGCTTGTGGGGTGAAGTTCAACCGCTTTGAGTTAAGCCTAAGGTTTTAAAAATAATAAGAGTGCTAACAGGTTGCCGGAGTGCTATGGTGGGGCCTGCCACCAATTTTACATATAATTTTTTTTCAAAAATTAATTTATTATTTTTATTAATATTGAGTATCGTTACATTATTATTTATTATGAAAAAAATATTTTTACCAGCTTTAGTAATGGTATCTATATCCGCTGCAGCGCAAAATGTTGGTATTGGTACCCTGTCACCTGCAGACCTGCTGGATGTAAATGGAAATGCCAGGGCGATCAATCTGCATATACCTAATAGCGGATCAATCGATCTAGGGTATGGTATTGCAGGCAAAGAACAGAATGCAGGG
Organism: uncultured Ferruginibacter sp.; assembly: GCA_964452405.1. Classification (GTDB taxonomy): domain Bacteria; phylum Bacteroidota; class Bacteroidia; order Chitinophagales; family Chitinophagaceae; genus Ferruginibacter. Next base: position 1,276 of record CAYVLT010000446.1, read on the forward strand.
AGGATAGGTTACGCATTGTTCACTTCCAATGCGATTGACATCGTGGGAGGCGGTACCGGCTCCAATAACCGGCGCATCAGGTTTTGGTCAGAAGGCGGATCCATTTTCACCGGGGGTGCTTCCTTTAACGGAAATATCGCCGTTGGAACAGCAAACAATACACATGCTAAATTGGAAATACATGGACGAGGCGGTTATTCCCACAATCTTTCACTTATCGATTCATCAACTTATAACGCCGGCAGTGTGTTGTTTGCCAATGTGGCAAGGCCTTCTACAGGCTTGATGTTGCGGGGTTCAAGTTTCGGTAGCGCGACCGGGCAGAACCTTATATCCTTTGCGTCTGCAGATGGAAATACCCTATTGCTTACCGTTAGGTGTGACGGAAAAGTTGGCGTGATGCAGGTAACACCTGCTTATACCTTCGATGTTGGGGGGGATATCAATTTTTCCGGTGCTTTGTATGCAGCCGGTAGCGCGGGAACCTCCGGGAAAGTGTTACAGAGTAACGGAACTGCGTCTCCCGGCTGGGTTTCACCGACCGCCAGTTTGTATAGAAATACTTTTTTTGATACACTGGCCAATGACGTCACCGTGCCGGCAAACAGCGCTTCTCTACTGTTCAACAAAACGATGACGCTGGCTGACAGTGCTATTGTACAGATGGATGTGCAGGCTTTCTTTTTCTTATTGTCGACCACTTCAGGTACAGGTGATCTGGAAATCACTTGCAGCAGTGCCACCACATACACCTGTGAATCCCGGAAGAGTCTTTCAGAAAATAATAATACGCTTACCACTAATTGCAGTTTCAAACTGCCGGCAGGCACCTATACCTTTTCAGTTCTTATTAAGAACCCCGGTGCAGCCATTGGCGGTACCGTGTATAAATACTTCAACCGGGATTTTGCTGGTACCATGCACCTGGCCACCACGTTGCGCACACAGGTGATTTACAGGTAAAGGGGCAAGGAAGGCGAACTGGTCGTTAAGTCATGTGATGGGCCGGTAACAAATCTACTGGACGACATTAAATTCCAACGCTGACAGAAGATAGGCGTATTGTCCTGCTGCTGATGCGGTAGGGAAATAAGTGCCGAAATAAATGGAGTAAGTGCCGGCAGGAAGCCAAATGGGGAAGTTGGGTGTTAAACCGGTCGTGGTTTTATAGAAAGGGGTGGAGTTGAGAAATAAAAGATAGTTGCCAGGCACAAAATTGATGCTTTCAATTTTAAGCACTTTGTTTTCGGGTACAGTAAATGTTCTGTACAAAATGGTATCCGGGCACCCGGAAGAGCAATTCGAAATTGAATCGGCCTG
>CAYVLT010000447.1:0-2593 GCA_964452405.1 uncultured Ferruginibacter sp.
CCTATTAGGTTAGGTTTATGCAATAATTAGGGTCTGTAGTGAAAACATTACAAGTGGACCTTACCGAATTATCACTCCAACGGTAATGATATTGATAATAGTACCCGTGATCATCTGCACTATAGGTCATGTTCCCCAGGCATTCTTTCCTTCCTTCTTCACAGTTACAACCGATCTTTTTAAATTGGGGCCCCCCACCGCACCAATTATCCGCATTTGTACATAACCCGGTTTCGTTAACATGTATTTGTTCTATAGATGTGACATCAGCAATAGCCTTGCTATTGGCATCGGCAACAGATATTATAGAAATGTAAGTATTGGCAGGAATTGTGAATGTTTCGTAGGTGCCAATTGTCCCGTATTTCAGACAAGGTACGCACCTGATATTTACAGATTGCTCAGTATTAAAATACAACTTAGGAATGTCCTCAACAGATGACTCAGCATAATTATATTGGATATTTTTTACTACAAAGTCGTCTTGATCTTTTACTAGTCTCAGCCGTCCAAATGGATCATACTCATAGGTAGTTCTTTTTTCATTAATGTCTGTCATTCCATTTACGCCAATAAAAGGAACGTAAGTGTAACCTGTCATTTGATAATTACTCGTATGTTGAGTTAAGTTTGTTCTTAAGTCATGGAGTTTTGTCAGCAATTCAGTTGTTGTTGCGTTTTGCAAATCCTCAACTGATGCCCCCAGAGTACTGGTTAATGTACTCAAATCTAATCCGCTGATCTTTGCAACAGGATACAAGTAATGGTATCCCCATATTACCGAATTTATAACTCCATCTTTTCCGGTGTATTCGGTTACATTCCCCATTGCATCTCTCTTTGTTATAGTGCCTATTACATCAAACGGAAGCGTGCCTTTTACTGATGCCTCGATATTGGCAATGTCAAAATATTTGTAGCCATTTAGGCCATCCCATAATTTATAATTGTTATTGGTTTCTGATATCGGTATTAAACCAGAGGAAATGAGTTTTTCAACTTTATTATTTATTACCGGATTGATATAATTTGTACTTACCATTGCATCGTAGATGGCATTACCTGCATAGTTTATAGGATATTTGTTAGTTGAGACCGTAATGTCTCCTTTACTGTCCTCAGTTTCAGTCCTGGTTACCTGCTGGTGGCTAACTTCATCATAAAAATATTTTGTAATAATAGTCATGGGGTTTCCTCCGTTTTCATCGAACATAATTTCGTCTTTCTGTTTCAAATATGACCACGGCGAACTGATTATATACTTGTCTACATCGTATAAAGAAGCAGCTTTATATGCCCAGGGCAAACATTCAGATGTATTGCATGTTGTATCTGTAAGTACAAAATAATCATTATGGTTGTGTACACGCAAAGAATAAAAAGCAATATTCTTACTGGCACGAGTATCTTCGAATTCATAATGGTATTTTTCAGTCTTAATCGGGTATAAAGTGCCATTGTCTCCCTTTTTTAATGTCGTCTCCTCATCAATGGTACCATTATAGTTTATGCTTGCGTTAGACGCTGTAGAGTGTAATATTTTAGTCCCCCATACATTCACCGCATCCGAATTAGTACGACAGAAATACTTTCTTAGTATGCCTCCATTTTCAAAATTTTCTCCTCGACTTTCAATGATCGAAGCATAGGTAGAATTTTTGCTGCCTATATTATACAAATTGCTTATTGAGGAGGAATACATTTGGAAGAAATCGGTAGTCCCGTAGTAACTACAAATTGAAATCGACGCCCCTCCTCCATTGAACATATCAAACAGATCAGAAGTAACTGCAAAACTCTCTTCATATTCAGGTATTGGATGATTGATATTAGAAGATTTTTCCAGATTGTTCAAATCGCCATAAAAATATCTGGTTACAATCGGCGTTTCATTTTTATTTCCTTTAAATACTTGTTTTACCCTTACCCCTCCCGATTGTTCATTATACTCAACAGTCTCAATTTTAGGCTTGTAATTTAAGATGGCTGTAGTAACTCCCTGAGGCTTTGCCATCATAATCAGTTTATAGGTCCCTGCAGGCAGTTGATAAAAGGTCAAAATATTATTGCCATCACTACCCGTTTGGATTCCGTTCATAGATTGATCAAGACTATTTTTTATGGTTACTGAACCTAACTCATGATCTGCCTGGGGGCAGTTCGTGCAATCAAGAATTAGAGTAACAAAAACATCTTGTTGGGTGTCGAAACTAAAAGTTACCTCCTTGGTAGTTTCGGTGATAATATCGGTTGGGTAATTTGATATACCAGTTACTGAGCATTCATATTGGGTTTTTGGTCCGATTTGCTTTTGAGTATTAAAAGTATTTGGTTCATATTCTATCATCTCAATTCCCCCGGTAGGATAAATTATTTTATTAAGCATACCTTTTTGAGAGTAACGAAAGTCCGCATCCCTATCTGCGGTCGCAAGTGGCATAGGATGAATGAGTTGAGCCTTCGGAGGAGGAATTAGATTTGTATTACTTTTACCGTTGAAGTATCCCCAATGATCCTGTGAAAACGAAAGCCGGGGGCATCGACCAACAGGGTCAATGTATGAAAATCTGTGGCTCATTGGTGTACTATTGAG
>CAYVLT010000448.1:0-2556 GCA_964452405.1 uncultured Ferruginibacter sp.
TGCCACGTAATATGGTGCAGGCTGTGGGTATGTACAACACACTTTTACAATCCAATGATCCGGCAATTATGATCGAGTGTCTGAACGGTTACCGGCTAAAGGAAAAGCTGCCATCCCATCTTTTGGGGTATACGGTTCCGTTAGGCATACCTGAGATCGTTCGCCCGGGTGAGGACGTTACTATAGTGTCTTATGGATCTGTGCTGCGGGTGATTGCTGAAGCGACGGCTACACTGGAAAAAATGGGTATCAGTTGTGAAGTGATTGACGTACAAACCTTGCTGCCTTTCGATATCAACCACCGCATCGTTGACTCGCTTAAAAAGACAAGCCGCATTGTTTTCGTGGATGAAGATGTGCCTGGAGGTGCAGCAGGCTATATGTTCAATAAAGTGATGGAAGAGCAGGGAGGGTATCGCTACCTGGATGTAGCACCGAGAACCATCACCGGCAAGGCTCATCGTCCTTCTTATGGAAGTGATGGAGATTATTTCAGCAAACCCAATGCAGAAGATGTTGTAAGGGTGATCAGGGAAATGATGGCTGAGTAATTAATCCACATGCTCATAAAATCGTTACTGTTTTCATTATTTATTTTTTGCTGCAGGGCGGTTCCGGCGCAGGATCTTACCGGTACCTGGGAAGGGTCGGCCGGGTCGGGTGCGGGGATTTGGCGTATAAGCATTGTCCAGGCAGGCGATTCCTGTTTCGGCTACAGTTTTGATTCCATACCAGGCTCCTGTAAAGCAAATTTTTCAGCAAGCTTCAACCGGCAAAACCAACAATTCAGGGCACAGGCAATTAGTTTCATCTATAGGTCGTTCGGGCACGAACTGATCAGTGCAGACCTTCACTATCAAAAGCCCGACAGTGTTGAATATCTTACTGGTTCAATCAGATCCCGCTCATTCGTCAGCCGCCTTCTTACCCTTGGTATCGGCAGCCGGGGTGTGCTCAGGAAAATCAGCAACCAGGTGGATTCCACACTTTTTATGAAAGTGGCCCTGCAGCGGCAGGATAATAAAAAGCGGGTACCCGATGCCGTTATTTCGGATCAACAAGCTGTGGGTGCTGTTGTTGAGAAGAGTAACGGGCAAAAGGACAAGCTGGTCCCAGGGAAGATGGAAGCCGATTCCATGTCCGCCATTAAAAACAGCAGGACTTCGCTGCTTGCCAAAACGATTGTTACCAGGGCCGACTCAGTTACAGTGATATTGTATGATGATGGTGAGATAGATTGCGACATGGTATCCGTTTTCGACAACGATCAACCAGTCATCCATCACCTGTTACTTACCCGGGATCCGTACCGGTTTACGCTTCAGCTCCCCGAAAACGGATCGAAACATGTATTGGAACTGGTGGTGGAAAATGAGGGTAGTATTCCACCAAATACAGCCTACATGCTGGTGATTGCAGGCACCGACCGGGTGGAGATAAAACTCTCTTCCAATAAATTCAGCAATGCTGCTATCCGGCTGCAAAAGATTGAATAATTTCATTCTCTACAATCAAATTCTTCCACGCAGATGATCAACACGGGGTTTCTTCATATCATTGACATCCTGGGAACTTTTTCCTTTGCCGTATCCGGTGCATTTTTCGCCATGGAAAAAAAGCTGGATCCTTTCGGTGTGTTGATCATTTCTTTTGTTACGGCAATTGGTGGTGGCACTCTCCGGGACGTACTTATTGGAAACCTGCCGGTGGCATGGCTCAGGAATGAAACGGCCACCATCACTATTTTCACGGCTTACCTTTTGTCGATTTTTTTTGAAGCACGTTTGAGAAAATTAACCACCACCTTGTTTCTTTTTGATGCACTCGGACTCGGGTTGTTTACCATTGTTGGCATAGAAATGGCAACAGCCATGCATTTCAGCATCGGTGTATGCATTGCGTTGGGAACCATTACTGCGAGTTTTGGCGGTGCGATCAGGGATGTATTGCTCAACCATGTCCCGCTTATATTCAGAAAAGAAATTTACGCCATGGCAAGTGTGCTGGGAGGCTTGATTTATTTCCTGCTCAAAAAAATGGCCCTGGATGAAGATCTTGCTAAGGTGGTGTGCATACTCATTATATTTTTAACACGGTTGCTGGCCGTTAAATATAAACTCGGCCTTCCCGCGTTCTATACAAAAAAATAAATTTTGGTTATGACACTTACGATGTACCAGGTGGATGCCTTTACACATAAGCTTTTCAGCGGTAATCCTGCTGCAGTAATACCACTCACCGCCTGGCTTACCGACTCACTGATGCAACAACTGGCAATGGAGAATAACCTCAGCGAAACAGTTTTTTTTGTACCCGCCGGCGGGCAGGACGCTGATTACGATATCCGCTGGTTTACGCCTGCCGTGGAGATCAACCTATGCGGACATGCCACCCTGGCCAGTGCGTTTGTGTTGTTCAACCTGCTTGGTTTTACAGGTGAACAGCTGCGCTTCAGTTCTAAAAGCGGGTTGCTCACCATTACTAAAAAAGACGACGTATTTACGATGGATTTTCCAAGCTGGAAACCTGAACCCATCAACCGCTACAACCCGGTAT
>CAYVLT010000449.1:0-2534 GCA_964452405.1 uncultured Ferruginibacter sp.
TTAAGGGATATGTTCCCGGAGCAGCAGGGCCCTTAAAACTGAACTGCACTGCTTGCTGACTACCATTCAGCAAATCAATTGCACTAATGGAGGTACTGTCATTTACAAAATAATAATTGCCACCAAACAAATATTGAGGAGGAATGAATTTTTGTGTGGGGTTACCGGTGTAGGCAATGCGAATGGAATCGGTGCCGGAAACAGCAGTGCAGGCCTGCAGCATACCGGCATTGTTGATGCCAGTTATAAGCGTGGTATTATGAACACTACTAGTCATAGATGTTTCCCTGTCATAGGCAATAAAACCAACATTGGCACCCGGACAGATAATCCCTGCGGCAGAAAAATTGCCATTAACGATATTGATGATAGCATTAGGACCAACCCCCGTTAATACGACAAATCCATCTGTTACCGGGCTGCCGTTGCATTTGGTAACGGTTCCCTCTAATAAGCCACCGTATTGAGTGGGGATTGTTTTTATTGTTCCCAAATCTATGTCTTCATTGCCTGTGCTTATCGCGGTTAAGTTAATTGCTTCATTGCAGGGTGCAGGTATGCTTATGCTTAAGTTCTTGTTTGCCGGAACCCAGCCGTCCACCTTACCATCAGTATCGGTAAAGCACACCCTTGATGAATTTCCCTGGTCAGCGACAGTCACGGTTACAGGAACATTGGATAATGGATTGAGTGCACTATCCACTATTTGTGCGGTAAACCTTGCGAGCAGAGAAGGAACATCACAGTTCCAAAAACTAAAATGGCTTACTTCTCCATCGAAACTGTTTCCATTTTTTATTGCATGGCCTTCCTGCTTCCACACGCCTTTTGTTTCATCAAAATACCAAAGTGGTATATATGCAGGTGCGGTAGCTTGTATTGATGAAGGCAAAGGAAAATGCAGTAATGCTTTTTTGCCGGGAGCAACCTGCAATAATTCTCCGCTGCTGCCGGTAAGTTCTACAGCCAGCATTCCAAATGTTTGCAGCACATTCAAATGGCCGGCGCTGTCAACCCCCGTTAAATCTCCTGGCATAAGAAGCGATGTGTTTTGCATATCAGAAGGGTCAAGCCAGTGTGCAGCAATATATACTGTGCCGGTATAGGCCGTATTGCCTGATGCAACAACCACTCCATTGGAAGGTAACGTTATGGTGGCTCCGCCTGCAGTTGTAACTGTTCCGCCGGTACCAGCTTCCACCTGGCCGGTATTGATTTTGGGGATGAGTTGTAACCTTATGAATGTTTCTTTTCCTTCAACCGGGATGAATGTTCTGTAACCGGTGAAATACCCTGCCATGCTTACCTGTACAAAACCTGCACTTTTTGCAAATGCGGTATTGCTGATCTTAAAATAGCCAAACCTGTCTGATGTTATTGTAACTGTTCCGCCTTTGATAGTGGCACCTTCCAATGCGTTGCCGTTTTCATCTGTGATAAAGCCATTCACGGATGCAGTTACAGGTGTGGTGAAGTCTGGTACAACGGGGTTTATGAGAGGCGTATATTGCTCAACGACGGAGTTTTTTTTACAGGCCGCCATAAACAGGCAACCTGTATACAGGATTGTCATAAAAAGCAGGGCTTTTCTCATCACAGTGTATTTTATATTTTATAAGATACAAAACAATGCTGCCGTGTTGGCTGAAGCGAAAATATTTCTGCTTTATTTTTTCCTTTATTTTCACCGTAATAATAAGAGTAATGATGCATCGGATAAAAATATTGGACAGCATGCGTGGACTTGCTGCGATGGTCGTACTCTTTCATCATGTGTACACCCGCTTTCCTGCTTTTTTCCCTGCATACATTCCCGGTTGGTTGAGAAGATGCCTTGATGCACTTTCGGAACTGAACGTGCAGGCAGTGCTGTTTTTCTTCTTTTTATCGGGCTTCAGTATTTGCTTAAGTGTAAAGAAAGGATTGCCCCTGCAAAAGCCTGCCATCAATGAATACCTGTTCCGGCGATTCAAAAGGATTTTACCGCTTTATTATTTTACGATTTTATTTACGGTCTGTTGTGGCCTGCTAACCGGGGCCATTTTCACCCACCCTGATTTCAGCATTAAAAACCTGTTGGGCAACCTTTTGTTTTTGCAATGTTCCAAATCGTACCCGGGAAACTGGTTCGCACCTTATGGGGATAACGGTCCGTTATGGTCATTATCGTTTGAAATGTTTTACTACTTGTTGCTGCCCGCGTTTTTATGGGTGGCCACCCGTTTGTTCCGTCGTCGTTTTGATGATGGCCTCAACAGGTGGTCATTAGCGGTTGCCTTCATTATTTCTATCACCTGCACCCTGGTCAACAGGTATGTATTTTTTCCTTTCACTGCCTTTGCCACACTGTATTACGTTTGGTATGCCGGTTTTTTTGCGGGCTGGCTCTACCTGAGGCATAAATTAAAAGCCGACAAAAATTTCCTGTTGCTTGCAGGTTTCATGCTCCTGGTTGCTGCCGCTTTCCGGGTTGCACCTTCTGCCACGCTGGGAAAACTGTTTTCGGGTGCGGTCATTGCCTCCGGGTTTGTACT
>CAYVLT010000450.1:0-2506 GCA_964452405.1 uncultured Ferruginibacter sp.
TCTTTCAAATACTGAAGATTTTCGTTGTTCATAAAATTTGTTTTTAATTGTTTATTGAATTGTGATAATTGTTGGGATTCAAAATGGTCAATTAATGCATCAGTAAATTCGTTGCCGTCTTTATTATACAGACCATTTACATCGGGGTCAGGATTTAGCTGGTGTTGGAGTTTTTCGCCGTAGGGAATTTGATTTAAAATATCTTGTACTGAATTAAAATGAAGAACAGCAAACCTGTCACGGTCACTTATATTGTTTTCTGCAAATTCAAGAGCTTTATCCCTTGTATTAAAAAAATGGACATCGCTTTTATCAATAAAGTAAAGGCTGTTATTATAGACCATGTACATTTCGCCTTTTGCTAAAGCAATGCTAACCAGGTCGAGTACTTCATCTGCTATGGGATGGTCTGTTATCATTTTAAATCGGGCAATACCTTTGACTTCATTATAGCTTTATTTTTTATTCTTAACAGGAAATGCCTTCCGCCGTTCTTCTCGGTTATTTGAACCGCCAAATACTTTTTTTCTGGTATAGTAAATTTTTCCAGCGCCACTACAAAAACTGTTTTACTCTCTCCTTTAACCCTGCTGCAGTTTCCAGTTGTGTAAATGGGCTTTTGCTCTACTTCCTGTATAGCAGTTCTTTTACTTCGTCTTTTGTCTTTAATAAAAAAACGAAGCAAGTCAACATCGTAATCTATTGTGCCATCATTTTTGATGTATAGTTGATAGTAAATGATATTGTCTTTAATGTAAATTCCCCTGATGCCTGCCTGCATGTTGTATTTCTTATCTTTTATTTTTTTTGCTATGCGTTCATTATCCAATATCATATTGGCGTAAGAACTGATTGTAGCCGTTCGGTTAACGGGCAAGTAATACACCCATACCGCTGGTTTGTTATCATAGTTCACAGTAAAAGAATATACGCTGCCATCATCAGTTACCACACTTAAGTTAGTTTCAGTAAAATCTTTTGCGGCTGCTTTTACAAGCAAAATTTCTGGTGCCTCTGTTACCTGCTGGGCCAACACAGAAGCAGTGCCTCGGTCAACATGCTTAATGGCAAAAGGAAATACGAGGCTGGTGGTTTTATCAGTTGTAATATTCAGTTTTGTTTGTGCATGGGCAATTACTACAAAGCATACACAAATCATAGTCATTAGTCTTTTCATTGCTGCTGTGTTTATAGTTTTTTAATTGTTTTCAGTGTTTTTATCTTTAAGCAAAACTTTATACCCTTCTTTAATTGTAACTTTTACTTGCTTTACTTTACGGCTCAATAAACTTTTTGCTGCATTGATGCCTGCAGTTGCTGCCTGTGCTTTTAGCGATGGGTCAAGTGTGGTAAGCTCCATTAATTGTAAACTGTTATCGGTTGAATTCTTCGCTACATCCCGACTGATGGAGCCAGGAACATAAATACCCGGTAACCCATCCAAATCGTACAACTCTAATTTTACAGGAAGCAAATAATTTTTATACCGGATGGAATTAATTTCCGCCTCAAGACGTTCATTGTTTAGGGATGCGATACCGTTCACCGGTGTACCCTTTGGGATGAGAATACCATTAATAAATATATCAGTTTGCAAACGCAACTGAATAACGGCTCCAGTAACCAGCGATTGGTTACTGTGCACCAATGCTTCTATAGCAAAACCTTCTATGGCCTCTGCTCCTTGCGTAGTTGCACCAAGAAACTGATTAACATCTGCTGGCTTTTTCCGGCTAGTATCAATCAATGATACCACCGCCATTTTCGGTTGAGTTGTTACAGCAAATACAATTTCTTTGTGCTGCAATGATTTTTCTTTTAATTTATCTTTAACCCTTTGTGGGTGTTGTATGTCCAATATCTTTTCCAACGTTCCGTTGAGTTGCTGCATTTCGGGGTCGCCGGTGTTGGGTTTATCCATTGCTAACATCATGTTTTCAAGCCTGTCCACTTCATTGGCGAATTCATCACCCTGGTTCGAAGAAAAGGTTTCACCGCTACTTGTGTTTTCAGGTTCCGGTTGCTTGTTAATTTCTTTTTGCAGCAATGCAAGTTTGTCCATTAGCTTTTTTTCAGGATTGTTGGAAGAGTACTCATATGGTGAAGTATTCAGCCGCTGGTTATACTTGCTGGCTGAGTTTTGAGTAAGCAATTCCAGTTCGTTTACTGACAAAACACTGGTATCTTGTTTCTGCTGATAGTATGGGTCTGTCCGCATCCATTCTTCCATCTTGGCAGAATCTTTATCAGCCTTATCATAAAAACTAAGTTTGTCGGTAAGGTTTTCTTCCTTCATTTTAGCATCAGGAAGGTTTAGATTCAAGCCTTTTTGCTCGTTTGCAATAGCAGGTTCATTACCTTTTCCTCCGCCTAATGCCCAAAATGCCATTGTGAGAAATGGTATTATCAGCAATGGTAACACCAGCATCATTTTCCGTTTACGCAGGAAGGCCTGCGACCTTTGCACACTGCTCATACACTTCATTTTTGTTTTTGTGATAAATAA
>CAYVLT010000451.1:0-2459 GCA_964452405.1 uncultured Ferruginibacter sp.
ATTCTCTTCACTCAGGTCGGAAGCCACCACATTGTTATTGCCGTAAATTTTCCGCAATGCCATGGTGAGTTCCACGCCAATCTGGCCACTCGCCCCGATCACCAGTATTCTTTCCCTGATCATATATTAGTATTGTTTTAAAAATAAATGTAGTGATAAAACAAATGAGATCATGCTGACTTACGTGAACGGCTACCTGTCCAGCAATGCCAGCACCCTGGTAACATCTCCAGGTGTGTCGATACAATGACTTTCGTATTTTGTAACAACGCACCTGATGGAAAAACCATTTTCAATCCACCGAAGCTGCTCCAGTGATTCTGCTGTTTCAAGTGATGATACCGGCAGCCGGGTGATTTGTTGCAGGATATCTTTACGGTAGGCATACATGCCTACATGGCGGTAATAAGTATGGTGGCTGTGCCATTCCGTTTCATCAACAGATTTTATAAACGGGATTGGCATGCGGCTGAAGTAAAGCGCTTCATTGTGTTGGTTCAGCACGATCTTCACTTCTCCCCTGTCGAACAACATCTCATGACTGTCCACTTTGATCATCTGAGTGGCCAGTTGTACATTACTATCTTTCAACACGGCCGCCAGTTCATCAATTTGTTCAGGTTCAATGAATGGCTCATCGCCCTGTATGTTGATCACATATTCATAGGACCCGCTTAATTGTTGCAGGGCATCATAGCAACGATCGGTGCCGCTGGGATGGTCCGGTGCCGTCATCAACACGGTGCCGCCAAAATCCTGCACATGGTTGAAGATTCGTTCATCATCTGTGGCCACCACCACCTGGTGCAACGCCCGGCTTTTGAGTGCCTGTTCATACACCCGCTGTATCATGGTCTTTCCTTCAATATCGATCAATGGTTTACCGGGAAATCTTGTACTGGCATACCGGGCGGGAATGATTCCAACTAACATACAAAAAATTATTGCTTAATGATCTGGTTGTCTTTTGCAGAAAAAAAATCGGGCACCACTTCTCTGCGTAGTGCCAGGTAATCCTGGTAGGCTTCTGAAAAACGCATGCGGTTGTCGACCGTGATATCAAAATTATTTCCCATCGACATCACGATCTCAGACACTTCCCTGATGGCATTGTGAGCACCATCAAAGCGGGTGATATAATCCACAATGCGGTTCTCCGCAGCAAACTCATTCAGCAGCGGGTTGGCGCCCCGGCCCACCATGAAGCGAACACCTGCTAATTTTGCAGCAGAAAAATCAAGTACATCGTCGAACACGAATAATACATCTGCCGGCGATATTTTATATTGATCGCACAAATGCATTAAAGCCATTTCCTTGTTCGCAGCTTTGTAATACACAGCATTCAGGCATTCTCTTTTAGCAAATGAAAAAGCAAGCTGGTTATTTTCACCGGTGATCACGGCTGTGATCGGCAGTTTTTTGTAGGTAAGGTAAAAACTGAAACGCATAAGGTTGATGCCCATTGAATCCACTTCACTAAAATTGCTGTGGCCTTCAATGTTTTTACGACCGTCGTTGAACACACCGTCCCAGTCAAATACTAAAACTTTCACCTGTTTCAGTTTTTGCTTTAAGGTAGTGGCGCTGGAAACGAATACACCTTTGAAATAATTTTCGGGAGCAATATTTACTTTCATCGGTTTCTTTTTTTGCAGGGAGTTATATACACCCTGCACAAATCTACAATTGATTTATATACAAAAGAGCCACCCATAATGTATGGATGGCTCTTTTTAAATTTATTTTTTATCAGTTGGATTCCAGGTCCTGGATGTCGAGCATCCCGATGGGTTTACCATTGTCGGTAACCAGGATTGTATCAACATTGGTTTTTTTGAAAATACCTGCCGCATCATTCAGCAACATGCTTCCCTCAATGCTCACCGGCGTTTTGTACTCAAGAGAACCGAGTTGTTTATCCAGTACGGCAGCACCTTCATTTTGCAGGTAACGCCTCAGGTCTCCATCAGTAAACACTCCTTTCACCTGCAGGTCGTCGCTGGTAACCACAATGGCGCCAAAGCCAAACTCCGTCATTTTCACGATCGCATCTTTTACATTGGTGGATGCCGGTACCACAGGGTTTACGCCATTGATGGCTTCCGCCACTTTAACCGTCATTAATTTGGTATCTCTTAAAAACTGCTCGGTGCCCAGTGTGGTGAAATGATTATCGGTTAAACCCTTCAATATTTTTAACGGCACCGTAATGGTATGAACACCCACGTTGAGGGCATTGCGTACATGCTCTGCATTGCGTACAGAACTGAACATAATCTTTGTATCATATCCATAATGATCAACCGCTTCCACGCAATGTTTCACCAGTCCCAACGCATCCTGTCCCTGGTCCTGCAAACGCCCCACCAGCGGACAAACATAGGTTGCTCCTGCGTGCATGGCCATGTATGCCTGCTGCAATGTGTACACGAGGTGCACATTCACCAGCAAACCAT
>CAYVLT010000452.1:0-2378 GCA_964452405.1 uncultured Ferruginibacter sp.
ATTGTTTCAACACGCTTAAAAACGAGTACCCTGAACTGGGTGGCAACTACGAGGTAATGCACCACGCCAGCTTTTTGCAGCAACTGATTGATGAAGGCAAAATAAAAATTTCAGGTGGCGGAAGTTTCAGTGGCAAAAAAATCACCTTCCATGACAGTTGTTACCTTGGCAGGGCCAACAATATTTACGAAGCCCCCCGCAAAGTGCTGGAAGCACTCGACGCAACCTTAGTGGAGATGAAACGTTGTAAATCCAACGGACTTTGCTGTGGTGCCGGGGGCGCTCAAATGTTTAAAGAAGAGGAAAATGGGGATATCCGCATCAACCAGGAAAGAACGAATGAAGCACTTGAAACAGGTGCCGGCATTATCGCAGCAGCTTGCCCTTTTTGCAATACGATGATGACGGATGGCGTAAAAAACAGTAACCAGGAAGATTCGGTAGCGGTGCAGGATATTGCTGAACTGGTGGCCGCTTCGATGCAATGAAAATTATAACCGTATTAAATTTGCAGAATGCAACTTGATCTTACAGAATTTATACCAGCCGGTTTCAGTAACCAGTCAAGGGTTTGGATCTATCAAAGCAGCCGGCTGTTTTTGCTGAGCGAAGTATTTGAAATTGAAAAGATGCTGGAGGAATTCGCAACAAACTGGAAAAGTCATGGCGACCCGGTAAAAGGATATGCCAATTTATTTTACGGCCAGTTCATTGTGGTGATGGCGGATGAAACAAACACCGGGGTGAGTGGTTGCAGTACAGATAGCAGCGTGCATTTGATAAAAGCAATGGGTGAGCGGTTCAATGTAAACCTTTTCGAGCGGCAACACCTCGCTTTTTTAATAAAAGACAAGGTGCAGGTGATACCGATGTCTCAACTACAATACGCCGCCGACAACGGCTTTATCAATGGTGATACCCTTTATTTCAACAACACGGTACTCACAAAAGAAGCGTTGCTCAACAACTGGATAATACCCATAAAAAAAAGCTGGTTGGCTGCACGTGTCAGCTTACCAGCTTAATGATGTAAGTTTTCTATTTACTTATCTGATGGATTCTTTTTGCCGGTGGCCAGCTTTTCAATGGTAGCTTCCAGCCTGGCTGCTTTTGTTTCCTCTTTGCGTGCACTGTTGATCCACACAATGTATTCTTTTTTGTTACTGAAGGAAAGCGTTTCAAAAAAAGCATTGGCTTTCTTATTCTTGGCAAACAGGTGCTGTAATTCCACCGGGGTGGTTACTGTGCGGTTCTCCATATCAATGCATTCTGCCGCAATAGATGCATCAGTACGTTTGATCTTGTCGGCTTTTTTAAACCGCAGTCCGCACCACACGTTATCCAGAGCTATGGAACGAACTACTTCCAATCCGTGTGCTTCAATACATTGCCAGTTACAATCCCTTGAAAGGTCGCTGACGATTTTAGAAGAAACTTTTGGGTAGGCGATCCATAATTTGGCGTCTTCAGCCAGGGCAGGCACCACATCTTTCAGGATATCTTTTAACTGGTTGTGATTGATGGCAAACACCAGTGCAAAATCAATCCTTTTAATTTTCAGCAGGGGGGTTACGTTTTTTGAAAATGAGAGCTTGGCAAACTGCTTTTCGATGGTAGAGGGTAAGCCCTGTATCAACAGGTTCTTCTCGTCTTTCAGTTGCAGTTTCTCCAATACTGATAACGAGGGTGCTAATACTTCCATACTATTTGAGTTTAAAAAGTTTGCAAAAATAACAATTTTTTTTGCACATAATTCATAAAAAGGCGAAGAATAATCTAAAAAACTACAAACTCTTCAGTATCCTGTGAAAATACCGCCCACCCAAAAACGGGCAAAAAAGATTAAAAATGAGCACTTTAAACCGATTGCCGGTTAAAAAAGCCGCTTTTTGTTATGATTCCTGCCAACTCCTTTGTATGTTGTACAGCAATACCTCCTGAACTGCAGATCATTGTTTCACCAAAAAAAGGTGCCATGTCGCAGGAGTTGAGTTGCTTTGTCATCATCGGCTACAACAAAAAGCCCAGTTATGCCAATAACCGGCTGCGGCTGCTGGATCTGAATGAAACCTACGACCTGCTGATTAAACCGGTACTCGATCAACTGAACATCGATTGCTACCGGGCCATCGACAAAAATCTCAACTGCAGCATCGACGAAGTAATGTTGCAGGAAATACAAAATGCCTCTATCGCGATAGCAGACCTCACCACCCTCAATGCCAATGTAATGTGGGAACTCGGTGTACGGCATACGCTCAAGCCACATCACACCATCATGATCTGCGAAAAAGAGCAGATGAGTTCGCTGCCCTTTGATGTGAATCGTTTTGTGGTGCATGAATACATTCATTCTGAAGAAGGTATTCCTTTTAGAG
>CAYVLT010000453.1:0-2347 GCA_964452405.1 uncultured Ferruginibacter sp.
AAAATCCGATGCACATAAATTCCGGGGGTATGTACCTGGTCGGGATCGAGACTGACTGCAGGCACCAGTTCTTCCACTTCAGCAATGGTGATCTTTCCGGCCATTGCCATCAGTGGATTAAAATTTCTTGCGGTGGCTTTATATACAAGATTTCCATCGGTATCCCCCTTCCATGCCTTCACCAGTGCGAAATCGGCGTCAAAAGCATATTCCATCAGGTATTCTTTATTATTGAATATCCTTGTCTCCTTACCGGTGGCTACTTCTGTTCCCACACCGGCCGGGGTAAAGATTGCCGGCATCCCGTACCCTGCAGCCATGCACCTGGTAGCGAGTGTGCCTTGTGGAATAAGTTCAACTTCCAGTTCGCCTGACAGCAGCTGCCGCTCGAATTCTGCATTTTCACCAACATAGCTGGAGATCATTTTCCTTACCTGCTTCTGCTTCAGCAACAGGCCAATGCCAAAATCATCCACGCCGGCATTGTTGGAGATGCAGGTGAGGTTTTTTATTTTTTTTGCAACCAATGCGGCAATACAATTTTCGGGTATGCCACAGAGTCCAAATCCGCCCAGCATCAATGTGTCGCCGTCTTTGATATCTTTAATGGCTTCTGCAGGGTTGTGAAAGTTCTTTTTCATATCGTTTATTGCAATCAGGAAATGGGTGTGCCGGAGCAACCACCAGATCAATGGCAAATTACTGAAAAAGGTTTTACCCTGTTAGAAACCAATAACCGCCTGTAAAACAAATCAACAATATAATGGGCGGCCCATAATATTTATGCAGTTTTGCTATATTTACCCAATCAATATGTACAAGATTCTTCGAATTCATAACCGGTTAATTGTTGGAGGCCCTTCACACAATGTTACCCTGCTTACTGCCTACCTCTCACCGGAATTCGAAACAAAATTACTGGTTGGGAAAAAAGATCCTGCCGAGAAAGATGCCACTTATATCGCCGATCAACTGGGACTGGTTCCCATAGAGATCGTTGAAATGCGACGCAGTATCCTTCCGTTTTACGATATCATTGCCTATTTCAAAATAAAAAAAATCATTCAGGAGTTTCAGCCGCATATTGTTCATACGCATGCCTCCAAATCTGGAGCTATTGGCAGGCTGGCTGCAAGGTCGTGCAGGGTTCCTTTAATAGTTCATACATTTCACGGTCATGTATTTCATTCTTATTTCAGCCCTTTTATGTCAAAGCTGATCGTAAGAGTGGAAAGATTTTTTGGACGGATGACAGATGCGATTGTTGCCATAAGCGATTCGCAACGGCATGAACTTACGGAGGTGTATAAAATTGCACCGCCGGAAAAAGTTTTTACTGTGCCCCTCGGATTTAACCTTGATAAATATTCGGTTGACCAGGACACCAAGAAAATAATATTCCGTAACAAATACGGTTTCGACAAAGCTGAGTTGATCGTAGGAATTGTAGGCCGCCTTGTGCCGATCAAAAACCACGACATGTTTCTTGAAATGGCGGCGATCGTTAAAAAGAAAACCGGTCAAAATATCCGCTTTGCCATCATTGGGGATGGAGAATCCCGCCCAGGGATTGAAAAAAAATCAGCGGAACTTGGTTTGAGTTACTCTTATTACATCACCAGCCCAAAAACTGATACAGATGTATTGGTCACATCCTGGGAAACGGAAATAGACCAGGCGCTTGCCGGTCTGGATATCGTGGTACTTACCTCCCATAATGAAGGCACACCGGTTTCACTCATTGAAGCCCAGTCTGCATTTAAGCCTGTTGTTTCCACCAATGTTGGCGGTATTGAGGATATTGTTATTCATGGTGAAACAGGTTTTATTACTGAAGTGGGCGATACAGAAGCTTTTGCCAATTTTGTAGTTACGCTGATCGAGGATTCGGCACTACGTGAAAGAATGGGCCGAAGCGGCTATGCGAATGTGATTAAGAGGTACTCAAAGCAGCGCCTGATCAATGATATGAAAAACCTTTACCTTAAATTCCTTACTAAAAAGGGCATCTGACAAATGTAAGGTTGATTGCCCCGTTAATTTTCCTGCACAACTACGTCCACTTTATCCATTACAGATAGATCATTCAATATTTTTTACCGGAGTTGATTTACCCTGGAACGATCTGCGTTTTGGGATAACCCTGCCTGTGAGGTTGATGGGTAGCGAGGTTGAATAACAAGCAAATATAGGAAGACGCGGGTAAAAGAGGATTATGGGAAATAAAAAGCCCCGCTACAAGAGCGGGGCTAAAAGAATATGGCAACTACCTACTCTCCCAGTTGGAATACCAGTACCATCGGCCATAAGGGGCTTAACTTCTCTGTTCGGAATGGGAAGAGGTGAA
>CAYVLT010000454.1:0-2336 GCA_964452405.1 uncultured Ferruginibacter sp.
GTTTCCTGACGCGCGGCTGCAGGCGGTGGTGGAGGATCGCCACGCCTTTTTGCTAACTGCCTGCTCTTCCTCTGCAAATGCCATTTTTTTCGCTGCTCGGCTCATTAAACAAAATATACTTGATGTGGCTGTTGCCGGCGGCGTGGATGCGCTCACAAGATTTACACTGAACGGATTTAATACGCTGATGATACTGGATGAAAAAGAATGCCAGCCTTTTGATGAACACCGCCGTGGCCTCAACCTCGGCGAAGGGGCCGGTTACGTGGTATTGGTATCAGAAAAAGTGGCTGCACAGCTTGCAAAAAAAACCAATGTTACCTTAAGCGGGTATTGCAATGCGAATGATGCTTTTCATCAAACAGCTTCCTCGCCCGGCGGCACAGGCTCTTTTTTGGCAATGAGTGGTGCCCTGCAAAAAGCCGGGCTGCAACCTGCTGACATAGATTATATCAACCTGCACGGCACAGGCACCCAAAACAATGACATTTCTGAGGGAACAGCCATCCAGCGTTTATTCGACCCGGTGTACCCCAAAATGAGTTCCACCAAAACCTTTACGGGACATACGCTGGGAGCGAGTGGCGGCATTGAAGCTGTGTTTTCAGTGCTGGCCATACAAAAGGGTCTCCTCTATCCCAACCTGAGGTTGGAAACACCGATGAAGGATTTGCCCTTTACACCTGAAACAACTTTTTCAAAAAACAACGGGATCAAACATGTGCTGTCGAATTCATTTGGCTTCGGCGGTAACTGTTCCTCATTGATCTTTTCAAAAGTATAAATGCAAGCATGTATATAAGGGCTACCGGGAATATTTCGCCGCAAAAAACTTTTGGTCACGGTCCGCTGCTGGCGGAATTGGTTGACCATGCCGGCAACCGGCTTGCCTGTATTGAGCCTGATTATAAAAATATCATCGACATAAAACTCATCCGCAGAATGAGCCGCATTATCAGGATGGGTGTTGCTGCTGCCATGGATTGCCTGCAGGATGCGGGACTGTTGATGCCGGATGCCATTGTAACTGGTACTGCCTATGGTTGCCTGGAGGATACCGGCCAGTTTCTTTCCAAAATGATCGGGTATAAAGAAGAACTGCTCACGCCCACCGCGTTCATACAATCCACCCACAACACCATCGGGGCACAGATCGGTTTGATGCTGCAATGCAATCATTACAACAACGTGTTTGTACACCGTGGATTTTCTTTTGAAAATGCGTTACTTGATGCGATGTTGCTGGTACAGGAGGGCGATGCCTCCAACGTACTCGTGGGTGCCATTGATGAAATCACGAATACCAGCCATGCGATCATCAGTCGCTTCGGTGTTTACCGCAACAACAATCAACACAGCCTTCAATTGTTGAACGCAACAGCAAACGGCACCATCGCCGGTGAAGGAGCCTCTTTTTTTGTACTGTCGAAAGAGGCAACCCCAACAGATTATGCAAAACTCGATGGACTATCTACTTTATTTGAACCAGCAAATACGGAAGCTGTTAGTAAATGGATCGAACACTTTTTACAACAACAGCAAATTGGCCTGCAGGATATCGACTTACTCGTGACCGGGAAAAATGGTGATGAAAAAACAGATGCTGTTTACCAGCAACTGGAACAGGGTATATTCAGCGGCATCACCAGCACTGGCTACAAACATCTCTGTGGTGAATATCCTACTGCAACCGGTTTTGCATTGTGGCTCGCAGCATCCATTTTGAAACAGCAAACCATTCCGGAAACCTTGTTGCAGCAGGACAATAACGGCAGACCGGTGAAACGGGTATTGATCTACAACCATTACCTGCAGCTTCATCATTCTTTATATTTACTATCAGCATGCTGACCTTCAGGAACACAAATATTTTTTTTGGATTTGTGCTGCTGGCAACAGCGGTTATACATTTCCGGTATGGCCTGCCCTATTTTGTGTACCTGCTGTTGTTGCTGGCATACTCACTACTTGTTTTTTATGGTTGCTATAATGTGAACTCCGGTTTTTTCATTAAAACAGTTTGCTCCTCCCCTACAGGGAAGAAAGAAATTGCTATCAGTTTTGATGATGGCCCAGCCAGGGAATACACGCCTGCTATTTTACAGGTGTTGAAAACAGAACAGGTAAAAGCAACTTTTTTCTGCATCGGCAATCGCATTGCGGGAAATGAAGACATATTAAAACAGGTGAAGGAGGAAGGTCACATCATAGGCAATCACAGCTATTCACATAATTTCTGGTTCGACATGAAGCCGGCAAAAAAAATGTTGGATGATCTTCAGTTGATGGATCGTGAAATGGAAAGGGTGACCGGCCTGCGGCCACGGCTGTTCAGG
>CAYVLT010000455.1:0-2335 GCA_964452405.1 uncultured Ferruginibacter sp.
AGTTAATATACAAGATGCCATTCGGTTGCAGGTAAAAATTCCCTTTCCCTTTCTTACGGTTCAATGCTGCCAGTTCACGGTTGTTTTCAATATACAATCCCAGTGGTGATCCATCGGTCATATACATGCCGCCGTTCATTGCAAACAGCAATGCTTCATGGCGGGCGTTGAGGTATTTTTTAACAGCTCCCAAACTTCCGAATCGCCTGCCCTCAGCATCTTTCCAGAACATCCGCAAGGTTGTTGTTGCAGGGTTTACCACAAAGGATACAAATACCGGTGATGAGCGGGCAGGCGATGGAAGGCTTTGAGATACCGGCAGCGATGTAACGCTTAAAAAAACTGCGGTTAATAATTTAAGCATCGTGTTTTGTTACTGGATGCGGCCCTGCCTGTTTTCCATAACTATTCATTCATTGCAGCCTGGTTTTTTTTTCAAAACGGTTCCCTGGTTTTAACTGATTCCAGGTCGCGGGTATTTTTTTGAACGGCGATGGCGGAAAATAAACTCAGGATAAACGACATGGCATAAAATCCTTTTTCACTTTTTTCAAGATCAGCATTCCACAGGCCTACAACAAGCAGTACAATGGCAAGTATGGTGCTGAACCAGGCGATGGCATAGTAGAGGTTTGTTACAGGTATGTCTTCCAGCCGGTCGCGGACCGCTTTTTGTACCGAGATGCAGGCAAATAAACCAAACATGAGTACAGTGAAATAGTAGCCTTTCTCATTCAGTTGCATGTTGGCATTCCAAAGTCCGATGATGAACGCGGAAAAGCCTACCAGTAAAGAGGTCCAGGAGGCGGCAATAAAAGCTGCAGAAGGTTGTTTCGGTTGTTGTTCCATAATTAAAATTTTATGCAACAAATCTACCGGCGATCCTGGTCAGTGCTTTTGACATTTATCAAATAGCAACATTGGTTTTGTTAAAGCTGGCTGCGAATGCGGCTCAGGGTTTCCTGGCTGATGCCCAGGTACGAAGCAATATAACCGAGCGGTACTCTCTCAAGGATATGTGCTGTGTCATGCAACATCCGTTCGTATCTTTCCTTAGCTGTTCTGAACTGTGCATTCACAAAGCGCTCTTCCAGCCGGATATAATATTTTTCCGTCACGATCCTTACAAGCCTTTCTATTTCCGGGAACCGGTCAAAGAGAAGGAACAACTGTTCTTTTGATATCGACCAAAGAATACTTCCTTCCAGCAACTGGATATTTTCAACCGCAGGCTCCTCACTGATAAAACTATGGAAGGAAGTGATGAAATCATTTTCAAAACCAAACCAATGCGTTACTTCCTTATCGTCGAGCGTGTAGTATCCCCGCAGGGCGCCTTTCTCCATAAAATAAAGATGCCTGCATATCTTACCACTCCTGAGCAGGTAATCATTTTTTGGAAGGATCGTTTTTTCAAAAACAGCTTCCAGCGCCTGCCTGGCTGCAGCACCAAGCGGTAAATACCGGTCGGTGTGATTGAGTAATTGTTCCATGTTTATTGCCGGTTATTGAAGGGTTGTTGGGTAAGCATTACCAGGTGTAGGTACCCACAGCCCCGGCTGCTAATTTCAGGGTTGCTACCAGTCCCCTGTATTGTACCCTGAAATATTGTTGACTGCTCCTGTCGTTGGCCACGATCAAAACAGTTTTTCCCGCCGGCGTTTTGTACGCCACATTGGGCAGCACGTCTTTATTGGGAAACAGGGTCACCCTCATTACCTCTTCCCGTTCTTCATCGCGGGTAAGATCTGCCGACAGGTCTCCCGCAGCGGTAGAACCGATCCTCACTGAGCCGGCCGGCACCAGCCCGGATGCATGCGCCACTGCATAATAGGCAATATTCCGCTGTACCGTATTTCCATCAATCGTGATCGCTCCCTGGCACATCGGGCATCCGCCATCGTTAGTATGAGGTTGGTTCATTGAATCGGCTGCAAGGTTCCATAGAAGCACATTTTTACTCCAGTTGCGGGGAGCGCCAATGATGAGTTCTTTCACCGCATCGGCAATTCTCATCGGCACACTGCCTGGTTTTTCCACGGTCATCTGTTCAGTGAAATAAAGATTTTTATCAGGCCTTGCATTGTGTACGGTTGTTAAAGCACTGATATCGCCACCATACAAATGAAATCCCGATCCATCCACGTATTGCGCTGCTTCCGGGTCGCTGAGTATCGATAACGGATAATCCGGCCGGTCGCAGTTGTGATCAAACAGGATAATTTTTGCGTGGATATTTGCCTTCCTGAAGGCTGGCCCTATATTGTTTTTGATGAAGCCGGCTGCGTCTGCTGCATACCAGCGCATGCTCGGCGTATTGTTGGCATTCAGGGGT
>CAYVLT010000456.1:0-2323 GCA_964452405.1 uncultured Ferruginibacter sp.
AACAATCAGTTTTTGTACATGCAAACTGCCAGGAGCTGTCAACTGCATTTCATATACACCGTTTTCAAGACCGGCAGGTAATTGAACAAGTTGTGACCCATTGCCGCCAGCATGATGAATTGCTTTATTCAGTACGATCTGCCCGGTATTATTCAACAATCGAATGGTATAGCTGCCGGCAGCCAGGTCAGTCATTTGTACATGTACATAATTTCCTGTAACAGGGTTCGGCGAAACAATGATTCCCTGCTTTCCTTTACCTATCAACACCTTCACAATATTGCTGTATTGTATCGCGCCATTGCTACCGATCACTTTTACCCTGTAAAAATTATTTCCTGCCGCTGCATTTTCATCCAGCCAGTTATACTTTATTTCCGAAGCACCGTTTGTATTGCGGGCATTTTGTGTTGCCACTGTTGCGAAACGGCGACCATCAGCAGATCTTTCAACTTCATACCTGGAGATATTCAGTTGTTGGGCAACGGTCCATTCCACCGCGATATTATGATCAGCCTGTATGGCTTTTAACGAAGTAAAAGTTACCGGCACCACCGTACTCTGCCTCAAAGCTATAAAGAACCGGTCGGCCGCCATTGAAGCTGCATCTGCAGTAACCGTGAAGGTGTAACTATTGCTGGCAGAGAGGTCCAGTACAGTCCGGGTATTATTATATCTATCAACAAGGACGGCCGTTGTAAGAAGAGGTTCAAAATTATCGGTTTCGATGTCCAGCCGGTAAGAAATCTGTTTCAACTGGCTCATGCCAAAAAACACCGTATCCTCTGCAATCACCGGCGCCCGCTTTTCCACCGCCAGGTTTACCTGGTTCCTCAGCAATCCGAAATTTTCATTGAAGTTGATGCTTTTGCGAACGTCATCAATATCCACTCCGGTACTGTACGCATTGTCGAAAAATACCAATCCCCCATCAACAACATCAGTGTTGTTGCTGTTGATGGAATACAGGGTAAAAGCCAATCGCTGCGGACCAGCAAGTGTACCGGCTGGCCGGAAAGTGAAATTATTACTGCCGGATGATTTACAGCTTTCAAGCACCTGCGCTGCGCCGGTTCCACCTGATGACTGTATGAAGAAGGCAGCCCCGCTTTCAATAAAATTATTTATTGAACCATTTGCGCCATAGCTACCACCCCCGGGTGAAACGATATAATCAGCGCCGCTCTTAGAAAATGTCTGGAAACCACCCACACCATAGGTGCCGCCAAGTTTGGCATCCCAAACCTGGTAAGCATCCACGAGACTTCCAGTGCGAATAATATTGCGCATGTCAATCCTGGACGGGTATGGATTACGCACCAGCCCCCAGTTACTGGCCCCGGTGCTAATGGCGGACTGATCACCCAGGAACAGCGTTCCCTTGCTGCGTAATACAGTGGAAGTAACGGGCGGAGCACCAGTAAACTCTGATGCATCAGGACTTCTGTCGCCACGGATGTATAAGAAATAACCTTGCTCAGATCCAATATCGGTTGCATTGGTATTGGGCATTACGGCAACTGCATCTGTAGCGGGATTGTATTTGTAAAGTGCGGTACGTGCCGACAAGGTATCGAAACCCAATGCCTGCACGGCTGCCAGGCTGGCGCCCTTACCGGTGATCTTTGTTCCAAAGCCCGGGTTAGGATTGTTCATGGCACCGGTTACTCCTTCCTGCCAGGCTGCATTAATCGTTTGTCCGCTGGTGTTAGATGCCAATAAACGCCAGGCCTTGCTGCTGTTTTGTTGTATAAAACGCTCTACGGTTACATTACCGCTGATATAGCCACCGGCAGTATTTCCCGGAGCGATCCTTGCAGTTCCATTGGCATTTGATTTTATCGTTAAAAAACCGCCGGCAGTTAATACGCCGGTTCCACTCACCGTCAATACGCCTTCACTGCTGGTTCCATCATAAGCGGCGATATTCAATGCATTGGCCAGGGTAGCTGTTGCACCTGAATTGAGGGTAAATGTTTTTAAATAATTATTGGTACCGCTGTTATCAAAATACAATGTACCCGCAGTGCCGCCAATGGTAAGACCGCTTGTTACTGACCCGGCTAAACTTCCCGCCGTGCGGGAAAAAGAACCACCCAGTGTGAGTGTGTTACTGCCGATTGATAAGTTGCCCGTGGTTAAACTTAGGTTAGTCGTTACCGTTATATCATTCGACATCACTGCATTTCCTGATCCTTTATTAACGGTTACATTGGCAAAACTCAAAGAGCCGCCACCTGTTTTTGATATTGTTTGAGTACCAGTTCCATTAAAGCTAACCAGCCGGGAATTGGGTGTGAATGTTCCTGCAGCTCCAAGCACC
>CAYVLT010000457.1:0-2313 GCA_964452405.1 uncultured Ferruginibacter sp.
CGGCCACTTACCTGTTCCATGAGTTGATAAGCCCTTTCGTTTACCCTGAAGTCGGCAAAACTCAATAGTCCATCAGCATCCAGGATGCCCACCAGGGCTACTTTTTCAAAGTCGAGCCCCTTTACCAACATCTGTGTACCCACCAACACATCAATGCGATGTTGCTCAAATAATTGGATCAAACTGTCGTGGGCCGTCTTTCCTCTCACCGCATCCACATCCATCCGCGCCACCCTCATAGAAGGAAAGGCAGTGTCGATCATCTCCTCAATTTTTTCAGTGCCAAAATTCTTTTCGATCCAGTTAACAGTTCCACATGCGGGGCATTCCACCAGTTTTGGATACATCGTGCCGCAATAGTGGCAATGTAATTTGTTGCTGAATTTATGCAGCGTTAAGGTAACATCACAGTTTTTGCATTGGGGCAAATAGCCGCAGGTGCCACAGATAAGATAAGGTGAATAGCCACGCCTGTTTTGAAACAGGATCACCTGCCGGTTGGCCGTCACCGTTTTTTCCACCGCTTCATGCAACTGGGGAGATATCATCACCTTGCCCTTTTGCAGCACCTTCCTGGTATCCACCATTTCAATGGCGGGCATCAGCAAACCACCAAAACGTTCGTTGAGTTCCACCAAACCATATTTACCATTCGTTGCGTTGTAATAGGTTTCTATGGAAGGAGTGGCGCTGCCGAGTAATACATGTGCATTGAAAAGAGAGGCATAATAAACAGCCGCATCTCTTGCATTATATCGTGGCGCCGGTTCATATTGTTTAAAAGAACTGTCATGCTCCTCATCCACGATGATGAGCCCCAGTTCCTTAAAAGGCAGGAACAATGCACTACGGGCGCCTAATACGATACGGGTGTCACCATTGCGTATTTTGTTCCACAGCTCCACCCTTTCATTGTTATTGAATTTGGAATGATAGATAGCGATGTTACCACCGAAATGCGATTGCAGCCGCCTGATCATTTGTGCCGTTAAAGCAATCTCCGGCAAAAGATACAACACCTGCCTCCCTTTATTATAATACTGCTCAATGAGCTTGATATATAATTGGGTTTTGCCGCTGCCCGTAACGCCATGTAAAAGACAGATCCTTTTTTCAGTAAAAGAATTTTCAAGTGCCTGCAATGCCAGTTGCTGGGCTGCACTCAAAGTAAAGTTCACCTCCATCGCTTTCGGCATCACTTTTACGCGGTCAACATCTCTTTTTTCGATCAGTAAAATATGTTTGTCAACAAGTCCTTTCAACTGCGCTGCACTGGCACCGGATTTTTGCAGGAGGGCTGGCTGGGTTACTTCGGTTTCTGTTTTTAACAGGTGCAGGTAGGCCAGCAACAGTTCCATTTGCTTTGGCGCCCGGCTCCAGTTGTTAAGCAATTCACTCAATGCATCCTCGTTGTTGAATTGCGGGTGAAGGGTGACGAAATTTTCTTTTTTTGATTTGTAGGTTTCCGTGAGTGTTTCCCAAACGGAACAGAGTTTTTTATCAATTAAACTTTTGATCACCGGGTACACATGCGTTACATCGAGCAACTGTTGCACCTCGCTGATGCCGAGCTGGGTTTTGATGAGCAGGGCTTCGGCCACGAGGTATTCATCGTTGCTGAGTCCGCTGAAATCATCGCCGTACTCTTCGTTGTACACAATGATGGTTTCGCTGCTGAGTTTAAAATGAGCAGGAAGGGCAGCAGCCATCACTTCACCTTCGCTGCACATATAATATTGACTGATCCAGTTCCAGAGCTGGAGTTGCTGTTGATACAATACCGGTTCTTCATCCAGTATATTCAGTATGGGGCGGGTGTTGTAAACAGGTTGTTGGTCGCTGATGGTTTTTACGATGCCTGCATATCTTTTTGTTTTACCCAGCGCCACTTCCACCCGGCAGCCGGGTTTCAGTTTCTGTTCCATGGGTTCCGGCACCGCGTAAGTATAGGTGTTGGGCAATGCCAGGGGCAGCACCACTTCGGCGAATAACCGGGCTTTGGCGCCAGCGATAGGTAATTGCGGCATGTTGGCTTGGTGGTTCATCTTATTAACTGCCCTGCATCCATGATCACGTGTGGCCCTGCCGCCATGATAAACCACGGTACAAGTGAGTGACACAACGATGATGATTTGAAAAACCGGTGTTGGTTACAAACAATCAAAAGTAAAACATAAAACTTCCGTTTCCAGCGGTAACCCATTCAATGTTCTGCGGAACGGATCCAACTGGCTTTATAATGCCGCAGTCGTTCCTCCATCAATGCATACACTGTTTGCTTTAGTTGGGGAAGATCGTTCATCGTCATGCAGT
>CAYVLT010000458.1:0-2313 GCA_964452405.1 uncultured Ferruginibacter sp.
CAACAGATGAAAGCAGGTTTCTTTCTTTTCCTTCTTTTAGGTATTTGCACCCCATTTTTGCAAGCCCAAAATGTAGGTATTGGCACCAGTACTCCGCAATACAAACTAGATGTTGTCGGCGACATCAGCGCTTCCAATAACTGTTATCTTGGCGGGTACATCGGTGTGGGAACCCTTTTTCCTGTTTATAAAATCCAGGTGGAAAACGGGTCTGTGGCGCTGCACAACTCCGCGGATTTCAAATACTGGATCATGAATTATAACAGTGTCGGTAACTATTTTAATATTTCAGAAGATGGTACGGCAAGGCTCACTATTCTCAACGGCGGTAATGTGGGAATCGGCACCAATACTCCCAGCGCAAAGCTGGATGTGGCGGGCAGCGCAGAAATTAACGGAACGCTAGTTGTAAACGGAACAGGAAACATCAGTGGTGCGCTTTCCGTTAATAATAACCGGGGTGTTGTGTACAACCTGTCG
This sequence comes from uncultured Ferruginibacter sp., assembly GCA_964452405.1. Classification (GTDB taxonomy): domain Bacteria; phylum Bacteroidota; class Bacteroidia; order Chitinophagales; family Chitinophagaceae; genus Ferruginibacter. Next base: position 481 of record CAYVLT010000458.1, read on the forward strand.
GGCAGTACCAACATCAAATACTACACACGAACAGTTGCTTTTACGGTTGTTAACCTCGGTGCCCATGTATTATCCGCTGAAGCCTCTATTGGTTTCATCAGCGGGTTCAGCAGCACACCACAGGTGTATGTAGGTAATATCGTTTCCAACGGTGGAACAACAGGGCCCCTTTACCAGTTGCAGTTAATCCTTTATGACGTTACTCCTACCGGGTGCAAATGCCGCATATTAAATACAAGTAACGCCACCATCAACCAAAGTATCACATGGAATATTATGGCGTTTGGAAATTAGTGAAACCCACACCGGAACTGTATTGCAGCTAGCCGTAACCCTACTCCGTAAAAAAACTGTTGAAACATAGCCGGTATTTACCCATGTCCATACACCATGCCTTTTTAAATTCCTGCTTCTGCGCTAACTGCCAGTTATGTTAACAAACGAAAAACAAAGGAGATTCACGATATGCTCCACACCCATCCGCTTCCACTCCCCGGCTCAACCTATTTTCTTTCAAATCACTAAAGCCTGCTGTTCCTTCTGCAGCAAGCGTTTCCCATATGTTTCAGCACTCAACGAACAGGCGCAGCGCCGTAATACCACAATGGTTGTAATTTGATACCAGCCGTAAAAGTGGTTAATGCAGCCATTAACCATCCCTTGATATTTTGTTTACCGGGATTTTTGTTTTAATTTATAAGATTAAAAAATACCATTTATGACAGTACAGTTACCAGGCTTCAACATACTACTGCTTCTGAAAAAAATTTCACTCCCATTGTTCTTTACGGGACTATGCACCCATCTGCAGGCACAGTCCAACACCAGTTTTGGCACAGGCGCCTTGTCGCAAACGATTGACAACGGAAACTCTGCCTTTGGTTACTGGGCCATGCATGATGTAACCAATGCAAATTCCTGCGTTAGCAACACTGCCGTAGGTGCCAACTGCCTGCTGCATGTTACCGGCAGTTTCAACACGGCCGTTGGTGCAAGTTGTATGATAGCGAACACTTCCGGCACAAACAATACTGCAGTGGGCGAAAGTGCATTATTCTACAATACCTCCGGCAGTTTCAACACGGCAGTCGGTTCCTGGGCTTTGGTTTATAATGTTACCGGGAAACACAACAGCGCATTTGGCAGGTTTGCCCTTTCGGCCAATTCATCAGGGGATTATAATACAGCCATTGGATCACAGGCATTAAATAACAACACAACCGGTACGTTAAACAGCAGCCTTGGCGTGAATGCACTTTACGCAAATGAAACCGGCAGTTTCAACACGGCGCTCGGCACCAACGCATTGCAGTTTTGCACAAATGGTGGCTACAACACCGCTACCGGTGTAGATGCGCTTAACAGTTCAACCACCGGAGGCAGCAATACCAGCAATGGCGCTTTCAGTCTTTTTACCAATACCACCGGCAACGACAATACTGCCCTTGGCTTTCAAACCTTATACACTAACAGTACCGGTAATGCGAATTCAGCAGTAGGTAAAGAAGCATTGTACAGCGCTGCCGGGTCGGGCAATACAGCTATCGGATTCAGAGCGGGGTACAGCGCAGCCGGCAATGCCAATATTTTTATCGGCAGGGAAGCCGGTTATACTGAAACCGGCAGCAATAAGTTATATATCAGTGGCTATATCAACAACAACAGCAGGAACATCATTTACGGCGATCTATCCACCGGGCAGGTGTTATTGGGCCGCACTAACCCTACCGGCTATGTTTTTAAAGGAACAAGAACTTTAAATGTGTTAGGTGGCATTATTGATCTCTTCCCCTAAAATCGCCAAAGACTAAAATTGAGAAAAAGGGCAATTAT
>CAYVLT010000459.1:0-2288 GCA_964452405.1 uncultured Ferruginibacter sp.
CAAGCCAAAAAGCTGGGAATTGATTTGTTGGTGCATTGCCGGATTGTCTGGCCATAAAAAAAATGAAGCCCGCCTTGCAGTTAACTCCTAAATATACGCAACTTTTCGCATGTTCATTTTGCCTGGCAATATTTGAATTGCATTTATTTACAAGCAGATAGAGCAAAAATGCGCAATAATCTGAACCACGTTTCTTGAATATCAACAATACAGAATACGCAATTTTTTTTGGCAGGTACCCTTATGCAAAAAGAGACAGCGGCGGAGAATGCATCCCACGGCTTCGCCCACCTCACCCACAGTGATGCAATACGATTGTAGCCGTTACCGGTATATATTTTGATTATTTGCTGCCCTGTGTAGTGGCGGGTAAACTGCCAATGCTTGGGGAATCGTTCTTAATTGGTGGGATAAACCATTAAGGGTTAGGGCTAAGATATTGCTTTTTTTGCCAAATACAAGCCATCCTGAAATAAAAAAGCCACCGTTTAACGGCGGCCGTTTTGCATAAGGTGATGCGTTTACCGATTGCTCAAGATATTTTCAAGTAACGCGACTTTTTTCTCTTTCAGTGGCAAGTAAACGTTCGTAGAATCTCTTGTTTTCATCAATTACCTCCATCCATTTGCCCATATAATTTACCGTGCAATAGTTATTGTTAGTATTTATCTGTGAGGCTCCTGAATTGGAGCCTTCAAAATTGTTTTGGATATTATATATGGCAGTTTCTTCATCGAAATTCCTGGTAGCTTCTGCCGGTACTTTTAAAACGGCCGCTACTTTCTCGAGCATATCCTTATCCAGTGCTTCTTTTTGTTCCAGGGCTGAAATGGCCTGCTGGCTAAGGCCCAGGTCGAGCGCCAGCGTATCCTGCTGTAGGCCCGGCATTTCGCGGAAGCGTTTTATGTTGCGGCCCTGGTGAATGGTTTTCTCGGTCATGCTGCTGGGCTTTGCGCTAAGATAGCTCAATTGCCTGTTTTAGGAAATACGTCTTTATACCTAATTTTTTCTACGTGTTTTAACGGTATTCAAAAATGATAAAATCGGTTTTTATACGGATAAATATTTAAACGGCCGCAGGTAGCTTTATCTCCGGATCGAAAGCTTGCAACAATAGAAGCGTAGTGGATGGATGGCCGGGATAGGTTAACCAGGATTTGGGGCCGGCATAAAAGGCTGACTGCAACAAGTACAGGGGGCGGCGGTTTAAATAATGGATGGTACGCTAAAGCAGTGGCAAAGCGGTTAAGTTGTTTTTCAGTTTAAGCGCAGCCTGCCCGGTAACAAAAATAGCCTGGCTGTTAGCTACCCGGAACCGTTTGTTGATACAGGAAGGCTACATGTTGCTACAAGATGGCAAATTGTTTCTGCAAAATGGCCAATGCTTGCTGCAGTGATGCCAACAGTTGTTACAAACCTGCCAACCGGTGCTGCAATAAGGCGGGTTGTACTTACAAAAGCAGCAACCGGTTGTACAGGGAACAGTATCGTTCTTAAAAACCGGCCCGTCTTTTTAAATGGCAAGCTGTTTTGTAGTTCAAAAAGGATAGTGTTGATGCTACAGTGTTTTTGAGGATAAAACAGGCCGGCAGCAGGAGCGTGGAAGATTTCAAATGGCATTAAACAGCATTAGCCGGCAATTGACTGGAATTAAGTGGCAAGTGCAAAATATTGTTGAGCGGGTGGTTGTTTAGTTTTTATCTCACGCCATTGTGAGGAAAATCTAAAACAATTTTTATGAATGCCAGGAAAATTAACCTCAGCTTCAGTGAAATGTCTGATGCAAATTTTGAAAACAAGGGTAGCCATATTGTAAAATGTATGGATGCTAACCCTGCTTTTGAAACCCCGAGTCCCACTATTGTGGTGATGAAGGCGGCACAGGAACGCTACAGCACAGCGTTGGTAGCGGCGGCCAACCTGGGCCGTAATGAAATTGCGGAAAAAAATGCAGCCCGCTATGGGTTTGAGCAATTGCTTTCGCAGTTAGGCCTGTATGTAATGAATGTTGCCAATGGCGACGAAAAAATGCTGGTGAGCAGTGGCTTTACCCTTACCAAGCAGCGGGAACCACGGCATATTGATTCACCCGGCAATGTTACGATCAGTAACGGCATCAGCGCCGGTGAACTGGTGGCCAGCATTAAATGCGACCGCAAGGCTAATGGGTATGTACACGAGATCAGCGAAGAGCTGCCGGTGGAAGGCACTGAATGGAAAACCGTAAGTACAAGCACCTGCAAGTACACTTACCGCAACCTGCAACCCGGTAAACAATACTGGATAAG
>CAYVLT010000460.1:0-2284 GCA_964452405.1 uncultured Ferruginibacter sp.
CACGCAGGCAGCATAAAATAAACAGAAAAATAGATTTGGAAAGTCCATAGAAATCCGCCGACAACCGCTGCTGATTAAGTTGTTTTGTTGAAGTTAAGATTTGCTGATCAAATTTGCTTGTCCTGCCAGAACTGAAGTTTGGCTTTGCAAAACCGCCGATTGTTCTTCCGTCCAGCCACACTTGCGTTCAAACCCCATGTTGGCAGAAGTGCGGTTAAATTTTTAAGAACTCGGCATAGGAAATTATGATGGTTCTACCGAATTTCTTCAGGTCAAGTAAGTCTTTATCGCCGGATAAAAGGTGAGTAGCTTTTCCATCTTTAGCAAGTGAGAGTAGAAAATTGTCTTTTGGATCTCTGCATGCATTTATATCTGAACTTACTAGAATGAATTCTGCATGACTTTTAATAGAGGAAATAAGAGCTTGCAAATCTTCAGGTGAAAAATACTTTTTAAATTTTGGGCGACTGGTAACATCAACGAATTCATCCAACAGTTCCTTGCTGAATAATAAAGTGATTTCTGCATCTTGAAACAGCTTATCTAAAGCAGACAAGTGTTTCGTTAAAAGAAAACTAATCCAAAGATTCGTGTCGACAATAACACGTTTATTTTTTGAGGGCATAGCGTTTCGACCTTACACTTTCCACAACTTTTGTTATTTCCTCAAGTGAAGGAGGATTTTTAGCTGCTTTAGCACGTAAGCGTTTGACGACTTTTAAAAATCCATCGTCAACGTCTTTCTTAATAGAAATAAGTTTAAGTTCTTCTAAATCCTTTAAAAGCTTAGTAGCTTTAGGATTTAATATGTCAACCTGAACAGTCATACTCAAATATAAGACTTTTGCCCTTAAAGAGCCAAAACTAGCATTTCTGCCAACGTCGAGGTATTACTGTCAGGGCTGGAATTAGCATTCCGTCTGCCGGGTTGCTGATGATGAATTTAGATTAAAAAGTTGCGTATAACTACCGTTGCTAGGAGTTGTTTGTCCTGCCCGGACTGAAGTTTGGCTTTTTACAACTGTTCATTGTTCTTCCGTCCAGCCAGACTTGCAGTAATACCATGTTAACTGCTGGGCTGGGATTTGGGTGTAGTGAAATAAAATCCCCTAAAGCAATGATTAGCTGCGAAATTTATTGAAATGCCAGCCAGTATAAAGCCTCCGAAAACAACTGATCTCTTTCTAATTCCAGATACCAAAAAGCTGGGAGTTGATTTGTTGGTGCATTGCCGGATTGTCTGCCCAATAAAAAAATGATGCCCGCCTTGCAGTTAACGGTCGGCGTATTGGCGCAGGCTGGGAAATAGACTTCCGTCTGCCGGGTTGCCGATGTTGAATTTTGATAAAAAGTTGCAGCTAACCTCCATTGTTGGGAGTGGTTTGTCCTGCCTGAACTGATGTTGAGTAAAGTTGTAAATGCTGCGACACAGCTTCCGTCTGCCCGGCTTGAGCCAATACGCTTGTTACATGCAGTGCTATCATTAAGGCAGTTGGAGCAATATTTTTAGCTTAGTATTCAAGTCAGTTAGTTCAATTGGTTTTAGCTGACCTAAAAGTCCCTTTGCTAAGACTTTGTCCAATGTTGCAATTTTACTCGTTCTAATTAGAGATTGTTTTCTGAGTCCGTTGAATGTTGTTGGCAAAAGTTGAACATCTGTAGCTTCTTGCCATTGCAACTGTGTAGTAATAAAACAAACAGTGAGGTCTAGTGTCGTTTCAGCAAGTATAACTGCAGGTCGCAATTTACTGCCACTTAAATCTGTGAACGGAAATGTAATAAGTACAACGTCTCCTTTAGCCATTATAAACTTCTTTTAGGTCTGCAACGGAATAATTTTCCTCTTCGTTATTTAAGAAATCAAATGCTTGACTTTCAGAAGCCATTTTTTGAATTCCGTTAGTTAATTCATGTTCTTCGTAACGTTTAAAAACGAAGTCTGCAAAATCAGAAATTTCTTCTGCTTTATCTTCAGGAAGTTGATTAATTACTTTTAAGGTTCGCTCAATAATAAGTTGTCTAGTCATATTGATACAAGTTGTAGTCAAATTTAGTGCTTTCTGTCCAATTGCAGAGTGCCTGGTCAGCATTGCATGTAACGAGCAGGTATTGCCGATGGTGGGGAATTTTATATTCGTCCGCCCGGAACTGCTGCCTGGCTTTTTAATGAAGTTAAATATTAAGAACTAAAGTTGCGCTTTATTCGTCAAGCCCCGAACCACAGTGCAGTAGAATTACCGCTGCTGATTGTTCCAATGTCAAGCCCCACTATTGGCAATACCAA
>CAYVLT010000461.1:0-2266 GCA_964452405.1 uncultured Ferruginibacter sp.
TTATTTTTTTCCCGGTAGCGGCCACCACATAATTTTCAGGAAGGGTGATGCTTACCTCGTAGTTTCCAAAATCGCTGTAGTATTCTCCCTGGTCGAGGTAGGGCATTTCGTGCCATCCTTTTTTATCATACAGGGCTATTTTTGGATACCATTGGGTAAGCTGGTAAGATTGCCCGATATGACCGCCTCTTGAAATATTGTAAGGTAATTTTTCGTGAAAAGGTGTTTCGATGCGGCAGCTTTTGCCAGGCGCCAGCGGTTTGGGCAGGTATAATTTCATTACATCAATGTAGCGGGGATGTTCTTCCATCAACGCCACATTGCCGTCTACCTTAAAAGCCAGCCGGTTGATATAGCCTTTTTTATCATCATCGCTGAAATAAAAATCCGTACTGCCCTGCTGCAGTAGTTGATCTGTAAAAGCGGTGCGGTCATTCTTATAGGCATTGGCCCATAAATGTATCCACACAAAATGGAGGGTGTCGGGAGAATTGTTTTGATACCCGATCACTTCATATCCATCCACTGAATGATCGGTATCGTTAAGCGTTACGTTGATGGTATAATCAGCCTGTTGTTGCCAGTAATGTTGCTGGGCATTGGCCGCAACCATCCAAAAACTAAAAATAACCAGCCATATCCCCGGCTTCATAAGTGCAGTGTTTTCATCAAATATAGCCAAACCAACGTTATGGCGGGCCGGTGATGGTGGGTAAATGCAGCAGGGTATTCCACTTTTTTTTACAGGCTGGTTTAATTACCAGCCAGCCCTATTTTCCCTTGCCGCCGGAAATGGTGGCCAGGGTAAGTATCATGATCCGCAGGTCGAGGAGGAGGGATACGTTTTCCACGTACATCAGGTCGAACGGCATGCGCTGGATCATCTCTTCTACCGTTGACGCGTATCCGAATTTTACCATGCCCCAACTGGTGAGGCCCGGCTTTACCTTAAACAGGTAATTGTATTCGCTGTGTTGTTCAACGATCTGCTGCACATAAAATTTTCTTTCAGGTCTTGGTCCCACCAGGCTCATTTCACCTTTGATGATATTCCACAATTGCGGCAGTTCATCCAACCGCCATTTGCGCATTACCCGTCCCCATTTGGTGATCCGGTTGTCATCTTCCGAACTCAGCATGGGCCCGTCTTTTTCCGCATCTTCCACCATGCTGCGGAATTTATAAATGATAAATGGCTTGCCCTTGTACCCGATCCTTTCCTGCCGGTACAGCACGGGGCCTTTGGAAGAGAGTAAGGTCCGGATGGAGGTATAGATCAACAGGGGTAGCAGCACCACTGCGGCAGTAATGGCCACCAGCAGGTCGAGCAACCGTTTGATATTTTTTTGCCAGGAAGGCAACAGGCCGCTGTGTACGTCGATCAGTGGCATCCCCATCACGTCGCTTGTTTGCACGGCGCCACTCATGATGTCCACTGCGTCGGGGGTGATCTTGATGTTCACATCCTTGTCGCTGAGTTGCTGCAGGATCTTTGTGAGCAGGCTGCGTTCTGTTTTTTCCACCGTGATGATCACTTCTTCAATGGCGTCTTTACTGATGATGTTGCGGAGTTCACTGAGGTCATTATATTTTTTCACCGAAGGAGGCAATTGCAAGCCGCTGTTGCCATTGGTGTTTACAAAACTGCTGATGTAAAATCCCGAATGTTTGTTGGTATTGAGGAAGGTGTCAAAGAAAGAACCGGCTGTTTTGCCGTTACCGATCAGCAACACATTAAAAAACACGCTGCCATGTTCCAGTTGTGATTTGGCAAAGTTTAAAAAGATAAGCCGTACAGACAGGGTGGTTACGAACACCGGTACCAGCAGGCTGAAAAATTCTTTGTAATACCGCATGTTGTTCGACTGCGGATTTTTGAGGATAAAGAAGAACAGCAGTACGAGGCAACCGATCAGGCTCACCAGCAGCGTGCGTACAAATTCCGTGATCTTTGTTTTTTGATAGATCCCTTCGTAGGCGCCGCTCAGCAAATGCAGGCTGAGCCAGCCGGAAACATACAGGAATGCGCCGGCATAAAAACCGGGCGGCAGGCTGAGCGGGTAATGATAAATAAGGGTGCGTAAAAAATAAAAAAGCCACCAGGTAAACAAGCCGCCGATGATATCTGCGACGATATACCAGCTGATATGTATCCGGGGTTGTTTCAATGAAAGATTTTAGCGGGTTTATTACAACAATCAAACTTAACTGGCAGGCCCAGGCGCCTTTTTTTAAAACCATTGTGTACGACAAGGAAAAAAAAGGA
>CAYVLT010000462.1:0-2262 GCA_964452405.1 uncultured Ferruginibacter sp.
CCCGGCGGTAATTTCTTAACATAAAAAAAGCAGCCACTGAAACAGTGACTGCTGCCCGTGTCTCATCAACAGGTCAAAATTTATCGAACCATAATTTTAGCGTGATCTGGTCGTTGCCCATAGCACTAACCGCATTGTTGTAATTTGTTTTATTTAAATTTTGTTCCACCACGGGGTAGCTGAGGCGCTTGATCACCGACGGTGTTTCACCATCTTCATACGGGTTGGTGGCGCCAAGATTGGGTACATTCAACACCGGGTAATCGAGCCTTCGCCATTGAGTCCATGCATCGAAGCCACGATTGTACAAAGCGATCCACGACTGCAACCCGATCTTTTCTTTGTAACCACCCTGCGCCGTACTGTAATTCACAGAAGGTTGTGCCAGGTAAGTTGCTGCATCTGCCGCAGTTCCGCCCCACTCCATAATGGATGCTGTTACCGCATTGTTATAATGTTCCATGGCTGTTCCGCCAACGGCGATTCCTCTTTCCACTGCTTCTGCCTTATAAAATTCCATTTCTGCATAACTGAAAAAAGTATGTGGGAAATCGGCCGCTGCAACCGTTTTTGATGGCGCTGAAAAATTATTGAATACGGCTGAAAGTCCGGGCGACTGGCCCAAATACCCCAACGTTCTTCTTGTGGCCGGGTCAACCGTGATGGTGGTATCAAAAAATAATGAGAGGCGTGGATCATTGAGTTCTTTAAGTGTATCAATGAAAGGTTGCGCTGCTACAAAATCATGACGACCGCTCTGCACGAGGTCTTCCCACACAGGGTTCGTGTTTGGCGGAGCGGCCAGGTAATTGATTTTTATATTGTCCTGGTTACTCATGATCACGTTGGGAGCTGCAGTAGTAATGAGGGTGGTAGCAGTTCCCGGGTTTACATCCACGATCGTCATGCCCATTTTCATCTTCAGGCAATTGGCAAATAAGATCCAGCGATCCACATCACCATCCAGGATAAGATCAGCCGAGCCATAGGCTGCAGCAGTGTTATCGAGTTGGGCGGTGGCATCATTCAACCGGGTCAGTATTTTTCCATACACGGTTGCCGCATCATCATAAGCCGGTTGTGGGTTTTCAATGTTCAGTGCTTCTTCGTAAGGAATATTTCCAAAGCTGGTGAGCAAATGGTAATAGGCATACACGATCAGGATTTCATTAATGGCTTTCCTGTTTTGTATTTCTGCGGCTGATAAAGTGGCTGTTTCCCCGTCGGCCACAGCGGATGCTTCAGTAAGGTCCTTGATCACATCGCGGTAAAAAGTGGCCCACCAGCGATCAGGAATGCTGCGTTGGTTAAGGTTATACCTGGTTTCATCCCGGTAGATGGTTTCTGTCCAGTACTGCACAAACAAACGGAAATTATTATTATTCACGTTTGTGCTGGCCAGTACATCAGAAAGATTAATGGAGGCGTTTGAAAAAAGCGCCGAGGACGTAACCGTTTCCGGCCTGGTGGGATTCGTATTGAGATCGGTAATGTTCTTCTTGCAGGAGAACATCAGCACGGTTCCGAATATTAATAATTTATAGATCGTATTTTTCATAACGGTGAGTTTTGTGGTTAGAACCTGAATTTTAAATTGAATGCGATGTTCCTTACTGCAGGATATGACCCGGTCTGGATGCCCTGCAGGTTACCAGAACTGAAGCCTTCTTCAGGATCCGCATAGGGAAGATTTTTGTGCAGGATGGCCAGGTTGCGGCCCACCAGTGAAATGTCGATTCCCTTAAATACTTTTCCAAAACTTCCACTGAATACTTTTGCAGGAAGCGAGTAGCCGAGTGATACTTCTCTTAATTTAATATAGCCGGCATCATACACAAAGCGTTTGTCCGGTGCCGATACATAGCTGTCATATTCTCCATAGTCGGAAGTACTGGCCCTGATAGAATTGGGTTTGCCGTCTTCTGTAACGCCTTCCCTGATGATACCGCCGCTGGTGGCATCATTTGTAAGTGGGTCGCGGATGGGATTTCCAAGATCATTGTTGCCTGCTGTTTCTTCATACAGCCCGCCGGCAAGCGCATAGTACAGATCTGTATTGAACACCGATCCGCCTTTTCTCACGTCGATCAAAAAGCCGAATGAAAAACCTTTAAAACTGAGCTTGTTGCTGACACCACCGATCCAGTCAGGGTTGATGTTGCCAATAGTATTGTTGTTGGATGAAGTGATGAGGTAGTTGCCATCAGATCCCACGGTGTGTTGCCCATTGGTATAGATGTAATCTGTACCATGGATGGTGCC
>CAYVLT010000463.1:0-2254 GCA_964452405.1 uncultured Ferruginibacter sp.
TAGATACGCAGGGTTCCGTTCTCAATTACCGTTTTAATATCGTCGCGGTATGACTGTGCGGAGGCGCTCACTGCCAGGCCTTCCTCATCTGCCTGCGACATGTATATATCAATACCACCTGATACCTTGATGGCAGTAAAACTACCGGAAAGTTGCCGTGGTTCCGCATTGTTGTCATTCACCACTGTTTGCTGTGCGTTGCTGACGGTGGCAAAACAAATCATTGCCAGCAGCAGTATCATTCTTTTCATTATGATTGTATTTTTCTGTTTACTATTTGCCGGCGCTCATCAGGATCTTTTTACCGAGCCGCCGCTGTTTACATTGATGTCTTTCAGTACGCCCTCGCCTTTGTAACGGATACTGCCACCACTATTGGCTCTTGCGGCCATTTCCTTGTTTACGGTGATTCTCACTTCTGCACCGCTGCTTGCTTTTGCCTCGCAGTAATTTACCGTAAGATCATACCCTTTAAGCAAGGCACCGCTGCTGAGATTGGATTTAAAATGATCAGCCGTGCCGGAAAGGATGATCTCTGACCCGCTGTTCTGTGTTGCTTCGAGGTTGCTTACAGCTACAGTACCATTAAATTGCGAGCCACTTGAAAAAGCCATCTGGAGGCTGCTCACGGCAAGCACATTTTTCACGCTTACCTGTGCACCGGAAGAGCCTTTGAGCCTTTGCAGGTTTTTAAAAGACACATAGGCTTTTAATTTCCTGCGTTCGTTGTTATTCCATACCATCGCCTTTTTATCGTAGTAGATCTTAAGTGTACCATCCTCCACCACGGTGATAAAACGATCGAGGTATTTGTCATTGGAAACGCTTACTGCAATAGATTCTTCGCTGCCCTGTGAAAGGTAAAGCTCAATCCCATCGCTCACCTCGATGGCGTTAAAGGCGGCATTAAGAGTTCTTTTGCGGGCATTGGCGTCTGTAATAGTAACATCCTGCGAAAAAGCCTGCAAGGTAAAGACAGTGAGGAAAAGACATAAGATTTTTTTCATGGCTATATTTTCCGGTAGTACGGCTGACAGGCCCGATTGTTACATTTTTTTTGGAAAATTATTTTATTCCCGCCTACATTTGCATTTCAACCGCTCTTTTAACCGTCTGAATTTCCGGGGTGCCTGGCTGCAGAAGTTGAATCATTCAATCATGCAGGCTTCGCTGAGATCAAACCCGTTAACCTGAACAGGATAATACCTGCGTAGGAAGAAATGCCCGTCCTTTTCTTAGAAGGACCTCCATTGCCTTGGTGGCAACCCGGTATTCAGCTAAAATTATTGTAATGAAAAAAATATCAGCATTGGCTGCTGTATGTGCGTGTACGTTCAATGCCGTGGCACAAAAAAACAAACCTTTCAACGACACTGCTTACCTGAAACCAGTGGAGATACTGGCGGTGAGGGCCGCCGACAAAGCGCCTTTTGCCAAAACCAACCTCACGCAACAGGACATTGAAAAGCTGAACCTGGGGCAGGATATGCCTTTTATTCTCAATCAAACACCCTCTGTTGTGGTGAATGCTGATGCAGGTAACGGTGTGGGATACACTGGAATCCGCATACGGGGCACCGATGCCACGCGGATCAATGTAACCCTGAATGGCATTCCCTACAACGATGCGGAAAGCCAGGGAACTTTTTTCGTCGACCTGCCCGACTTTGCTTCCTCCGCCAACAGCATCCAGGTGCAGCGGGGCGTGGGTACCAGCAGTAATGGCGCGGGAGCCTTTGGTGCCAGTATCAATATTGCCACCAATGAACTGAACAAACAATTTTACGCAGAGGCCAATAACAGTTATGGATCTTACAATACCTGGAAAAACACATTTAAATTCGGAAGCGGGCTCATCGGCAAACATTTCACTATTGATGGCCGTTTGAGCAAGATCAGCAGCGACGGGTATATTGACAGGGCCAGCACTTCACTGCGTTCCTATTACCTCAGTACAGCGTGGACGGACGAAAAAAATTCTTTCCGTGTAAATATTTTTTCAGGAAAAGAAAAAACCTACCAGGCCTGGAACGGCGTACCAGAGGCCTATTTGAGCACCAACCGGACTTACAATTCTGCAGGAACCGATAAACCGGGAAAACCATACGACAATGAAGTGGATGATTACCAGCAAACCCATTACCAGTTTTTTTACAACCATGCTTTCAATGCATACTGGAAAGCAAACGCAGCAGTATTTCTTACCAGGGGAAAAGGATATTATGAACAATACAAAACCGGTGCAGCAATGGGC
>CAYVLT010000464.1:0-2246 GCA_964452405.1 uncultured Ferruginibacter sp.
GGTGTTTCTGTTAGCTGTGGTACCGGTGCTGATGAGATCGTTACAGTTTCTTTACAAAACAGCTTTACGCACGCAGCGCCTGCAAACAGTTTGCCGAGAGAATGGAATATTTCTGAAGCAACGAGCGGCGGTAATGCTGATACGCTTCGCTTTGAATGGACAGCTGCTGATGAAGCCAATGGATTCGCCGGAACCAACCCGGTATTCGTAGGCCATTGGGATGGTTCAGCCTGGGCTTTTGTAGCCGCCTCTGTATCAGGTGCAGGAACCTCTGCTGATCCTTATGTGGCAAAAGCTGCAGGTTCGTACTCAACATTAGGATTGTTCATTCTTTCTAATTCAGGCACTACGCCGGTTGCATTGGTGAATGTAAAAGCCTACCAGAAACAAAATGGTGTGCAGGTTGAATTTGGAAATGCAACAGAAACAGATATCCTGAATTATGTTGTGGAAGAATCAGCCGACGGCAGAAGCTTCACTACTGCCGGAACATTGTTACCTAAATCCAACAATGGTGCTTTAAATACTTACAGTTATTTTGATGCTGCAGTAAACAACGGAAATAATTTTTACAGGATAAAAGTTACTGAAAGAAATGGCAGCATCAAATACAGCAATGTATTGAATGTAAAACTGGCTGGCAACAATGGCATCGCAGTATATCCAAACCCGGTTAAAGGCAACAGCCTCAACCTGCAATTGCAGAACCTGGATAAGGCAGTATACAATGTAACGCTGTTCAACGAAATTGGTCAACAGGTATTTACCAAACAAATAACTCATGATGGCAGAACTGCTTCATTTGTGATCACCCTCCCTTCAGGCCTGAACAGGGGTATCTACAGCTTACACGTTAGCAGCAGCAGTTTCAAAACCATCAAAAACTTAGTAGTAGAATAAAGTGTAAATTGAGCAAAAGGAAAAGGACTGTATTCTTACAGTCCTTTGTTTTTTTAGCAACGGTCTCTCCATAGCAGTATTCGCTTTCGGGCTTTTTCAGCACTTCAAAAAACGCATGCTATGATCCGGAACAATCCCTTGATTTTCACAATAAAATATCCCTGTTAAGAGCCAACGTTATCGGGAACGTTTGCATAAATAAAGTGCTGAAACGCAAAACAGGCAGCAGTTTTATTGTGTAGCTTTCCTACCTGTTAGTAAATGCTCCCACGCATTTATCCCAAACGATTTTAATTGCAGTAATATGAGAAAAAAATACGACTTGCCAGTGGCGTTTTTGCGTCCTCTATCACTCCCTTTTTCACAGCAAACAAAACATACAAAAATGATTCAGCGCAGTGTGAAATTATTTTTCATCACCATGGCCATGCTGTTGTGCAGCAACGTGCTCATGGCCCAGTTTACCGCCACCTGGGGCTTAACGGCCACCACGCTTAAAGCAGGTGCTGCAGGCGATGTGCAGGCTACAGCAATTACTGTAGGCGACATGGTGCCGGGTGCCAGTTTCCCAATACCGGGCTCGCACAATACGGATGGCTATCGTTGCCAGATCGCATCAGGTAACTGGCCAACGGTAGCTACGGATGGCTATCATATTGATTTTCCATTGTCGGCCAATGGCTCTTATGATCTTGCATTGACGGGTCTCACATTTACGGTAAAAACATCCGGCTCCAGTGGTAACAATGTTGCATCGCTTGCCTACCAGGCAGATGGTGCAGGTGCCTGGACAGGTTTTGGTACGCCGCAAACTTTACCCGGCGGCGGTACAAATAACATCAACTTCGGTTTGTTGAGCAGCACACTTCCTGCAGGGCATACTTACGTGATCCGTATGTATGTGTACGCAGCAGGAACCACCACCAGCAGTCGCTCCGTGTACATCAAAAATGTAGTGTTCACGGGAACGGCTACCCCGGCAGGTGCAGCACCTGCGGTATTGACAACGGCTGCAGCTTCAACCGGCACTTCATCAGGATCTGCAAGTGGCGATATCACGGATGCCGGTGCATGGCCTGTAACAGTCAGCGGCTTCTGCTGGGACCTGTCACCAAATCCTACCACGGCTTTGGCAACCATTACAACAAATGGCCCGGTTTCAGGTCCGTTTACCACCCCGATCACAGGGCTTGCTGCCGGCACCACCTATCATGTACGGGCATACGCAACCAGTCTTGTGGGTACCAGTTACGGGGCTGACCTTAGTTTTACAACTGATCCAGCCACACTGGCAACACTTACCACAACTACAACTGCTGCCAGCAGCCCGGTTACAGGATCAAGCG
>CAYVLT010000465.1:0-876 GCA_964452405.1 uncultured Ferruginibacter sp.
ATGAGGTTGCTTCCCATAAAGTGCCCCCAATGGTTAAAGGTTTCACCACCATCATTAAAAAAAATCATCGCATTAATAAAACAATGCACCACCAAAAAACTTATTAAAAAAAGGCCTGTAAGCCCCATTGTAAATTTTTTCCCGATCGATGAAGTAAAGAGAGATTTCCAGGTCATGTTAAAGGAGTTGGTTTAAACAGATGGCGCAAAAGTACGGTATGAAAATTAAAAACTTTTCTTTGAGTAAGTTTTTATCCACTGATTTATCTCAGTAGCCTCAACACGGTGTTATCGATCTGCTGAAAAACCACTTCGGGTTTCAGCGTGCGCCACTGCGGAAATTCCATTAAAAAAACATAGTTGGTAAGCCGGGAACGTTTGAAATCGTGCTGGCTCTGCACCGGCATATCCACCAGTACCACCCAGCCTCCTTCATCCGCCAGTTGTTCATACCATTCTTCATAGTAACTGTCGTCGCTGCTGTGAAAGTTCAGCACATTTTCTGCCACCAGTATAAACTTGCTGATGCCTTCCCGGTACAATACATCTGTAATGTTGCGGCGCAGGGTCATGATGTCGTTTTCAATGGCATCATTCCATTCGCCTATCAGTTCAATAATTACAAAGCCCTGCTCATAATCGGCAAACAACATTTTCATGTACAGGGTGCGACTGCCAAAATCGTCCCACTGCGGGTGTATATAATAATTGTAAATGGTTTGGGAAAACTCAAACTCACTGTAATGCCGACCGTAAAAAGGCGATCGTACATCCTCTTCCGCAGCATACAAATGCCGCCAGTTAAAAAATGGCTCTATGTCCTGCATCCGTCATCAAATATTTAGCAGCAAAAGTAAGCAGGCATTTACATTATTGA
>CAYVLT010000465.1:886-2238 GCA_964452405.1 uncultured Ferruginibacter sp.
GCTTGGATCATTTGGCAGGCAACAGCCCCTGTTAACCGGGTTGCCAGCAACGGAAAAGCCAGGCGATTTGGTTGGCACCGGGCTTCGCCTGACGCTATCATTTCATTTTCTACGTCTTTATACCTAGTCCGTAGGTTTTTAAACGGATCCACTCCTGCGACTTTACACGTATTTTACTGTTCAAACGGCCACATTCCATACCTGCAAAGGGTTTCCTTCGTTACTATCCTGCACCCGTGCATCACTACTGCGTCATTGAACGCGGATGTGACGCAGCGGTGCAACCCGGATCCTGGCAAAAAAGGGGCCGGCTCAGCAGTCATCAAAAATTTGGGATATGGCAAAAATTAAATTCATCTATGCAAGCGGGAAGATCGGGAACCTGGTGAGCGTTGAAAGGTATGGCAAATGGTACCTGCGCAGCCTGCCCCTCAAGGTAAAGCAAAGCGCTGCCAGCCGGAAAAGAAGCAGCAATTTTGGCATTGCAGCGGAAGCAGGTAAATTTTTGCGCAGGCAACTGGCCGGCAGCCTCCCCTATCCTGCAAATAAACAGATGCAAAGCCGCTTTGGCGGGACCATTGCAAAATGGCTGACCCGCAACGATGTGAACAGTTTACCGGCCCAGGCCTCACTGCCCTTTATCAGTGGCTTTTCATTCAATGATAAAAGCGACAGCGCCCGCAAATGGCTGGCAGCACTGACAGTTACGACCAGCGAACAGGTGTTACAGGTGGAGGTGCCGGCATTTATACCGGTAAATGCCTTTCATGCGCCCAGGGGTACTGCCGCTATTGAGTGCATCGTGGTAGTGGCCTATTGTAGTTTATCGAAGCCGGCGGCGGCGGCTGATTTGGTGCAATGCCGGCTGGAATTTCCCTGTAACGGGGAGCCGGTTGCAGCGCAGGTGACAACGCTTTCTTTGCCGGCGGTAAAAAGATGCCTGTTGGTAACGGTAGCCTGTACGAGGTTCAGGGAGGCAGGCGGCCAGGTGATTGACAAGGCAGCTTACCTGCCGGCGCAGGTGGTGGATGCAAGGTTTTGCAATGTATAGGTACATCAATACCTTTTTGCCTGATACTTTTTTTAATTGATACTTTTTTATTTGATACTTTTTTGCGGAAAAAAGTATCGCAAAAAGCCGCCCGAAATCGAATACAGCCCTCCCGATAGCTATCGGGATCGGGAAGCAGCTATATTGAGCATTACTGCTACTGTGCCTTCAGCATTGTATCGCTACTCTTAGGTGCAGTGTGTACGATTGATTTCACGGTGTACCCGCCTTGGTTACCTGTCCCTACCCGCCTTGGTTCGTGTCCCCACCATAGTCGTTAACTTAAGATTTGTAATTAATA
>CAYVLT010000466.1:0-2225 GCA_964452405.1 uncultured Ferruginibacter sp.
CAATGCTTTCAGATTTGATGAAAAAGATATTGCAATTCTATCCTCAAAAAATTTCAGCAATTAAAAGCAAAGAAGCAAAAGGCATTAGTATTTCACAGGAAGTGGTAAACAAAGGTTCGTTAATTGAAAGCATAATTGAAAGCGAAATTAATAAGTTGGCATATGCAGATGTAGAAACACTGCTTAGTAACTTCTGTAATATTTTATCTATCGAATTGCCATCAGCGATGGAGAAAATTGATACAATTGTTGAAATAAAAGAAACAAGAAACTTATTACTTCATAACAACCTTGTTGTAAACGATTTTTACTTACAAAAAACTAAATCAGTAAAAAGAGGTAACCAAAATGGAGGACGATTGCAAATAGATGTGGACTATGCCGTTCAATCTCTACAGTTATTATCAAATATTATAGAGAATGTAATTATAGAAGTGAGAAAGAAATATGGAAAGTTCACACTTCTTATGTTGTTAAATAATTTATGGCGGTACACTTTTAAGAATACCATCATCAGAATTGAAGATTTCTGCACGTTGAATGAAGAGCAAGACATTATTGACGGACCTTTCACAATTCCGGGCTTTCTATCCAGTTCTGAAAAGACCTATATGGAATTCTGGAAATCTCAAAGAAATGGATCGTCTATAACCAACTTATCAATGGTGCATTTAGGCTCTGGCAGAAAATTGGCTTTTCTAGTGGACGTATTCGGTGAATTAAGGCTTACACATTGGTAAATTACTCTCAAATTGTTCTATTCGGAGTGTTCTGCAATTATTGCCAACGCAAGGAAAAATAGCCCAACTTTTAATAACCCTGAATTTGAGGTCTCCCTTTTGAAAGTTCTTCTTGGTTGGTTTCGAGAAAATTTTTGGCTTAAGGCCGGCTTTGGTTCTGTCTTGATATATAAGGCAAACGGCACCTGAAGATTTCCTTCTGAATGCACTATTTCAGGCTCTTGATCATCCCCAGACTGAATAATAATATCTTTTGCCTTTTGTAATAATTTTTCAATCTTCAGCGAGGCATACGGAAGTTCATTTTGAAAACTTCTTGTACTGAGCAAAAGACTGGTTGTAAATACGCCGCCTCTTCCTTTTTTGCATTCCCATGAAGCGAATCCACTTTTGGTTGCATGCACAATTTTTTTACCTGGGGGTGATTGCAGAATAGCTAAGTCAAAAGCGTCTCCTTCTGGATAACGACCATCAAAATGAAACCATTCATCGTCTTTAGGAATTCCACTGATTACTGCATATTCTTTTTCCCTGCAACAGTCTAAAATGATAAGTTGCCTTGGATTTTGATCTAATAGAAAAAGATCGCTAACGTCAGTTCCATTGAGGCAAATCATTCTGTCATTTACCGTTTCATACCCATGACCAGCAAAATATATAAATGAATAGTCGGCGATAGTATTTTGTAACACTGAAGCAACAGCAGTTAAATCAGGATAATCAAGAGTTATGATTTCATTACTTTTCCATTTACCCCCTCGTGATGATGTAAGAAATGTTTTTACATTTTGTATATCTGTCGCTACGCTATACAAGTAATTGTCACCCTCTCCGGGACAACCTATTAAAATGGCCTTACGTAATGGTTTTGCTATGCGGTTCGAATGAATCATTCCTTAAATTTAAGAAAATTGATTTATTTGAGAGCCATTGGTCTGAAATATAAGTTTCACTCAGAGATTTTTTGAATAAACCACCAGATGTGGCGGGGAACTTTTCAAATGCCCACAGAATCATAGACTGAGGTAATACATTCAACAATACTATCAAAATTTGTTACGTTTCTATAAATATATCCCTGTGCGCCTAATCTAAAGAATTGTTCTTCAATCTTAGGGTCATAAAAGGTAGTTATCATTACCACTTTACACGACTTATCATGGTTTAAAAAATTTGCTAGAATATCTTTTGCAGATAGTGAAGTATAATTCCAATTGGCATCCAGGATTACTATGTCTGCCTTGCTCTCTATAAATTTCTGGACCGCATCATGAGTAGTTCTTGTGATAGCCGCAATACTTATACCCCATGTATTTAACATTGGGTCAATCATCTTCAGAAAAAGATCATTTTTACAAACACCAAAAATCCGAATCACTTTTATTTTATTTCGGTTAGAGTAAGTAAGGTAATGTGGTTTTAGAACTATTAAGGTTTCAAATTTAAATAACTTTCTATATTTCTCCGATGATTCATATCATACTG
>CAYVLT010000467.1:0-2211 GCA_964452405.1 uncultured Ferruginibacter sp.
GGTTTCTCCATACCCGCGGCGAACATCCACCTGCACGGAATCCGTACAAAGTACAATCTGCTGCAGGGGCCTCGAGCTGACAGGACTTATCAACACCTTAACTGTATCTCTCCGGCTACATCCATTATAGGTAACCTTCACCCAATAATTGTTGTTACCCGTTGCCGTTACTTTAAATGTATCTGCTGTGCTGTTGTTTTGCCATTGGTAGGTGGCACCGGCGTGGGAGGTAGCCCGCAATACAATGGGCGCCGTACTGTTACATTGGGCAATATCCGCACCCAGGTTCACATAAGGTCTTCCCGGTATGGTAAAGGTTTTGGTCACTGAATCAGATTGATGACACCCGTTGTTGGTTACCACCAGCTTTATCGTGTACGCCTGGTCGTTAGGCAGGGCGGGGTAAAAGAAGGAAGGGGATACCAGCGTGGATGTTTGGTTATTGTACCCAAATTCCCATTGGTAACTGATGTTTGATCCATAGGTGGAAAAATTCACAAATTTCACTGAGTCAGTCGTGCTGCAGTTATAAGCCGTATCAAAATTGGCGTTTACCAGGCAGTTGGTGAGCGGCGCACAGGTATCTGCATGCAGGATAGCCGACAATTTAAGATCGATGGTTCCGGTAACGGCTGCATTATTTTTTAAAACCGGTGTAAACACCTGCACAAAATAACTTTGACCGGGCACCATACACTGGTATGTGTTCTGGGTTAAGGCATCCAGCACGCAACTTTGCTCCTGCATGGCACCACAGTCGCCGGTCATCAGGCGATACTTGATATCACTGCTGGAGGCATTGGTGTTTTCCTCGAGGTAAGTGGTTACATCCAGGGTATCCGGTCCCGTTATATCAATCCTGAACCAACTGCTTTTGTAATCGCTGGTGTTGGCATTTGGCGGGCAGGTAAGTTGTGGTCCGAATTCGCCGTAATCGGTACCGATGGTATGGCAGTTCACGAGCACCGTGGCAGTGACGGATCCGGGGCCATTCATTGCAGCCGGTATGGCCCTTGAACAAAAATCTCCCACTGCTTCTGTTAATTCAATTTCAGGTGCCACGTATTCATGCACTTTGCTGCAGCCTGGCAATAACAGGTAATAGGTTCCGGGTGCCACGCAGGTTTGCGCCCAGCTACCGGTGGATGTGTTAACTGTAGAATAAGTCTGAATGGCCAGTCCCCGGGTAGTTGAATCTCCTGGTATTATCTCCCTGAATAACTGCGCCTGGTCGTAGCCATGCGAAAGCGAGCTGTTATCCACCCTTATCCTGTACCGTACATTACCCGTAACAGTTGAGTTGAATTTGTACCAAAGCGTTTTACTGCAGTTGAAATAATTGCTATACACAGGATCGGGAGCATCCCTGGTGGCGCAGGAATAATTATCCTGCGGCCCGGTAAAGGCGCCCTCTCCCACTGTACCAAAATCACCAGCGAAGGAATAGTGATCAAACTTCGGTAATACCAGGTTAACGGAATCCATCAATACCGACACTTCAAGCTGTGCATTCGGTAACTGCCCGCCCACTTCTGCCGGAAAGGCATTTACATTATCCACCACCACGTAATAACGGGTAGGCACAGACGTACAGGGATCGCGGTAAAAAGAAACATAATTGGATGTGTTATAACACCGGTAAGAAAAGAATACCAGGTTAGTAGCTACAAAACTCAACCCCTGTGCTATTGTGGAATCAACCTCCCCGTTTGCAACCACGGTACTGAAAGGCAGCGTTCCATCCACATTACTTTTATACACCGTAAATTTCGGTTGCAGTCCCCTGCCCAGGGTTTTACTTTCCACCTTCACCTTTACGGTGCCTGCATACCCGGCAACAAAAGTGTACCACAGGTTACGCCGGGAAATGTCATTGGTGGGCGGAAAAGCCGAATCATACAACGGTTTATTTGGCCCGGTGTTATAAACATTGGGATTCACCACTGCATTACAAACACCGTTGGTGGGGTCAGAATCGAAAGATCCTGTAGTGCAATAGAAAAAATCATTGCTGGGTTGCCTTAACCCGTTTAATGGATTTACATCCCCCACTTTTCCATAATGAAAAGTATTATCCGGCGGCACCACGTCAAAATCATAAGCTTTTACAGCATAATCAAAGCGGGAATAATCAACCTGGTCGATATAAATTTTCGGAGATACAGTAGCGCAGATATTTGCATCTTTCGCAAATACCACGAGCGTGTAGGT
>CAYVLT010000468.1:0-2210 GCA_964452405.1 uncultured Ferruginibacter sp.
CCAGTTACATCTTCATGCAAAGGACTATTGGACACACCATCGTTTGACCCGATCTGTATAAAAAAAACATCTGCAACAGCGTTGGCATACGATCCAAGGAAATCATCTGCCGAAGCGGGTTTTGGCAACCAGTATTTGAAAAGTGACCGGTAGTACTTTGATAACAGCTTATACAAGCCGGAACCTGCCGGTAATATTTTTTTAAATAATTGCTTCACTGATCTGTGTATTAAAAAATAAAATAGAGGTGTGCTTTCTCAGGCAGTTTTTTTTACGGCCCGGTATAATAACTGGTAGCCGAATAAACCTTTTGAGATTTTTTTCAGCAATGAAAATATTCCATCATTCACCGATGCGGGAAAGAGTTTTTTACTGATGCTGTACAACGGTGGTTTGCCGGTAACCGTTGCCACCTCCACCGTAAGCCCGTTTTGCTGCAGGAGGTCGATGCCGGTTTTAAAGGTGTACCACCGAAAATGCGTGTAATCCCAAATACCGGCTTCTGTATAGTTGAAATTACCTTTTGCCAGTTGCCAGCGGCTGCTGTAATGCATCAGGTTGGGCAAGCCAACTATCAGCACACCATTTACTTTCAGCACACGGCGAATATCCTGCATCAATAATTTGGGATAGCAGATATGTTCCAGCACATGAGAGCAGATCACCACATCGTACAACTCAGCGCCATCAATGGGCAGTCCATTTTCTGCATTGTGTACAAACACATGACGCATCACTTTTTGCGCTTCCTGTTTTTCTCCTTCCGAAATGGTGATACCATCTACGGTACAACCTTGCTGTACCAATATCCGTGCGTTGGCGCCATCGCCGCAACCGATATCAAGGATATAGGTTGCATTGGCCGGAACCAGGCTCAACACATCTTCGTTGCCGGTGTTGGAGTAAATCTTTTCCTTACTTTGATTGCTCACTGTCACGATTACACGTAAATTTTTTCCAACAGGGCTGCCAGTACTCCGGTAACATTTTTGGCCGAGTATTGATCAAACAATTCCCGGTTAATGGTTGCCGGATCGTATTGCTGCATAAAATGGATGAACTGCTGAAACAATGGTTTAAATTTTTCTTTCACCGTTTCCAGTCCTTCTTCGCCGTTAAAAGGCAATACCAGTCCGGCACCTGATTCCTGCAGCACTTTTACCGCCGTGCTTTTTTCATGCAATACCGCCAGTATTGGCTTGCCCGACAAAACACCCTGGTAAGTTTTGGACGGGGTGTAGTGCGGTTCTGTACTGCCTAAAATAAAAACACCACCTGCGCAGTTGAGGTGCACCAATACATCGAGATAAGGTATCCGTTGCGGGTATTCGAACACAACGGTTTGCCAGAGACCATATTGTTCGGCCATTGGCCGGATGTTAAACGATTCCGGGTCGTTGGCACGTTTGCCTGTGCCGATAAAATGAAATTCAATATGGGCGAAGCTTTGCGGGCTGCTGTTGATCGATTGAAATATCTTTTCTAAAACAGCATAAGCCCTGGGCAACATAGCGCCTGCATATACCAGTTGAATGGTGCCGGGTTTCTGTTTAAACAGGTATGGCGCCACATCCATTCCGGCTACCGCTTCATGATCTGCTGCTTCACCTCCATAAGGCATGGCGCCAAACACGGCCTGTTTTTTTAAATGAGGATTGCGGTTGGCAACACCTGTATAATATCCTTCCGCCACGCCTGTGATAAGGCTGGCTTTTTTTACGGCAATGGGTTCTAAAAATCCGGCGATCTTAGTGCTGAGCCAATGCCGCGAAAATATTTTTTCACTTCCCGGGAAATGATGCACCCAGGGATCGATATAATCAATACCATATTTTATGCCGGTTGACCGGTGCAGCATTCTGCCCAGTAAAGCGATATAAAAAGAAGGAATGGGTATGTATAAAAAATCAATTTTTTCTTTCCGTACCAGGTACCTAGCCTTCCTGTACAACTGCCAGAATCCTCTCAGGCCTATGTCACCGATCAATCTTGGTTTGGTAACCGGAAAAGCATTCACTTTTTCCACCCGCAGGGTGTGAGGCAACAATTTTGTCAGGTGATGATCTAACTTTTCTTCGTAGTATTTTTCATCGACGGCCAGTATCACCGGTTCCCATCCAAATGCAGGCAGGTGTTGTGCGAACAACCTGCTGCGGTGTACGGCGGCCAGGTTGTAAGGTGGAAAATGCGGTGCGATGATCAGTATCTTC
>CAYVLT010000469.1:0-2188 GCA_964452405.1 uncultured Ferruginibacter sp.
AATAGCAGGTGATCGTTGGTGACCAGGGTACCGGACGTTGGGGTAAGCCTTCCCGTTATATCGATCAGGGTGTTGATATCACTGCTCACCTGGGCGCCATTACTGTTATTCAACTGCAGGTTGTAAAAACTTCCCTGGCCACTGATGAATTGCTGGGTTGATCCCGTCAGCGACACCGTGCCTGCCCCAATGATGGTGCCGTTATTGGCTACGCTGTCGAGTACAGATAGTGTGTTGGCAACGGCGATGTCAAGCGAAGCGCCGGCTAACAGCGAAAGGGTTTTTATTGCCTGGTTGCTGCTGATGAGTGGTGTGTTGGCTGCTGGTGGAATCACGGTGCTGAAAAGACTATCAGGAACGCCATTGTCCCAGTTGACCGGATTCACCCAACTATTGTCTGCTGCACCGGTCCAGGTGGTGACATATATGAAGTTGAAGATGCCAAGTGAGTCGGTGCCGCAGGTGTTGGTAAGGGCAATGTACCCCGAAATACCTGGGGCAAGCGTTGCCGTTAGTGTTGTATCACTGTCAATGCTGAAAGCGGTTACAGGTATGCCACCCACCGTTACACCTGTTACGGTATTGAAACCGGAGCCACTGATGGTAAGTATTGTGCCGGTTCCTCCGGCCGTAGGTGAAAAAGCGTTGATCGTTGCGGTATGGTAAATGGTGGCGCTTACAGGTGTGCGGCTATCTGATACAAAGCCATTGGCATTTCTTGCAGCTGCGTAAAAAATGGTGCTGGTACTCAATACAGGCGTTTGGAAAGTATCCGTTGCAATGGCCAGTGCTGAGCCACCCGTTGAATCAGCATACCAGTCCACCGCTTCACCTGCTGCAGCGTGTGCGATCAGTATTACGTTACCGTCACCGCACCGGGAACTGTCGAACCCTGCAGGCGGCAACGGTGTGCCTGAATAGCCCAGCGTAAACCGGCTGAAGGAGTTAAAAGCATCTGGTGTGGAAGTGGAACTCACCTTACCCGGTGCAGTCGTTGCGCCGGAACCGCCGGTATTGATCCAAAAAGTGGGTGCGACGGAAGTGTTTTTACATACCCTCAGTTGGGTGGGATCGGTGATATTATCGTTGCTGTCGTAGTACAGTGTGATGGTGGCATTGCCCGCAAGTTCATTGGAAGGTTCAGCGATGCCGCTGGCAGTGTTGTACCGGTTTACATCCCAATAGTGGACTGAAGATACCTGTGCAATCGGGAAAGGTCTTGTCCAACCCAACGCCTGTGCACTGGCATTGAAGAGTTCCGCAACATAACTGTAAGGGGTAGCCGAAGAATGGGTGACGACGAGGTCAACCGGCCTGCAATCATTTCCCTTCCCGATAGGGAAGTGGAGTGTTTGCGGCGTGGCACTGCTCACATCAATTTGCATGGGGCCGTCAACATAACTCGTGGAAGTGCTGTTGGTGGCAGTTACCGTGCATTGCTGGCTCAGGAGCCGCAATAAATGCGTGGAGGAGCTGATGAGTTTGTCCGATAAGAGTGTAAGATCTCCACCGCTGTTAATACAGATACCTTTGTTCAAGGTGAAATTACCCGCTGATTTATTGATGGTAAGCCGCTTGATACTGGTGCCTCTGGAAGTGCTGTTGTCAAAAAGGGTGGAGTAGCTACCGGTAATGGTTACCCGACCATTGGCGCCGCTGGCAAATGCAATGGAATCGGATCCTGCCTGAATATAAATATTGCCTCCGTATGTACAATTTGTATTGTAGGAAGGGCGGAGCAACCCTGTGGAAAGCTGGCTGAAGTACACGTTGCCGTTATAAGCATCAGGTGCATTGTTGGCAAGGTTCCAGTTGGCTGCGCCTGCATTGGTAAAAAGATTATGGGTATAGGAAGCGAAGGTATTACCGCCGGTACAGTTTTGCCCGACACTATCACCGTTCATGGTGAAAATATTAATGAACCCATTGAAACTGCTGTAGGCAATATTAAGATTGGGTGCGGTGAAAGCAACAGGGCCATTCCATACACATGGGCTGCTGTTGCTGCCGATCTGGATGGTACTGTTTGAAATACCTGCATTTGTGGTGGACTGCAGGTAAAACCCATTCTGTGTAACATTGTAAAAATAGATATTCGTGGCCCCGGTGATTGAACCATCTGTTAGTTGTGCTGTGTTGGTAAAGGTGATTGTTGAACCACCGCTGTTCTTGCCCACATAGATATCCC
>CAYVLT010000470.1:0-2155 GCA_964452405.1 uncultured Ferruginibacter sp.
CGCCTCCAGGTGTTTGGCCGTATTCACTTGCCCTTTGCGCGACCGGATGGAATGTATCTTTTCGTGCAGCGGACTCGGCACGCAATCAAAAGCATCAAAAGAAATGGCCGCGATCATATCAGCCCATTGCAGCAGGCGTTCTGATTGAATGAGATTATACATTCCATAGGCACTCATGAACTGCGTACCATTGATCAATGCAAGTCCTTCTTTACTCTGCAGGTGCAGTGGTTCCCAACCAAACCCGGCAAGTATATCCTTCGTTTGCCGGCGTGTACCTGCCAGGTTCACTTCCCCCAGCCCGATCAGCGGCAGGCTCAAATGGCTCAGTGGCGCCAGGTCGCCGGAAGCCCCGAGTGATCCCTGTGTATAAATAACCGGCAGCACCTGCCCGTTGTACATATCAGCGAGTCTTTGTACAGTGGCGGTTTGAACGCCTGAATGACCATAGCTGAGTGATTTGATCTTTAACGCCAGCATGAGCTTAACAATTGGTGCCGGCACCTCTTCTCCCATACCACATGCGTGAGATTTCAACAGGTTGCTTTGCAGTTCTTCCAGTTGATGTTTATTGATCTGAACATTTTGCAGGTAGCCGAAACCGGTATTAATACCGTAAAAAGCTTCATCCCCGCCGGATAACTTGTTATCAAGATAAGCCCTGCAGGCCGCAATTTTTTCAAAGGCGTCTGCTGTAACCTGCACCGGGGCATCCTGCAGCAGCAATTGTTTTACCTGTTCTAACCCTGTGTGGCTATCATCCAATAATATCGGTTCCTGGCTCATGACAAGCGCCTGATGGCATTTTTAATGATTCAATCTTAATCGTCAAATGTAGTGTAAAAAACGTACGGCCCGCTCCCCGCCGCCTTTATTGAACGGTTTCTCCCTGCAACCCGCGGATCACCACACTGGCAACAATGCAACCAAATATTGCAGGCATATAACTTACCGTGCCGATGATCGATTTTTTCGGGAAGGCTTTCTCAGTTTCCACGATCGTACGGGGATCAACATCTTCGGGCGAAAAAACCACCTTTACCCCGGTTTTCACGCCTACTTTGTGCAGGTATTTCCGTACATAACGGGCAAGGTTACACTTATAACTTTGGGAGATATCCGTTACCTGTATCTTTAACGGATCCACTTTTCCGCCCGCCCCCAGCGAACTGACAACCGGTATCTTCCTGTCAACACAGGCTTTGATCAACCACACTTTTGGACTAAGCGTGTCAATACAATCCACGGCATAATCAAATGGCTGCGACTCCACCACCTCGATGGTTTTTTCCTCTTTGATAAAATCAGTGATCACGGTGAGGTTCAGGTTCGGGTTGATGTCTTTCAGCCGCTCTCCCATTACGGTTGCCTTCAGCTTTTTTTCCGTGCTTTGCAAGGCGGCGATCTGCCGGTTACAGTTGCTTAACTCAACCGCATCCCCGTCAATGATGGTCATGCTGCCCACTCCTGCTCGGGCAATCATCTCAGCACAAATACCTCCCACGCCACCTAGTCCCACCACCAGTACATTCTTGCCCATTAAGGCGGCAACATTTTCCTCTCCCAGCAACAACGCTGTTCGGCTCATCCAGTATGGAACCATGCAATTTTTTTTAGGATTTCAGTGTAAACGTTCACAGTAAAAACCACGCAGGCAGGTGGTAATATTCCTGTAACTTGTTACAAAAATGACGGTATGATCATTAAAATCAAAATATTCATCTTATTTCTTTTTATGGCTGTTGCGGTTGAAACAACCATTGGCCAAACTGTTGCTGTGCTGGCGCAGGGACACAATGCATCACTGCGGGGACTGTGCGTGGTGAACGACCGGGTGATCTGGGCCAGCGGCAGCAACGGCACCGTGGCACAAAGCTTAGACAGCGGCAAAACCTGGAAATGGCTCACGGTAAACGGTTTTGAAAAATCAGAGTTCAGGGATATCGAAGCTTTTGATGAAACTTCTGCCGTGATCATGGCCACGAGTGAACCTGCCTGCATACTCCGTACATCAGATGCCGGTAATACCTGGAAAGTGGTTTTTGAAGATACCAGCAAAGGGATGTTCCTGGATGCGATGGAATTCTGGAACGAGATGAGTGGTATTGTGATCGGTGACCCGGTGAACAATAAGATTTTTATTGCACGTAGATTT
>CAYVLT010000471.1:0-2137 GCA_964452405.1 uncultured Ferruginibacter sp.
GCTATTTTTTCAATTGGTGCAATGTGGTCACCGGTCATCATTCCACCGCTCAACACTTCAAACTCCAGTTCGTCTGCAAAACGTTTGCCGATCTTTTTCATCACCGGGCTGAACCCGTAACACCAGCCGCAGTAGGCATCATAACAGTACACTAACAAAGGTTTCATGAAGCAAAGGTAGCGTTGCTGCAATAAAGTAAATGGACGGATTATGCGGCCACAGCATTTTTATTGTATCCTTAAAAAGCCCGGCACCACCAGCACTTTGCCCGGGTTAACAATGAGCGTGGCGCCCGCTTGTATGGTTTGCTGCACATTTAAAATACAGTATCCACCAGCCACAGGGTCGATGACCACCTGGTTGGTGGCAGGCAAAGAAGCTGGTGGAATCACGTGGTTCAACCAGTTGGTGGAATCACTCCAGTTGCCGTTACCGGTAAAACTATAAGTTTGGTTGACCGGGTTAACCTTCACCGCGATGGTTATCGTGTCACTTAAAGGGCCATTGTAGGCAACCAGTGTTACCGGGTAGGTGCCTGCAGCAGTGAAGATATGGGCGGGGTTAATGGCGGTGCTGCTGTCGCTGCCATCAGAAAACTTCCATTTAAATGCCGTGGCGTTGCTGGAAAGATTTTGAAAAGTCACCGTGTCACCCATGTTAGGTGTAAGTGGCAAATAGGCAAAAAAAGCTGTGGGCTGGTAATATTGCTGCACATCCAGGTATTCAACCGTGGAGGTTACATAAAGATTGCCCGTTTTTGTTTGCCGCACAAAAAGTACCGGGTATTTTTCTGAAGGATCAAACCAGGTGATCTCCCGTGAATAGGAAGTATCATTATTGAGTAAGGGTTGATTGGCCACAGCCAATGAATCCACCTGCATAATAGTGGACACCAGTTGCAGTGCATTCGCATAGCTGGCATGAGGCGTGATAAGTGTTCCCCAGGCTTTTACTGTGTCGGCCCGGCTGATATGGGAATTGCGATAATACAGATCCGGGATATTAATGGTATATGCCCCATGCGAAGTGTTCGTGCTGCCGTATTGCAACGGAAAATGATACAAGGTGTCCGGGTTGTCATACACATTCTTCACGTTCACCTGCAGGCCATTCACCACCACCGTATATGAAGCTGCTTTTTGCCGCAGGTAATTATTGTTTTTTAAATAGTAGTCGTTTGGATTGGTTTGCTGCAAGCCCAACAAAGAGATGGTTTGCCCGTCGGTGGAGGACAGGTTTACATTATTACTGTTGGCAATATAAGGCCATTGCAGGGTGCTGAAGCCGGTTTGCGTGGGCAGGCGGTAGATCAGTCTTCGTTGAGACGTTCCTGTTAGTGATGAATAATCCCA
Organism: uncultured Ferruginibacter sp.; assembly: GCA_964452405.1. Lineage (GTDB taxonomy): Bacteria > Bacteroidota > Bacteroidia > Chitinophagales > Chitinophagaceae > Ferruginibacter. Next base: position 1,353 of record CAYVLT010000471.1, read on the forward strand.
GGTGATATTTGCACCGGTGGAATCGAAAGATGTGGCGCTGAGCTGCGCTTTGGTGAGGTAAAATGTATCGCCACCAGATGCGTAATTGGTCATGTTATAGGTGGATTGGGCAATAACTGCTGTGATGCCGGCGAATAGTAATGTCGTCAGAAAAAAATATTTCCTCATAAGTAGTATTGTATTGAGCTTAGTTTGTGGAACACAGGCTCAGACAGTAGCGGGAGGAAAAAGTTTAACGCAGCATCACGCGGTAATTTATTCAAAAATGATCGTCTTGTTTTTCCAGATGAGTACACGGTCTTCAAATACAAGCTGCAGTGCTTTTGCCAGTACAGCTGTTTCAATTTCCTTGCCTGCACGCACCATATCAGCAGCCGTGAACGAGTGATTCACAGGAATGATCTGCTGGGCGATGATGGGACCTTCATCCAGTTGGTTGGTGACAAAATGGGCGGTGGCGCCGATCAGTTTAACGCCTCTCTCGAAAGCCTGTGCATAGGGTTTAGCCCCCGCAAACGCAGGCAAAAATGAATGGTGGATATTAATGATGCGGTGTACAAAACGACTGATGAATGCCGGCGACAGTATCCGCATGAATTTTGCCAGCACTAAAAAATCCGGCGCATAGCCGTCAACGATAGTAAGTATGGCCTGCTCAAATTGTTCCTTGCTGCTGTTTTCGTGCGACACCAGGTGAAAGGGCATATCAAAGCGCTGGCACACATCTTCCAGCACGGCATGATTGCCGATCACGCATTGAATGGAGGCGCCCAACGTATGAAAAT
>CAYVLT010000472.1:0-2126 GCA_964452405.1 uncultured Ferruginibacter sp.
TACTATCCGGTGCCGTTTGCAGTCGGCCGCCTGTAACCTGTTACAACCGGAAGCCATGAACATGGAAAGCCGGCATGAACTGGACATTGCTTACAACGAGATAGCGGTGCCGGGTCAGGTCTTTCACCTGCCGGTGCCAACAGCGGCCGGTTACCTGGCCATTACCGTAATGGCCATTGAATTTTTGGATGCCCGGGGCATACTGATCAGCGGGGAGGTACAGCAGCCCACAGGTATACTGGATGCCCGTTATTGTTGAGAAAGGGGCGAGCCTGTTTATACCCCTGGCAGGCACCAGCTCTTTGTTTGCAGGAGTTGCCAGGTTAACAGTACAGCAAAAAACCAAATAACTGTGTTGGTAACCTGCCAGGAGCCCTGGTAGAAGCGCCGGACAGGGAATTGTTGGAAAAGGTAGCAGCAGCGTTGAAACTGCCGGCAGATGCCATTAAGAATTTTGACCAGGAAACTGCTGTTATATAACATTCAAAATAATTTTGAAGGCTCAAATGCGGGTCCTTCCAACATATATGCAGGTATTCAAAATTACGAATGCACATTCAATCCGCTCGAAAAACTAATGGAGGCACTGGAAGAAAATAAACGTCTTTATGAAGCAAGGTTAAAAGATAAGGAGGAGATGATCGCCAGCTTGCAACAACTATTAAATAAAGTATCGTAAATGAATAGGGTTTAGAACGGAGCCACGGCAAAGATGCCGTGGCTTTTTTGTAAGGTTGACGGCGCTGAAAATTTGGCCCGCATATTTAAAAATAATTCTACCTTAGTAGGAACCCTTAATGGTATATCCCACCAATTAAGCAACACTCCCCAAGCAATGGCAGTTTACCCGCCAATACACAGGGCCGGCAAAATTCAACTATTCTATCACCGACCAGGTTATCGACAGTTTACTTGATTGTGACTGAGAGCGGCGAAGCCGTACAAGGAAATACCCCGAATGGTTTTAGGATTGGGTACCCCTTTAAAACTGCGCATTTTGTATTGTTGATATTCAAAAACGCCATTCGAAATCCTGCGCTTTTTTACCTTAACTGATTACAGGTGAATAGTCTGTAAATATTGTTAGAAAAACGGGAGATGCAAAAAGCTGCGTATATTTAGGAGTTAGTGGCAATTTTTAAGCACCCTACAATGACAAAGATTTATTTACTCATACTCTCTGCTCTTTTTACGTTTAACTCAATTGGACAGACGAAACAAACAACTGGCTTTACAAAACAGATAGCTTCCACCAAGACGACAAAACATAAACTTATTTCAGGTACAAACATTTTCATTATACCACCTTCTGGATTTAGTCTAGGTGACAAGGAATCAACTCTGCGATTTCAAGACAGTATTTTTATCAATGCGACAACCATGATTGGTATTAGTTACTCACAAAATAGCAAGACATTTACTAAAGAAAAGTTCGCTAAAAAGGGAAAGACCCTAATTGAATTTTCGGAAATTCGGATAAATAATTTGCCAGCCAAAATTGCATTATACAAAATTGAGAATGACAATGTATATCAAATTATAACTGGGACATCCAATTTTACAAGTATCATTTTAGCTTCTTATCCTTCGACAAATGAATCACTCGGAAAATCAATCAAAAAATCATTGGAAACAATATATTGTGACAATGCCTTAAAAACAGACCCATTTTATAGTTCATATTTCAGATTTGATGACACCAACTCTATCTTTAAACTTACAAGAAGTAATGGCTCGGACTATTTTTATACCAAAGGCGGCATCTTAAAAAGCAATTACGACAACGAACCATTTGTGCTAGTGACGCAGGTTGCAATTTATTTAGGAATTGATTTTAAAAAAGTAGCTGACGAAGAACTTGAAGACAGAGAAATTAAAGTTGATACAATTAATAATGAAGCAACAAAATATGTTAACTCAAATAGGACTTATGAACGAACAATTTTTGGTAAACAGGACGGGAAAGAAGTACTCGTATTTCAAAAAATAGTAGAGCTCGACAGAGGTATTCTTTTCTTTCAGGGTTTTACTGTTAATGATTTTGACAAGAATTTAGCTGAGTTTAAAAAGCTAAGTCTGACCATTAAGCAACAATAAAACTGCCACTAACAAAAGGTTTGCCGCAA
>CAYVLT010000473.1:0-2124 GCA_964452405.1 uncultured Ferruginibacter sp.
TAAGGCCATGCACGACTCCCAGCTTTTTAATAAAGAATTTTATTACCGCCTGTTCAAACACACCAGGCGTTTATTTAAACCAATTGTTAACAGTAAGAACAGCCAATAACAGAATCGGTATATTTAACAACACAAAATGCATTGTTATGAAAAAAACTTCCAGAAGAAAATTCATCCTGTCATCTGCCACCATCACTGCAGGCTCGCTGGTAGCAGCTTCTTCCATCAATAAATTATTTGCCGAAGAAAAAAAAGCAGGCAATGCCAATGCGATCAGTTTCGATCAGCAACCGCTCGGGTTTGCCTTTGATGCGCTGGAACCATCCATAGATGCAATGACGATGGAGATACATTACACCAAACATGCCGCCGGTTATTGTAAAAATGTAAAAGAAGCCGCTGCCGCTGAAGGAGTGGATATGAAAAAACCGATTGAAGACGTATTGAAAAACATTTCGAAATATTCGGTAAAAATGCGCAACAATGCCGGCGGTCATTTCAACCATGAACTGTTCTGGAGGTGCCTTACCCCTCACGCTACACAGCCTTCCGGCAAACTGAACAATGCCATCATCAAAGACTTTGATTCGATGGATGAATTTAAGCGCCAGTTCGACAATGCTGCTAAAACCAGGTTTGGCAGCGGCTGGGCCTGGCTGGTACTCAACAACGAAAAAAGACTGGTGGTTACCTCCACTCCCAACCAGGACAACCCGCTCATGAACATCGCAGAAGTAAAAGGCATGCCGGTATTCGGACTTGATGTGTGGGAACACGCCTACTACCTTAAATACCAAAACCGCCGGGCAGATTATATCGACAGCTTCTGGAAGGTGTTGAACTGGGATTTCATTTCCGAAAGATTTGAGTCGCTCTGACGCGGTTTATCAACATACGTGTATGGCTCCTGTTTGCAGCAGGTACCCTGATCATGCTGTGGGTGATGCGCATTTCCGGCGCACCCCTCATTACCAGCCATACGCCCAGGGGAATTATCAACCTTGAGTTTGCTTATAATTTTCCAACAGCTAACCAGGTATTGCTTGCCTGGAAAAATGAGCAACTGCTGGATGTAGCCATCAGTAATACTTACTACGATTTTATTTTTATTATTTGCTACAGTTTTTTTTTCATGCTGTCCTGCCGGCTGTTGTCAAAACGCTTTACAGGCTGGTTACAACAAACGGGCTACCTGCTTTCAACAGGCGCATTGGTGGCCGGCGGGCTGGATATGATCGAAAACACCGGGATGCTTTTCAGCCTGCACGGTCATCTCTCCGCTAACATTGCGCTTGCAACAGCCTGCTGTGCCAGCCTCAAATTCCTGCTGCTGATCGCCGCATTGCTCTACCTGGTTGGCGCGGGCCTGGCTGCATTGCTGGTAAAAAAGAAGAGTGCCAAGGCCTGAAATAGACTCAGCCTTTGCAATAGAAGCGAGCGTCTCTCACAACTAAAACAAAGGCTGATAAATTGGCAATCAATCTGCCGCAAATATAGTTGCATGTACCTAACCCCACCAAAAAAAAATCATCGTTTTTGCAAAACTTTTTGTTTTGGTAAAAGAAATTTCAGCCAGTACAAAATCGCTTAATTTTACCGCCCAATACATCACTCACCAAAAAGACTATACCATGCAAGTTTGGAAAGATTACCAGGAAAAAAACAAAGAGCGTTTTTTAAATGAATTGCTGGATCTTTTAAGGATTCCCAGTGTGAGCGCAAAAAGCGAAAACAAAGCGGACATGTTGAAATGTGCGGAAGCAGTAAAACAAAGATTGCTGGAAGCCGGCGTTGACCGTTGCGAAATATATCCCACCGAAGGTCACCCGGTTGTATTTGCTGAAAAGATAATTGATCCTGCAAAACCCACCGTGCTCGTGTATGGTCACTATGATGTACAGCCTGCCGAACCTCTTGAGCTGTGGAAGAGCGGGCCATTTGACCCCGTGATTGTGGATGGAAAAATATTTGCCCGCGGCAGTTGCGATGATAAAGGCCAGGTGTACATGCACGTGAAAGCGCTCGAAACATTGATCCAGACGAATACCCTGCAGAACAACGTAAAATTTTGTATCGAAGGAGAGGAAGAAGTGGGTTCTCCCATCCTGGGAAAATTTGTTGCTT
>CAYVLT010000474.1:0-2123 GCA_964452405.1 uncultured Ferruginibacter sp.
TGATGGAAAAAAAAGTATACCCTACAACGCCAAAAAGGATGATAGACAGGTTCAGTACAGTTGCCAGCACAGGACGCTTTAATGATAACTCGGAAATATTCATGCAGTAATGGTACCCGGTTTTCTTTTAAAAATTTTTCTTCTCAAGCTGAATGGTTATTGTTTCGTGGTGCTGTCAGCACCTTCATCAGCCGTTAACTGGGCCGCCGTTTTTATGGACCTGACGGTAACACTGCTGTTGGGGCGCACAAACAACACCCCGGTAACCACCACAGAATCACCGGTTGCCACACCTTGTAAAATCTCCACCATATCTGCCTCCCTGATACCTGTTTTTACATCTACAAACCTGGCTTTTCCGTTCTTCACAATCACCAGTTGGTTATTCTTATCGTCGGGTATAATGCTGCTTGCCGGCACATGCACCGACGACCTTGTTTTTCCTTCATCTACAAAAACTTTTACAAAACCGCCGGGGTTCGCCCTGCCATCCAGGATCGCCCTGACAGTAATATTGCGGGTATCCGTATTGGCACCGGGTTCAATTGCGATTACACGTGCCTGTGAGTACTGACCGGACAGGGCATCAGTTTGCACTTTCACCAAGGATCCTTTTTTTAAAACGGTGCCATATATCTCCGGCAAAGTGAAATCAATTTTTACCTGGCTGGTTTGTTGCAGCGTAGCCAGCACTGTAGCAGGCGTAACATAAGCGCCGGGGCTCACCTGCCTCAGGCCAAGCACACCGGAGAACGGCGCCTTGATGACGGTTTTATCAATAAGGGTTTGCGTATAAGCCATGTCGGCTTTAAGACTGTTTACCTGGTTTACGGCAGCATCATAATCGCTTTCGTTGATACCATTTACAGCCAGCAATTGTTGGTACCGATCCGAAGTTTTTTCTGCTAACTCCAGTTGCACCTTGCTTTTAGCCAGTTGCGCCGCCAGGTCGGCTGAATTGATCTTTGCCAGTACAAGCCCTTCCTGCACTGCATTTCCTTCGGGCAGGTTGAGGTAGGTAATACGTCCGCTTACTTCCGGGTGAAGTTCTGTAAACTCGTTGGGCAATACAGTACCATTGGCTTCAATGATATTGGATACCGGTTCCGGCTTTGCCACCAGCACATCCACGATCACCGCCGCCGATCCTCGCCCTTTGGCTTTTTCTGCAGGCTTTTTATCACCACAGGAAGAAAAAACAATGACTGTTATGAGAAGAGAAAAACAATGACCAATCTGTTTGTGCATGTAGTTGATTTTATCATGGGACTAATAACAAAAAAACCCGCTTTCTTGTTCCAGGTGTTTAAAGTTAAAACCATTTGCGCTACAAATTCTACCGCTTAAAGAATGTTGGCTGTATTGATTGACAGCCACAGCTAAGATAAAAACATCGTGCCATAGCTTCGTTGTTTTTGAACCCTGCTTTTTTCCGGCTTCCCGGCAGGTAGCGTGTTTATTTCACTCATTTTATCTTTTCTTTGTGCAAAAATTTACTCACATGAGCACATTAGTTGGAATCATTATGGGAAGTGAAAGCGACCTGGAAGTGATGAAAGGTGCGGCAGAAATGCTTCGCCAGTTTGAAGTGGAACCTGAATTAACGATCGTGTCGGCCCACAGAACTCCGGAGCGACTGAGAGATTACGCAAGAAAAGCAAAAGAGCGTGGATTGAAAGTGATCATAGCAGGTGCAGGCGGGGCTGCTCACTTACCGGGCATGGTGGCTGCGCAAACCATTCTGCCGGTGATCGGGGTACCGGTAAAATCATCCAACTCCATTGATGGTTGGGACAGTGTGCTGTCGATACTGCAAATGCCTTATGGGGTGCCGGTTGCAACGGTTGCCCTCAACGGCGCAAAAAACGCCGGGATACTGGCAGCCCAGATACTGGCCTTACACGATACTTCCATCGCAGGAAAACTGGAAGCCTATAAAGAATACCAGGATGACATCGTAATGGAGAGTGTAAAAAATGTACAGCGGTTTGGATTCACCAACGAATTTGATCAATAATAAAAAGGCGGAGATTAAACCTCTGCCTTTATTTTTTCTGCCAATATCACAAACTCCTGCTCCAGGCAGGGTGATGCGTCATATAATTGTTGCAGCAATGTCTTTC
>CAYVLT010000475.1:0-2122 GCA_964452405.1 uncultured Ferruginibacter sp.
CACGAGGTCGCCAGTTTCTACACCATGTATAATTTAAAACCCGTTGGCAAATATGTTTTCGAAGTGTGCCAAACGGGCCCCTGCATGCTCAATGGCAGCGACGATATCATCGCCTATATCAAAGAAAAATTGGGCATTGGTCCCGGTGAAACAACCGCCGATGGCCTGTTTACTTTAAAACCCGCTGAATGCCTGGGTGCCTGTGGGTATGCCCCGATGATGCAATTGGGTAAGCATTACCGCGAGCACCTCACCAAACAAAAAGTGGATGAGATCATTGAAGAGTGCAGGGCCAAAGCAAATTGATGATTGATTTTGTAAGAGCGGACAACCGCAACGGATTACAACGAACAAGAAATTATTTTTAATACATGAGCCGAAAGTTATTATTAGCAAATGCACATGTGCCCGGTATCCGCGGCTTTGAAGTGTATCGCCGCGAAGGTGGCTACCGCAGCGTGGAGAAGGCATTGAAAATGGCGCCGAATGATATTGTGGAAGAAGTAAAGAAAAGTGGTTTGCGTGGCCGTGGTGGTGCAGGATTTCCTACCGGTTTAAAATGGAGTTTTATTGCCAAACCGGAAGGGGTTCCACGTCACCTGGTGGTGAATGCTGATGAAAGTGAACCCGGTACTTTTAAAGACAGGTATCTGATGGAGATCATCCCGCATTACCTCATTGAAGGCATGGTGGTATCTTCTTTTGCATTGGGCAGCAATGTGAGTTATATCTATATCCGTGGCGAATATGCGTGGATTGTTGATATACTGGAGCAGGCAATTGAAGAAGCAAGACAGCATGGTTTCCTCGGAAAAAATATTTTAGGATCGGGCTTTGATTGCGAAATCTATGTGCAACGTGGCGCCGGCGCTTATATCTGTGGTGAAGAAACTGCGTTGATCGAATCACTGGAGGGTAAAAGAGGTAATCCCCGTATCAAGCCGCCCTTCCCTGCTGTTAAAGGCGTATGGGAACGGCCAACGGTGGTGAACAATGTTGAAACTATTGCGGCCGTGGTACCCATTATTAACGAAGGGGGCGAAGAATATGCAAAGATCGGGGTGGGTAAATCCACCGGTACCAAACTGATATCCGCCTGTGGCAACCTGAACAAGCCGGGCGTGTACGAGATCGATATGACCATTTCGGTGGAAGAATTTATTTTCAGCGATGAATACTGCGGCGGCATTCCAAACGGCAAGCGCCTGAAAGCCTGTATCCCGGGCGGCTCCTCTGTTCCAATTCTCCCGGCCAACCTGTTGCTTACAACAGCCAAAGGCGAAAAAAGAATGATGAATTATGAAAGCCTGGCCGATGGCGGCTTTGCAACCGGTACCATGATGGGTAGCGGCGGATTTATTGTGCTGGATGAAGACCAATGCGTGGTGAAGCACACCATGACGCTGGCAAGGTTCTATCACCACGAAAGTTGCGGACAGTGCAGTCCCTGCCGCGAAGGAACAGGGTGGATGGAACGGATATTAAAGAAGATCGACAGTGGAAAGGGTGAACTGAAAGACATTGACCTGTTGTGGGACATACAGCGTAAAATTGAAGGCAATACCATTTGCCCGCTGGGTGACGCGGCGGCCTGGCCCGTGGCGGCAGCCATCAGGCATTTCAGGGATGAGTTTGAATGGCATGTGCTGAACCCCGACGAATGTTTGAAAAGAAATTACGGGCTGGCACATTATGCCGACCCCATACATGTACCGGTAAGCGCATAAGCGGTTACGTTAGCAGCAGTAATGAACTGGAATTTGTAAGTCTCTTTTATGTGAAATAATTATGGCAGACGAAATAAAAAAGGATCCACCGGCCAACTTCAAGGTAACGATAGATAATATCACCGTTGAAGTGGCGCCTGGTACCACTATATTGAATGCAGCGAGAATGATCGGTGGCGATGTTACACCGCCGGCAATGTGCTACTACAGCAAACTGCAGGGCAGCGGTGGTAAATGCCGCACCTGCCTAGTGGAAGTGGCGGCCGGTTCAACAGCAGACCCGAGGCCGATGCCCAAACTGGTGGCATCCTGCAGAACGACTGTAATGGACGGCATGATCGTAAAAAATATCACCAGCGACCGGGTAAGAGATGCGAAGGCAGGAGTGGTGGAAT
>CAYVLT010000476.1:0-2116 GCA_964452405.1 uncultured Ferruginibacter sp.
ATATGGTATCGTGGATGAAGTACTGACGGTTAATCCAAGAAAAGGAAAGAAAGAGTAAGGATGCCCTGGTGCGGGATGGCTTTTGTAACCGGCAAAAATACTATACCCGGCACCGTTGTGTCACTCACTTGTACTTTTTCAGCGCCAGGCAGCAGTGCCCGGCTACACAAAAACCTAACGAATTAAAACAGAGTTACCGATGAATATGTATAATAACCAGTTCCGCTTTCGTAACGACGACGAGGAAGAAACACCCAAAGAACTACCCGAAAACCCGATGGAGAAAATGATGAGTGGATGGCAGTTCGACAAAAAATTTATTGAGCAGCGCAAGATCTTTTTGTGGGGTGTGGTGGATGACAAAAGCTGCAAAGACCTTACGGCCCGTTTACTGTACCTTGAAGCTATTGATCCCGGTAAAGAGATCACTTTTTACATCAGCAGCCCGGGTGGTATGGTTACCAGCGGCATGGTGGTGTACGATACCATGCGCATGATCAGCAGCCCGGTAAGCACCATCTGCATGGGTATGGCTGCCAGTATGGGCAGCATCCTGCTCAGTGGCGGTGAAAAAGGACGCCGCTTTATATTTCCACATGGCGAAGTGATGATACACCAGCCCAGTGGCGGTGGCCAGGGCGTTAGCGCCGACCTGGAGATCATGGCGGAGCAAATCAAAAAAACCAAGGAGATGGGCGCCCGCCTCCTGGCAGAAAACTGCGGACAAACCTTTGAAAAAGTAATGAAGGATTTCGACCGCGATTACTGGATGGACGCAAAAGAATCGGTGGCCTACGGCATCGTGGATGGCGTTATCGATAAATTATAAACGCATTCAATTTTATAAAAAGAGCCTGTGTGATCACACAGGCTCTTTTTGCAGATACCTGTTACCGTTAGAAAGCAGAAACGAAAAACTGCTGCCGTTTAAAACTCTTTAAACCAGTTCCAGCTACGCTCATCTTCTTTCACTTTTTGCAGGGCGATCATGGAGGCATTCAGACCGCGGCGCTTGTCGCTGGTGATAACAGCACTGGAAAACACGTCATATTTCAGTTTTTCGGGCAATAGTTTTGAAACCAGTCTCAGCGGACTTTTTACCAGCAACTCAAACAGTTCTTTTTTGGCACTATACTTAAAAGTAACGGCACCGGCCGGTTGATAAGCCGGGTAGTTCAACAGGTAACGCATCAGCTTGCTGATACTGGGCATACCGGTATCATCTATCACGATGATGCCGCCTATATTCATCATGCGGTTTAGGTAAAAAAAATCGATAAGGGTGTGATCGAATGTGTGCATGCCATCAATAAAAGCAAAATCAAATTTTTTGCCTTCAGCCAACAGCCTTGGTAATACCAGCTCCGACAGGTCTTCGATGAATTCGTAATTGGTACAACCAGCTTTTTGCAGGTGATGGATGCCGATGCTGTTAAAAAATTCTGTTTGGCAGGGATCAATAATGGTATGTTTGCCGCCCGTTGTTGTTTCCATGGCATCGCAGATAAAAAGGGAGGAGATGCCGTAGGCGCAACCCACTTCAATACTGTTGCGGGGTTTATGCTGCCGGATGATCCCTGATAAAAAGGCGCCCTCCGCAGCATCTACATTCGATTCCAGTTTGTATTCCCTGCCTTGTGAATCAGTAACGGTACGTTTTTGAAAAATCTCTTCGATTATTTGGGTAGCATTCATCTCCGGTTAAGTTTTAATGAATAGCAATATAGTTAAATGTCAATAAAATCAACTCCCTATTTTAAAAGTGGATGCTTACCTGCTGTGTATGTAAACATCAATTCATACTTCTATTGTAGAGGCTTTTATAAGACAAATCATGACTAAGCCTTACAGGTATTGCCGCTTAAGGATCAACCATTTCCGGCTTACAAAATATTTTTCGAGTAGTACGGCGCCGGCAATGGTAGCTGCCACCACCAACCATAATTGCCAGGCCGCAAGTGCTTCGTATTTTTTTAGCACCAATAATACCGGGTAGTGCAGCAGGTACAGCGCATAACTGCCGGTACCAATGCGGTAAAAGAAAAAATTAAATAGCGCTTCGGTATTTTTCATGGCAAAAGCGGGTGCCTTTTTGCGTGCCATAAACAGCAGTACA
>CAYVLT010000477.1:0-2094 GCA_964452405.1 uncultured Ferruginibacter sp.
CGTGCGGCAGTCGTTGCGGCATATGATGAGTTATGATGCAGATTATGTGTTGATCCTGAGCGGCGACCAGTTGTACCAGATGGATTTTGCAGAAATGATCGACAACCACGTTGCACAAAATGCAGCTATCTCTATTGCCACCATCCCGGTGGGAGACAGGGAGGCACCGGAGTTTGGAATATTAAAAACCAATGCCGACAACGACATCACTTCGTTTATAGAAAAGCCCGCCAAGGAATTATTGCCCGAATGGACCAGCGATACCGGTTCCGTAATGCAGGGACAGGGGAGGAATTACCTGGCTTCCATGGGGATCTACATCTTTAACCGCAAGTTATTGTTCGACCTGCTGGAAAACGAGAAAAAAGACGCCACCGATTTCGGAAAAGAGATCATCCCCACTTCGATAGAACATTACAAAGTGATCAGCTACCAGTATGAGGGATATTGGACAGATATTGGAAACATTTATTCCTTCTTCGAAGCCAACCTCGCACTCACACTCGACCTTCCACATTTCAATCTTTTCGATAACCAACGGATCGTTTACAGTCATGCCCGCATGTTACCGCCGGCCAAAATCAGCGGAACCACGCTTGAAAAAACGATCATTGCCGAAGGCTCCATCATCAGCGCCAGCAGGATCGAAAACAGCGTGATCGGTATCCGCAGCCGCATCGGTCATGGTACCACCATTGTGAGCTGTTACATTATGGGTAATGATTATTACGAAACCCTGATCGAGCTGGAAAACAACGTGAACAAAGGACTTCCCAAGATCGGCATCGGCGACCGTTGTTATATCCGAAACACCATTGTAGATAAAAACTGCCGCATCGGTAACGATGTCCGGATCAACGGTGGCGATCATCTTGCCAATGCTGACCATTCACTCTACGCCATTAAAGATGGTATTGTGGTGTTGAAAAAAGGCGCAGTGATCCCCGATGGATATGTAATTTAACCCTGCCTGGAAACCAGTTTTCATCAATTGGAAACTTTTCCTTTATTTTACGGATGTGTAATATTTACACATTTATATTATTTTAAAAGATTGCTATGTCTGTAACTTCCTACACCGGCGAAAAACCACGTCTTGGTTTTTGGCAGATCTTCAATATGTGTTTTGGTTTTTTTGGAATCCAGTTTGGATGGAGCCTGCAGATGAACAACATGAGCGCCATCTATGAATACCTGGGCGCTTCTCCCGAGCAGATCCCCGGCCTTTGGCTCGCCGCTCCAATGACAGGTCTTATCGTACAGCCCATTATCGGTTACCTCAGCGACCGTACCTGGCATCCCCGTTTAGGAAGAAGAAGGCCTTATTTTTTAGTGGGAGCAATCCTCAGCTCATTGGCATTGTTCATTATGCCCAATGTTTCGGTGATCTGGATGGCTGCCGGCACCTTATGGATACTCGATTCCTGTATCAATATCAGCATGGAACCCTTCAGGGCATTTGTGGCTGACAACCTGAACGAAAAGCAGCGCTCATTTGGGTTTGCGATGCAAAGTATGTTTATAGGACTGGCCTCCTTTGTGGCCGGTTACCTGCCCGCCAAGCTGGTTGACTGGTTCAACGTATCAAGAGAGAAAACAGGTGGGTCGATCCCTGAAAATATTTCCCTTTCATTTTATATCGGTGGCGCTGTATTTTTTGCAGCAGTGCTTTATACTGTGCTGAGAAGTAAGGAATATCCACCTTCCGATATGAACTGGAAAAGCAAAGTGAAGGAATCCAACAAAGGATTTGGCGGGGGCATACGGGAAATAATAGATTCAATCGCCAATATGCCCGGCAAGATGAAAAGGCTGGCAGTGGTGAATTTTTTAACCTGGCCTGGCCTGTTTTTAATGTGGTTTTATTACAGTACCGGCGTGGCTGCAGATATCTTTGGTGGCGACGCTACCACTAACGCGGAGGTATACACGAGGGGATTGGAGTACGCCAATAAGACATCGGCCATCCTTAACCTCGTCACCTTTCTATTCTCCTTTACGATTCCTTTCTGGGTGTCGAAACTCGGAAAAAAATACACCCATGTTGCCTGCCTGCTGGTGGGTGGCGCTGGATTGATCATGGTAAACTACATC
>CAYVLT010000478.1:0-2081 GCA_964452405.1 uncultured Ferruginibacter sp.
AAACGATTCTTGTTATTAAAGACTTTGCCGATAAAAAAGAAATCAAAGACCAGAGCCAACTTTGGGAATACCAGGTGAAAGACCTTTTTCACCGGCTGGGTGCCTGATCACAGGTAAGCAGCATTGCCAACTCTTCATAACTATTTACGATAAATTCCGGAACCTCTTCCCATTGGTGGAGCGATATTTTTTTTGCAATTTTTACAAAAGCGGCCTTTTGAACCAGGCTGTTGAATGCATCCTCCGAAAAACTCTTCAGCGCTTTAAAATTATCAGGGTTAAAATGATGATGCCAGGGGCTGTCGGCAATACAAATTGAAAAATCCTGTGCTGCCAACTGCTTAAAATGTTGTTGCACGAGGGCTCTCCGCTCATCAAGATAGCTGCCTGCCAACTGCAGATTCACACTGAAATAATTTCCCCACCAGAAAAAACAACGGATCGCTGCCACATCCGTACCGGAAAAACACCTTGGATAATCGAGCATTACATAAGGCAACTGCAGGTAATTTTCACCCTTTGAAATTTTTGCCTGCCGCGAAAATATGGCTACGGGCAGGTAGGGCTGCCGGCTGCGCAGGCTCTCTTCCAGTTGCGGTACCAACCCGCCATACAGGTCATATACTTTTTGAATGATCCGCTGTTTGGTTAAAATCCATTCAGTATTACAAACCAGTTCCAGTTCATTATCAGAAAGAGTTATTTTTGCCATCGTGGTTTTCATCACCATACAATATAAACATAACTTCTAAATAACTGCCTTCACCGGCTGTATGATAAAAAAATTAGACAAGCTTATCCTGCGGTCATTCATCGGCCCATTTGTCGTTACCTTTTTCATTGCGCTTTTCGTACTTATGATGCAAAGCCTGTGGAAGTATATTGACGACCTGGTAGGCAAGGATCTTGATTTTTTAACCATCTGCAAATTTTTATGGTATGCAAGCGCTTCCCTGCTGATACTTGCCATCCCCATCGCCATCCTCATTTCGTCGATCATGACGTTTGGCAATCTTGGCGAAAGCTTTGAACTCGTGGCCATCAAATCATCAGGTATTTCGCTCATCCGCTTCATGCGGCCCTTAACCATCTTCACCATTTTTTTGTGCGTGGTAAGTTTCTTTTTTGCCAACAACGTGATACCCGTTGCCAACCTGCGTTTTAAAACGCTGTACTACGATATCTTTTATAAAAAGCCGGCGCTCGATCTTAAAGAAGGAAGGTTTTACACGCAGATACCCGGCTATGCGATTAAAGTTGGTAAAAAAGACAAGGATCAGAAAACGATTCACAACGTGATCATCTACGAACAGCAGGGTGTGCTGCAGGACAATTGTATTGTGGCAGAGCAGGGCGTTATGAGCATTTCTGCGGATAAACGATACCTTGAATTCACCCTGCAAAACGGGCACCGCTACCAGGAAAGAGGCAATGCCACCGATACGAGCACCGAATTTATACAGCTTGGCTTTAAAGAATACAAAAAGCTTTTTGATGTTTCCTCGTTGCAGATGAGAAATACTTCTGACACCGTGTTTCGCAATGATTCAAAAATGCTCAGCTTGCGGCAACTGAATAAAAACCTTGACTCGCTCCGGAAGGTGCAGGACAGTTTCACCAACCGGATGAAAAAAGAAGTGAACCTGAATTTTCATTACAGCAACCTGCCAGACAGCGTGTGGAAACTTGCGAAGCCCGGTAGGCAAGCAGTGAAAAAATTTATCGACCTGGTTCCTGATTCTGTAAGGGTGGAAGTGTTTAACCAGGCAGCCGGCATGGTAAGCACACTAAAAAACACGTTCCAGTACACCGGCAGTGAATGGGAAAATAAAAAGCAGGATGTACGCAACAATAAAATAGAATGGCACCGTAAGTTTTCATTTTCACTGGCCTGCCTTGTATTGTTCTTTATCGGTGCACCATTGGGATCCATCATCCGCAAAGGCGGACTGGGTATGCCATTGGTGGTGGCCATCATCTTCTTTATCATCTTTCACCTGTTGAATATTTTTGGTGAGAAATTTGCAAAGGAAAATATCACGTCCGTAGTCTTTGGCATGTGGCTGGCCGTGATTGCCCTG
>CAYVLT010000479.1:0-2074 GCA_964452405.1 uncultured Ferruginibacter sp.
TAGGCCCGATGAATACGCTTCTGCTGACCGCCATGCCGTGCATGCGGAAAATTCCCTGCGGAGTATTGCCATTGCTGATGTAGCCGGGCAGATTACTGATACTTCTTGCCAGTTGAGGCACGCTGAAATAATTGCCATCATCATTTTTTAAAAAATGGGCGGCACTATCTCTCACCAACACCAGCCCCGGGTAATTCCTGTTGTGTCGTTGAAAACTGAACACCACTTTGGCTCCCCCAAAAAATGACTGATGCAGCAGGGTTTTCAAGGGAGGAGTTTTTTGCAGACCGTCCTGCACCTCCAGGCGATGTTTCAGCATGCAGAGTATCGCATTGCTGCTGTCTGTCAACAACCATTGCTGCAATTTATTTTGGATGGCTGCTTTGTCTAAATGAGGAATTTTCAATAAGTATTCTGCAGTAAGAGCAAACAATTTTATATCGGTTGCTTGTTGACAAAGCTGCATCATCTCCTTTTCAAAACCCAGCGGGTAACTATCGTAGAGCATTTCGGCCAGTGAGCGTTGAAAGAAAATGGAGCGCTCATCAATAGCGGCAAAACTTTGGTGCAAACGATTCTCTACCCAGGGAGAGCGATAGCGCAACAATTCAATCGAATAAAAAGCGTCCATCCAGTTTTCCTCGGTGCTGTCGGCCAGCGGCAACGATAAGTCCCGGTTAATACCTGCCTGCAGGCTTTTATACAACCGTACACGATCTGCCTTCCGCGTTTCCTTTACCACCGGGACCAAGGCTGTTTGCGCCGGAAGCGATGGAAGCAATGAAACGATAATAAGCAATACAAAAAGAAATCGAATTGTACGGAGCCTCATGGTTGGTTACCCGTTTTTATTGGAAAAAAATACGATTGCCGGTGCCACCTGCATCCGGCGCTACGGATTATAAGTGGCTACGAATGCCTGTATTTTGTTAAATGCATCGGTGTAGGTGGCGTTGTCCCAATCATCGCCATGTCCTTTACCAGGGTATTCCACGTACTGTACCGGCACCTGGTTAGCGAGCAACAGATCCCGCAGCCTGCCTGATTGCCGCACAGGGTTTACGAGTGGATCGTTGGAGCCCTGTAAAATAATAGTGGGACATGCATTACTGTTAGTGATGAAGCTAACAGGGCTCGATTGTTGGTACAACGCAGGATCACTGGTGGGTGTGGCACCTACAATACTGGCAATGGTGGCCTGCGGTACCGAACCTGGATTATTGTACAGGTCAGTGATATCAGATGGACCGAAAAAATCAACCACCAGTTTTATTTTAACCGGCGTTTGATATTTGTACGCATGCAGCAAAGAAAGATGACCGCCGGCACTGGCGCCGATCAACGAAAAATTGTCGCCGATCGAATATTCGCTTCGCTTATTGTAAATATATTCCACCGCCTGCTTCAGATCCAGTTCCTGCGTGGGAAAAAGATTGTTGGGAAAAGAAGATAGCCGGTAATTGATGTTAACGAGTGCATAACCCGGTAAACGTGTTTTCAACGTATCTATAAACGCAGCAAAATCAGTTTTATCCCCCAGCGCCCAGGCTCCGCCATGCACCATGATCATCAATTTGGTATTGCTGTTACGCCCCGCAGGTAGATACACATCCATCTTCTGAAGGGCATCCGTGCCATACGAAACATCCAGGTAAGTGGCTGCAGTGAGCGTATTATCCCCGTTATTACTACTGGTTTCCTTTTTACAGGATACAAAAAATAAAGCGGTAACCGCTACCGTTAGTAAGTGCCGAAATTGCATTTTCATGATAATAGTATGTTGTCGATCCGGAAAAATTTCATATTATGATTCCTGTATAACCAGGTTGTTCCTTTTACCTCAATACCCGTATTTTTCTTTCCACAGCGCCCGCAGGTGTTTCCGGAGCTCCTCCTCCCGGGGATTAGTACCCGGCTCGTAAAATAGGGTACCGCTTATTGCCTCCGGCAGGTATTCCTGTGCTGAAAAATTGTTGCTGTAATTATGCGAATACTCGTACCCTTTTCCATACTGCAGGTTCTTCATCATGCGGGGAATGGCGTTGGAATAGGCATCGTTCCAGCCGCCGACGGC
>CAYVLT010000480.1:0-2070 GCA_964452405.1 uncultured Ferruginibacter sp.
TGTATGGTGGTGCCGTGGCTAATCCCATTACCATTCTGGCAAAAATGATCGCCAGTTGCCACGACGAAAATAATCACATCACCATCCCGGGTTTTTACGACGATGTGGTGGTGGCCACTGAAGAAGAAAGAAAATTGATGGCGGCGGCGCCGTATGATGAAAAAGAATTTAAAGACGACCTCGGTGTGAAAGAACTCTGGGGCGAAAAAGGTTTCAGCACCAACGAAAGAACCGGCATCCGCCCAACACTTGAGCTGAATGGCATCTGGGGTGGCTACCAGGGCGAAGGTGCTAAAACAGTACTGCCTTCAAAAGCAACGGCGAAAATTTCTGCCAGGTTAGTCCCCAATCAATCGTCTGAAAAAATAACTGAAAAACTGCTGAACTATTTCAGAAGTATTGCGCCGGCATCTGTAACGGTGACTGCATTTGAACATCATGGCGGAGAGCCCTACATGACACCGATCGACAGCAAAGCATACCAGGCCGCAGCCAAAGCGATGGAAGCCACTTTCGGCAAAAAACCCATTCCTGTACGTGGGGGAGGTAGTATTCCAATTTGTGCATTGTTTGAAAAAGAACTGGGCATTAAGATCGTGTTCATGGGCTTTGGATTAGACAGCGATAACCTGCACAGTCCAAATGAAAAATTCAACCTCGAAAATTTTTACAAAGGCATTGAAACCATTCCTTATTTCCACCAGTATTTCGTGGAGATGAGTAAATAAGCGGGCATCCGGTTATATCTCACTATTTTCAAAAAACAGGTACCCAAACATTACCTGTTTTTTTATTTTTACAAAATGGAAAAAGAAAAGCTGCGGCTTGACAAATACCTGTGGTCGATCAGGCTGTTTAAAACAAGAAGCCAGGCTGCTGATGCCTGCGACAAAGGAAAAGTGAAATTGAATGGAGACACTGTAAAAGCAGCCAAGACCGTGAATGTGGGCGACGAATATGAAGTGAAAACAGAAGCCAAACGCTGGCGCATCAGGGTGGTTCAATTGCTGGATCACCGGGTGCAGTATTCAGAAGCGATCAATCATTATGAAGACATCACACCTGCGGAAGAAATCGATCGCGTCAGCTTCCAGGCGGCTGTTTTTCATACCGGCAAGCGATTGAGCAAACAGGGCCGCCCTACCAAAAGAGATAAGCGGGACCTGGATAATTTTATGGGCAATTGATAACAGCACAGCTAACCAATTCTAGCAAAATGAGCATCTACAGCATTAATATATTCCATCAAACATACCCATTATGAAGATAGACATTATCTCCGTGGTGCCCGACCTGCTGCAAAGTCCGTTTGCACACTCCATCCTGAAACGGGCCAGGGATAAAGGCTTGCTGGAAGTGAACATTTACAACCTGCGTGATTATACCAACTATGCCCGTGCACAGGTGGATGATTACCAGTTTGGCGGCGGCGCCGGTATGGTGATGATGATTGAACCATTGGTGAATGCCATTGAAAGCCTGCAAAAAGATACGGTGTATGACGAGGTGATCTTTTTAACGCCAGATGGAAAAAATTTCAATCAGCCTATGGCCAACCGGTTATCGCTCACAAAAAACCTGCTGATGATCTGCGGGCATTACAAAGGCATTGACCAGCGGGTACGGGATCATTTTATCAGCATGGAGATCTCCATCGGCGACTATGTATTGAGTGGTGGCGAACTGGCTGCAGCCGTGTTGGTGGATGCCATCGGCAGGCTCATCCCCGGCGTGCTCAACAATGAAACTTCAGCACTCACCGATTCGTTCCAGGATAATTTATTATCACCCCCGGTATATACCCGCCCAGAACCGTTCAGGGGCTGGAAGGTGCCCGACGTATTGCTCAGTGGCAACCACGCTAAAATTGAAGCCTGGCGGGAAGAACAGAGTTTGCTTCGTACCAGGGAACGCCGCCCCGGCCTGCTAGATGATCCCACCGGGAAGGATGAAAAATAAATTTATCCCTGCATTCTTTTAAAAAATTTGGCTGCAAAACTCCCGAATACTATCTTTGCCGTCCTTTAACGGAAATGCCGCGTTGGTCAAGGGGTTAAGACGCCTCCCTTT
>CAYVLT010000481.1:0-2040 GCA_964452405.1 uncultured Ferruginibacter sp.
ACAGCGCCGCCGGATATAAAGACTGCCTCCGCATAGGCAGTCTTTTTTTTAACAGGCCAATAGCCAACCATTGAACCAACGGTTACAAATACCCGCTTTTTTCAGCCTGGCAGTGTTGCTGCTTTCGGCCTGGACCGTTGCCTGCCATCAACCCGGTACTGTTGCTGCCGCCACGCCTGTAGACAGCGTGATTACAGTAAAGCCGGAAATCCGGGAAGCAATTAAACAGGCCAAAGCAATGTTGCAGGATGGCGACCTGGTAACCAGGAGTGATGATGATCTTGAAAGCATCACCCTGCGCAACTTTTCAAACACAGATCGTTCTTATTCCCACAGCGGTATTGCCTTTAAAGAGGATAGTGGCTTTGTGATCTATCATTGTATGACGGGAGAAGAAAACCCCTCGGGGTTGTGCCGTAAAGATCCTTTTGACAGTTTTGTAAACCCCTTACAAAAAACCGGTTTTGGCCTTTTCAGGTACCAGCTCTCTGAAAAGGAGAAAGCAATTTTTCACCAGGTGATTGAAAAGAATTTTATCGACAAAATACCTTTTGATCTTTCCTTTAACCTCCACACCGACGACAGCCTGTATTGCTCAGAAATGGTGTACAAGGCGTTAAAAAAAGCAACAAACAATCGTATACAGTTGCCCCTTACGGTGCTGATGAATTTTAAACCAAAAGTTATGGGACACCGTTATGGCCTTCGGTTTCCTAAAGACATAGAATTTGTGAGTCTCGATAATTTATACCTCAATCCTTTTTGCAAAGAGATCATGAGGGTTAGCTACAGATAATGGAAAATATTTTGTTATACACTGATGGCGCTTCACGCGGTAACCCGGGACCGGGCGGCTATGGCGTGTTGCTGATCTGGGGCAATCACCGAAAGGAATTATCCCAGGGATACCAACTTACCACCAACAACAGGATGGAGCTGATGGCTGTGATTGCCGGACTACGTGCGATCAAAAAAAACAATATCCCGGTAACAGTTTTTTCCGATAGCCAATATGTGGTAAACGCCGTGGAAAAAGGCTGGTTGAAAAACTGGATCAAGACTGATTTCAAAGGCGGCAAAAAAAATGCAGATCTCTGGAAGGAGTACCATGCACTGTCGCAACATTTCAACGTGCGGTTCAAATGGGTGAAAGGTCACGCAGACAATCCTTTTAACAACCGCTGTGACGAACTGGCCACTGCCGCCGCCGACGGAAAAAACCTGTTGCCAGATACCGGTTACCTCAATTCCTGATTAGAGGCCACCAGTTTACAACAATAAAAAAGACTGCACGGGGCAGTCTACATGAAGATTTTATCTGGTGAACGATTAGAAAATGTAAGCCAGGCGGATGCCATACATTCCAAAGCTGCCATTTTTCGAATAGCCATCATATTTAAAAGTCGCATCGATCGCCTTATCGCTTTTTGTTTTGAATTCATAGCCCACCTGCGGAGAGTACGCAAATGCAGTTCCGGAGTAGTAATTGCCTAAAAAACCCAGGCCTGTCTGGAATGCTCCATATACACCACCTGCTAAAAAATACTTCACGCCTATCCTCACCGGGATGATCGTTTGCCCGGTATATTTTGCATTGCTCTGGCCAGCGATCGACTTTCCGTTGTACACCAAAATGCCGCCATAGGCCACTGCGTTGAGGCGTTCCTGCAAAGGAACTTCTACCTGTGCCGATCCTCCAATGCCTACAGAATGAGAATTTTTAAAACTTCCCGTGGCCAATCCCAACTCAGCACCCACGCTGAATTTAAACCCGTCTTTTTGTGCATAGCCGATCGACGTTAACCCAACCATCATTGCTGTAAATACCAATAGTTTTTTCATGTACTAAAAATTTGTTTGTTGCAAAGTTACGCCCACAGGCCCTGAAGGGGAAATTTTTTAAGCTGTTTTACTTAAATCAGGAATCTTTATTAAGGTTGTCAAGCATATCTTTTGTCATGCCCGCAAGGTCGTAGTCTTCTTTCCATCCCCAGTCGTTGCGGGCCACACTGTCATCAATGCTTTGCGGCCAGCTGTCAG
>CAYVLT010000482.1:0-2038 GCA_964452405.1 uncultured Ferruginibacter sp.
GGCTGCAAAATCCATCGTGTCAGCAATCAGGGCGACAGCACTAGCTTTGGTAACCGCGTATTCAGCATAACCGCCAAATCTTGTCATAGCCGTAACACGGTCGCCGGGTTTTAAACCGGTTACTTCGCTGCCCACTGCTTCTATCACACCGGATACATCATATCCCAACAATGCGGGCAAAGGCGGTGCTTCCTTGTACATACCTCTCCGGGCCATCACATCCGCAAAATTCAGCCCGAAAGCAGCCACTTTTATCAACACTTCATCAGGCTGTGGGGAAGGTTTCGGCAATTCCCTTAATTCAAATGCACCACTGGCGTTGCCGGTTTTGATCAAAACTGCTCCTAGCATGAAATGTTTTTTTTGATGAGTCACTAAATTAAAAAGATATCCCGAATGCCCCAACCGGCAGGCAGAGAAGCGGTGTAAATCGCCTGTTTTTTAGGCCTTTTTTGATTTTTTAGTATTAATTTCATCGCTCAACCTCAAATGTCCAGGTAGATGAATGGCATTCACAAGAAACTTTTTTTCCTGCTTTCCCTGGCGGGAATAATGGGCATTGCGCAGGCACAGAAAGCGCAAAAGCAATTAACCGCCCTCGGCCTCAAAGGCAAAGTACATTTTATGGCAGAGCGGTCGTATGAAGCCATGGAGAATTTTGGCAATCCCATCAAAGGCGACCGGATCAATGACAATGGCGATTATACTTTTAACAGCAATGGAGAGATTGCGGAACAAAATATATATAATGCCAACGGCAGTTTGCGCACCCGGCATGTATACCAATACAATGGAGCGGGTAAATTATCGCTGCAGGAACTGTTCAACCCGGGAGGAGCGATGCGCTCAAAATTCAGGTATCGCTATAACGGGAGTGGTAACCTGGCAGAGCAGGCGTTGTTGAAACCCGATGGTGTGTTGATATCGAAATACCTGTATGAGTATGACCCAAAAGGGCGACCGGTGGTTTACAGGTGGTACAACAAAGATGGCCAGTTGGATGAAACCACCAGCTACAGCTACGACGAAAAGGGGAACCAGGTAGCCTGGGAGTCGTATGATGCAGACAGTGTTTTACTCGTAAGAGCTACTTATGGGTATGATCTCAACGGCAACCTTACTGAAGAAAACCTGTACCGCTCGAATGACAGTCTTGAAAAAAAATCCTTTTTTACTTTCGATACCAACAATGTTCTTACGGGGTTACTGGAATACAATGGTAACAATGTTATGATAAAAACAGTGCAATATAAATATGACGCTGAAGGGAACATTGCAGATGAATTCTGGTTCGACAAGGAGAACAATAAACAGGATCATTACACTTACAAATACAAATATGACAAGCACCACAACTGGATAAGCAAAACGGGCTTCAGGAATGGTGTGGCGGTTACCATTGTGGAAAGAGAGATAGAGTATTATAAATAAGCGATACCTTATTACAGGCAACTGCACGACAGTTGCCTGTTCTTTTTCCTTTTATTGTATCTTTAATTGAAAACATCCGGACTTGATACATTTTATATTAAACGACAAAGAGGTAAGCACTTCCATGAACAAGGGAACACCCTTGCTTGATTTTATCCGCTACCAGCAACGGCTTACCGGAACAAAAGTGGGTTGCCGCGAAGGTGACTGCGGCGCCTGCACCGTGTTGGTGGGGGAAATAAAAAATGGCTGTTTGGACTATCGCTCTGCCACCTCATGCCTGATGGCCATCGGTAATGCAGGCGGCAAGCATATTGTAACGGTGGAGGGTACCAACCTGGAAGGATTGAATTTTATCCAGCAGTGTTTTGCAGAAGAGGGCGCCACGCAATGTGGATTTTGTACACCGGGTTTTATGGTGTCGATGGCCGGCTTTGCAGTATCAGGTAAAGAGGCAACTGCACAGGCTGCTGTTGACGCGGTGAATGGAAATATCTGCCGCTGCACCGGGTATAAATCTATTGAAAGAGCGGCCGCTAAGATTGCAGGTAAACTGGCTGAACGCACACAGGAAGATGCTATTGACTTTGCTGTGGACAATCATTTT
>CAYVLT010000483.1:0-2037 GCA_964452405.1 uncultured Ferruginibacter sp.
TGGATGGTGGAAAAGCCTTGCAGGCACATACAGGCATTTGGCGACCTGCATTGGTTCAAAGAAAAAAATGCACCGGCCGGCAGCACAGCCCGTTGTACGGATGGGTGCGCCGTGGAAGCAAAATGTCCTTATTCAGCACTCGAGATCTATTACCGAAAAAGAGAACGCAACTATGTGTTCGACCTGCCGGAAGATCCCGCCAAACAAGCCGACTATGTGCTGCAGCAACTAAAGACCACTAACTACGGCCGTTGCGTGTACAGGATGGACAATGACCAGCCTGATCATTACACCACCAACATCATGTTCGACGGAGGTTTAACCGCCGCCTTTTCAATGGAAGCCTTTACTTCTTATGAAGGAAGAAGAACAAGGGTGATGGGAAGCCTCGGTGATGTGGTAGGCGATATGAGTTCCTTTATCATGACTGATTTTTTAACCGGCCAGAAAACCGAATGGAGGCAGAGTACTGATGGACATGGCGGTGGCGACTGGCGGCTGGTGGCCAACTGGATCCAGGCTTTGTCGAAAAGAGATCCTTCTTTACTTACTTCCACCATCGATCAATCGATCGAGAGTCATGTAATGGGTTTCATGGCGGAAGAAAGCAGGAAAAACAATAAGGTGATGGATGTGATCATGTAATTAGCAGTAAGGACCTGGAGCCGGCCGGGCCTTGCCTGCCGGCTTTTTTATGCCCTTGCAGCCGGATTGACAGGCTGCCCGTTTCGGCCCGATTTTTTATTGATGTATCAATGATGAAAACAACAAAACAGTTTTTACCTGATATCCGGTTCTGTGTGGCAATGGACCTCATCGGTATGTTCACCTACCTGGTGCCAGGTGTGGGCGAGTTTGCCGACATTGTTTGGGCACCTGTTTCAGCCTTTATTTTTTATAAAATGTTTGGTGGCAGGATCGGGTTGATCGGCAGTGTGTTGAATTTTGTGGAAGAAGCCCTGCCTTTTACGGATGCAATCCCTTCATTTACCATCGCCTGGTTGGTGAGGAAAAGCGAGCTCGCCGCATTCCCTTTCAAAAAGATCCGCTGATCAAACTTATTACCACCTGTAGCACCTGTATGTGTTACATTTACCATACGCAAAAATTTACAACGTGCCATTTAATCTTCAATCACCTTATGCTCCTTCGGGCGACCAGCCGGAGGCCATCAGTAAACTAACCGAGGGAATCCTGGAGGGTGAACGCTACCAGACTTTGCTGGGCGTTACCGGCAGTGGTAAAACCTATACTATTGCCAATGTGATCCAGAACGTGCAGCGACCCACGCTGGTGCTCACGCACAATAAAACACTGGTGGCACAATTGTATGGAGAGTTCAAGCAGTTTTTTCCTGATAACGCGGTCGGTTATTTTGTGAGCTATTACGATTACTATCAACCGGAGGCATACATGCCCGTTAGTAACACCTATATTGAAAAAGATCTCAGCATTAATGAAGAGCTGGACAAGCTGCGCCTGCAGGCAACAGCACAGTTGCTGAGTGGCCGCCGGGATATAATTGTGGTGGCCAGTGTAAGTTGTATTTATGGTATGGGCAATCCTACGGAATTTGAGAACGGCATCATCAGGATACAAAAAGGACAGGTGCTTTCGAGGCAGGGTTTTTTACATGCGCTCGTGAATAGTTTATACAGCCGCAGCCAGGGCGATTTTACGCGGGGTACGTTCCGGGTAAAGGGCGATACCGTTGATATCAATCTTCCATATGTTGATTTCGGGTACCGCATCACCTTTTTTGGTGATGAAATTGAAACGATTGAAACCCTGGAACTCAGCAGCAGTAAGCGGATCGGGCTGGTGGATAATGCGGCCATCTTTCCCGCCAATCTTTACCTGGCGCCTAAAGACATCCTGCAACAGGTAATTTATGAAATACAGGATGAAACCGCAGCGCAGGTGGAGTATTTTAAAAACACCGGTAAGTACATTGAGGCACAGCGGTTGAGCGAGCGGGTAAATTATGATTTGGAAATGATCCGGGAACTGGGTTATTGCAATGGCATTGAAAACTAC
>CAYVLT010000484.1:0-2031 GCA_964452405.1 uncultured Ferruginibacter sp.
AAAGCAGATGCGGATCTTTTGAATTACGGGCTCACCGGTTACTTCGATGGAAGTAACGTTATCAACAGCACCGACCTGGTAAGAAGGCTATGGCTTGATAATAAATTTTATGGCGGCATTTATTCGGTGCAACACCAGAAAAACAATACACAGTTTACTGCCGGTGGTGGATGGAACAGGTATGATGGCAAACATTATGGAGATGTGATCTGGGCCAAGGTGCAGGCGGCTGTTCCATTGAATTACCGTTGGTACAATCTTACTGCCAACAAAAAGGATTTTTCACTTTTCACCAAATGGAGTGAGCAATGGAGCCATTCGGTTCAAACCTATTTTGACGTTCAGTACCGCAACATCAATTATCAAATTAATGGCTTCAGGGATAACCCGGGTATCCTGATCAATAAAACCTATGGGTTTGTAAACCCGAAATTCGGGATCACGTATACCCACAGTGATTGGATGGTGTATGCTTCCTACGCACTTGCCAGTCATGAACCCAACCGGGATGATTTTGAAACTTCGGCTGCGCCACCAAAACCTGAATTGCTGCAGGACCTTGAAATTGGAGTGGAGCGTCGCCGCAATCAAAATTTTTACAGCGCCAATCTCTATTACATGAATTACCATAACCAGTTGGTGTTGATTGGCAACATCAACGATGTAGGTGCTTATACGCGTACGAATGTACCCAACAGCTATCGTCTTGGATTGGAGCTGCAGGGCCGGTTACAGGTGGCGGAAGCTGTTTCTGTATCAGGTAATCTTTGCCTCAGTAAAAATAAGATCAGCGACTACACGGAACTGTTAGATGACTACGACAATGGTGGCACCAAAAGCAATTTCTACCCGTCAACCGATATCTCGTTCTCCCCGGCGGTTACCGGGGGAGCCAGCATCAATTTTACCCCGGTAAAAAACGGGGAGATCAGCCTCGTGAGCAAGTATGTAAGCAGGCAATACCTTGACAACACTGACAGAAAAGCAGGAGCCTGGATCCATATTTCCTGCAGGATGTGCGTTTTAGTTACCTGCTGGAGAACAAACTGTTTAAAGCCACCAAACTGCTGGTACAACTCAACAATGTATTCAATAAAAAATACGAAGCCAACGGGTACAGTTTCAGCTATGTGTACGGGGGCTCGGTAACCACTGAAAATTATTATTTCCCTATGGCACCTTTTAATTTTATGATAGGGGTAAACGTTAGTCTCTGATCAATGCAGCACTAAATTCCCATTAATATCAAATGCAGCGCCGGGCACGATGGTGATCCCGGCGCTGCTGTTTACTGAAACCGGAATATTGACGCGGCAGGTACCATTTGACCGTGGATTGATGATTATATGCACACCTTCTGCCACCACTGAACCTGGCATCAACCCGTTTTGCCAATTAGCAGGATCGTTCCAGTTGCCATCGCCGGTAAAGCGATATTCAGCGGTATATTCAGGTGAACAGGGTGAGTTTATTTCCATCACATGGCTGAAAAATCTTGCCACAGAATCACTCACGGCCAACACATGCGGAAAAATATTGTGCGCCGATAGCGTGGGCGGCAAAACCCCGCTGTAAAAAAAATGTTGCATAGCGCCGCCGTAGTTGTCACGTGTAAGTTTTTCCCATATCCAGTTTCCGCCATACACTACCGGCGCAAAAGCAGAGGGAGCCGGGAAGAAAGTGCTATCGAATGATTGCAGCGGCCTGCCACTGTTGAAGGGCACCAGTTTATCGCCGGGTACATGGTAAATATACAGCGCAGGATGGTAGATACTATTGTTAAATATCGTTGTGTCAGCAATGGCGCCTGACAGGCACATCACACCTAAGATGCCTTCATTATAACCTGAAGAAATATTGAGCCTGCCATTAACGGAACCAAGATCAGGGCGCAGGTAACAGGCCGGATTGTCATAGTTAAATGAACCGGGATTGTGACTGCGGTAATCATCGTCATCCTTTCCTGCAGGGCCGGGTTGTTGACCAGCCAGGCTAAGCCAATGCGGATCGGGCAAGGCAGACATAGCTCCT
>CAYVLT010000485.1:0-2023 GCA_964452405.1 uncultured Ferruginibacter sp.
ATTATGGTTTCATCTCCCGTTTTATTAAAGTGCTTTGGAATATCCATTTGCTGTACCTCAAACGTTTTCTGTTTTCTTTCAGGACTGAAAACACTGTTTACAATTAGATAAATACTGTAGCCGCCTGCAGAAACGCAGAAAAATATCAGCAGTATTTTTAATCGTTTGAAATCTGTTTTCATAAATATCCTGTTCATTTTTTCTGCAAATAGCTGTTGTGCTTTAATGCCGACACCGGCAATTTTGCCAGCCACTTTATCAGATAAGGTAGTTTTATCATCTGACTGAACCTCTTTCGTTCTCTTTTTGAACAACCACATACTACCTGTTTTGAATGTTGATGTCAGTATTCTCCAGCGTCCGCCATTTTTCTATTAAAAAACCATGTGAATTATTATCACTACGGGATACATTTCTTAAATAGCCTTCGGTAACCAAGCTTCTTGTTACAATTGTTGTGGGGCGAATAATTTTTTGTTCTCCTTTATACCTGAAATAAAATGGATACACATCTGTATTAATGATGATGCTGTCCATTGTAATTTCCTGGCTGATATTGCCACTGATAAGATTTGAGTAGTAGCCATTCTCTTTCAGGTTGTCATACTGTTGCTTTGCCGAATTGTCTGCCAGGTACAAAGCCTTTGTAATATTTGCCTGAATAACTTTATCATCAGGGTCAAGAGAAAAGAAGAAATGATGAAACATTTTTACATGGTCTTTGGCTTCAACAGGTATGTTATCTTTTCTGTCAGCAGCATAAGCTTCCAGTGCTTTGCCATTAGCCAAAATGAAAACTTTGTTTTGTGATTGTGAAGAAAGCTGATAGCTTTTGTAAGCAATAAAAACTGAAACGAGTACACAGGCAAGTAAAAACGCCAGGCTGAAGAAACGGATATACTGGAAGGCTGTATCGATATTTTTTGTTTTCTGAAACATTGCTCACATTTTTACAAACTCACGGTTGTATAGTCTGCAAAAATGCCTCCAAAGAAGGTATTCTGGGAATAAACGAGGTAGCGCTACCGTAGTAAGGGATTGATATTTTTAAAATGTGTGATTTTAATACATGACTTAATAATATTCGTGAGTTTTTAATAAGAACATTTTTATAATTATAATTTGCAAACAATGATATATGAAATGTCAAGTCACAATTAAACCGTATTTTTAATATCAGGGACTCCTAATCTCAAAAAAATTGTAATGGCTTCTTTTGCATATAAAAGGCTTGATACTTTTGACAATACAGAATTGTTTTCTTCTGAGAACGAGAATGATTATTTTCCTTTTCATTTTCATGACCATTATTGTGTTTCGCTTATTACCAACGGCACGGAAATACTGAATAATACCAGCCAGGAATTTATTGCCCCGGCTGGAAGCATCAGTATAACACAGGTAAATGAAGTCCACCGTAATTATTCACTTGAGAAACCCGGGTACAGCTATAAAACTATTTACCTGAATCCAGATATGCTGCGCTATTTTAACAACAACAAAACTGTTGCAGCATTGCAGCGTGTGATTTACGATGAGAATTTATACAACAGCCTTCACCTGCTTTTTGAGGCAGAAATTACAAAAGTGGATGACTGGAAACTATCCCTGCGGTCTCTTGCAAAATATACTGAAATGCCTTGTGCTGAAACTTTATGGAACAACCGGTTCTGCATTATAGATGAAATAATTGAGGAGCATTACACCAGGGTTATTGATGCAGAATGGCTTGCCAGGCAATTTTGCATGAGTAAATTTCATTTCATCAGGGAATTCAAAAAAGCCAAAGGTATAAGCCCGCAAGCCTATATTTTGCTGTACCGGCTGGGCAAGTCAAAAAAAATGTTAGCGGAAAATGCTACGATAAAAGATATTGCTTACACTAATGGCTTTTCGGATCCCAGCCATTTTACCAATACGTTTAAGAAGTTTTTTGGTGTATCGCCGGCAAAATACCTGCACTTATAATACCGGGGTAAAAAACAGCAATTTTATACAAGTAATTGCCGGGTTTGAGTTCTAT
>CAYVLT010000486.1:0-2007 GCA_964452405.1 uncultured Ferruginibacter sp.
TATAAAAGATAAATAAATCTTATCATAGAAAGAAAATCTTTTAGTCCTTTAGTTATTTTAAATAAATTTAATTAACCGATCTTATAAGATATTATAATTCTTTTCACCACAAAACCTTTCTAAAATCTAAAAAAAACCTAAAAAATAGTATTATGAATTCTTGTATGATAGAAACATGCGGTTACAGCCTGTAGAATGCTTTCTACAAATCAAACAAAATAACGGGCTTGACTAACCGGGAGGTTAACGTGAAAGGCTTGCGGGTACTGGGTTGTATGGAAAAAAGATCAGAGATCTATATCGTTGATAATGTGCTGCACGATTGCATAGCGGGTAAGTTCTGCATTGGTGGACAAGCCGAGTTTGGTCATGATATGACTGCGGTGCGTGCTTACTGTAGAGAGTGCCAGTGATAACATTTCAGAAATCTGGCTGAGTGTTTTACCGGTGGCAAGTAATTTGAATATTTCAAATTCCCGGTTCGACAATGATTCATGTGGTTTGCCATCATATTTATTATCGATAAGCTTTTCAGCGATTTCAGCGGTGATGTATTTTTTACCAAGAGAAATTCTGCGGATGGCAACAATCAGTTCTTCAGGAGCTGAATTCTTATTGAGGTAGCCCGAAGCGCCAGCCTTTAAAACCCGCACTGCATAGAGGTCTTCAGGATAAATGCTGAGAATCAATACGGGTATATCCGGTTTAATGGCTTTGATCTGTTCAAGAGCTTCTAACCCGCTCCTGCCCTGCATATCAAGGTCAGAGATCACCAGGTCCCAATCATTGCGGATCACTTCTTTCACCAGCGTTTCTCCATCACTAACTTCTTTTATGTGAGCAGTGGGAAATTCATCTTTCAATATCTGTATCAATCCAAGTCTTATAAAGCTGTGGTCGTCGGCTAAAATTATTCTCGAAATATTCATAAGCTGGTTAGTTGGTTGCAGACAAATTTAATGGTATAAAGATATCTATGCGGGTTCCTTTTCCCGGTTGGGAAGTTAGGGTAAATTTTCCTTTGAGCGAAAGTACTCTTTCTTTCATTCCTAAAATTCCAAAAGATTTTTTTGTTGATACCGCTGATGGATCAAATCCGGCGCCATCATCAGCTATATGCAATGCAATGTGATCCGCATCTGCAGTGAGTTTCGTGATTACATTACCTGCCTGCGCATACTTGGTGA
The DNA here is from genome assembly GCA_964452405.1 of uncultured Ferruginibacter sp. Lineage (GTDB taxonomy): Bacteria > Bacteroidota > Bacteroidia > Chitinophagales > Chitinophagaceae > Ferruginibacter. The sequence goes on from CAYVLT010000486.1 coordinate 1,188, forward strand.
TATTGGTAAGTGTTTCCTGGTAAATGCGGAAGATACAGGTTACCACCTGGTCAGGTAAATGTTGTGTATTGCCTTTTACTTCAAAATGAACGGGAATAGTTGTATTATCAGTAAACTGTTTGCCCAGCCAATCCATGGATTCCACCAGGCCATAATCATCCAGTATGGTGGGCCTCAACTCACTCAGTATGCGGCGTATCGATTGGTTGCTGCCATTCAACAGGCTGATAATATTTTTCAGTTTCTCTTTCAGCAGCGGGTAATCTTCCGGCATTTTTTTATCGATCCAGGATACATCCATTTTGATAGCAGTGATCTGTTGCCCCAATTCGTCGTGAATTTCCCGGCCGATGCGCTTGCGTTCCAGTTCCCTGATCTCCTGCAGGTGAGCGGTTAGCTGCTGTAGTTTTTCAGCAGATTGTTCCACCGCTGCCTGCGCACTGATCCTTTCAGAAAAATCAATACCAACGCCCATCAGGCATTGCTGTCCTTCATAGTCGATGGCCTTGCCTGTAAAATAGTACGGTATGCTTTCTTTTGATTTTGTAAGGAAATCTGCCTGTACATGATCTTCACCAGCAACAAACACATTCGCGATTTTTTCTGTTAGTAAAACTTTTTCTGATTCGTTAAAAAAATCCAATGGATGCATATTACTGATCTCATCTCCACTGTAACCACTTACCAATTCAAAATTGGTGTTCCAACGTAAAAACCGTCCGCTGGTATCATACAGGTAAAAAATCCCGGGTAAACTGTTGATAATGGAGTTAGATAGATTTGTTGCTTTTGTGATCTGTTCTTCGGCACTTTGTAATGC
>CAYVLT010000487.1:0-2000 GCA_964452405.1 uncultured Ferruginibacter sp.
GCCCTGCTGCTGGTGACCGGCTCGCCCAGTTTAAAAACAATGGTGGAAAACCAGGCCGATCAAACCTGGAACGTGATCAAGCAGCCACTTGGCTTTCTTATATTTTTAATTTGTGTGTTTGCCGAATGTAACCGTACGCCTTTTGATTTGCCCGAAGCAGAGAACGAGTTGATCGGCGGATACCATACCGAATACTCTTCGATGAAGCTTGGTTTTTATCTCTTTGCCGAATACATTAACATGTTCATCAGCAGTGCGGTTATTTCAAGCCTGTTCTTTGGTGGCTATGATATTCCCTTTGTGAATGATGCTCATTTGCTGGAGTCTGTTGGTACCAACTGGATGGCGCTGATACATGTGGGAATGCTGTTTGCGAAGATCGTGTTCTTTTTGTTCCTGTTCATGTGGGTACGCTGGACGATCCCGCGTTTCCGTTATGACCAGTTGATGAACCTGGGTTGGAAAATATTGATACCGCTGGCATTGTTCAACATGTTGCTCACCGGGGCGCTGGTGTTGCTGAAACAAAACGGCTGGCATTTTTAACTAATACAAATATCTTTGTGCAACTTTTGCGTTGCAGTAAAAAATATAGCATGCAATTATTAACGAACCGAGCCAAACACGTTGACCGCCGCCCGATGAACCTGCTGGAGAAGGCTTACCTGCCGGCAATTTTCAAAGGTATGACGATCACTTTTGGTCACATGTTTAAAAAAAGGCCCACCATTAATTATCCTGAAAAAACGAGGCCTTTCAGCCCGGTGTTCCGGGGTCTTCATATTTTAAACAGGGATGAGGAAGGAAGAGAAAATTGCACTGCCTGCGGGTTGTGTGCGGTGGCCTGCCCGGCCGAGGCCATCACGATGGAAGCGGCAGAACGCAAACCCGGCGAAGAGCAGTTATACCGCGAGGAAAAATATGCAGCGAAGTACGAGATCAATATGCTGCGCTGTATTTTTTGCGGATTGTGCGAAGAAGCCTGTCCGAAAGACGCCATCTATTTAAGTGAAACTTTTGCCCCGGCCAACTACCAGCGCAAGGGTTTTATTTATGGTAAAAACGACCTGTTGATTCCTGACCCGAAAACAGAACCGGAAGCTTACGCAAAAGCGAAGGGTGGCCGGGTAACGGTGAAGAAATAACGGGAACGGTTAGGGTTAAATTCTATTATTTGAAATTCTTGATATAAAATGAGTGTTACACAAATCTTATTCTGGTTTTTAAGTTTCCTGGCAGTAGGTGGAGCATTAATGGTGGTGGCCAGCAGAAACCCGGTTCACAGTATTTTATATCTTATCATTACCTTCTTTGCCATCTCGGGTCATTACATTTTACTGAATGCACAATTTCTTGCCATCGTAAACATTATTGTATATGCCGGCGCCATCATGGTATTGTTTCTTTTCGTGGTGATGCTGATGAACCTGAATGCAGATACGGAACCGCCACATAAAAGCAAGTACCTGATGTTTGCCGGGGTGATAGCGGGCTCCAGCCTGTTGTTGCTGGTGGTGGCCGCATTGAGAAAGAGTGATACGGTACACCAGCTTACCCAACTCAAAGCAGGCGATGTGGGCCTTATCAATAACCTGGGCAAAACACTTTTCACCGATTACGTTTTTCCGTTTGAATTAAGCAGTGTGTTGTTTTTGAGTGCGATGATCGGGGCCGTAGTGATTTCAAAAAAAGAAAAAGAAGCCCACCAGTAAACCAGAACTGATTTTACCATGCCAATAAATTATTATATCGTTTTATCCGTTGCACTGTTCAGTATCGGGGTGGTGGGTGTGCTTACCCGCCGCAACGCGATCATCATTTTTATGTGTGTTGAACTGATGCTGAACGCTGCCAACCTGCTGCTGGTGGCATTTTCAAAAATGCACAACCTGGTGCTGGGGCTCGATTTTCCGCGGCTTGCCAGCGATGCACAGGTATTTGTATTTTTCATCATGGTGGTGGCAGCGGCAGAAGTGAGCGTGGGCCTGGCGATCATTGTA
>CAYVLT010000488.1:0-1993 GCA_964452405.1 uncultured Ferruginibacter sp.
GCAATGTAAAAAGCGGGTAAACCTTGTGTGCTGTAATGCCACGTAAATCAACGTTGAGAGCGGCCCGTTCCAATTCCTGCAAAGGATACGTTGAAGGGTAGGCAGCAAGATCCCTGCAGTAATGCAGGGGCCAGATAAATGATGGCCGTTTTTTAACTGCCGGTAATACCGGTTGGTTAATGAATTACAGAATCCGGCTTATTGGCTGATAGATATTTTTGTACTTATGCCTTACACGATGGTAACGCTGCGGGCGAAGGTTGGTGCTTTATAAAAATTCACTGAAAATTTTATTGCGGGTAGCTTCCCATTCATCCACGATGAAACTGAAATAAACCGAGTCCCTCAATGACCCGTCGTCGTTGATAATATTTTTACGAAATACACCTTCCTTTACTGCGCCGATCTTCAGCATCGCTTTTTGCGATTTCAGGTTGAGAGAACTTGTTTTTAATTCGACCCGGTTGAGTAACAAATTTTGAAAGCAGTATTGCAGCAATAGAAACTTGCAATGTTTGTTGAACCCGGTGCCTTGCAGTTCAGGTGCGATCCAGGTCCAGCCGATCTCCAGCTTTTTGTGTTTGAATTCGATATTGCCGAAGCGGGTGGAGCCCGCATATTCATTGAGCTGCTTGTTGTAAATGGCAAAAGGATAAGCTTTGTGTTGCTGCTTTTCTTCGAGTGCGGTATCGAAGTATTTCCTGAAGTCGGCCTCATTGTTGATCGTGGCGGTGGTGAACTGCCATATCTCCGTTTGCAGCGCAATCGGCAGCAAGAGTTTGAAATGCTTTTCTTCCAGCGGCTCCAGCCGTACCAATTCATCCTCCAACACGATGGGTTCGTCGAAAAAATGGGTGTCGTTCATGTCAATAAAGATTGTAAGATAATTCCGGCAGCGATTTTATCCAGCGGCAATGTCATGGAGTCAACTGAAAAATCGTTGAGGTCGATGAAACGGAAAGTTTCTATTTGTTGGGTTGTTTCATAACGCTTCAGTTGTATTTCATCAAAGTCGAATGGCTGTTGGCGTAATGGCACACGGACGGGCTCCAGCGCCACCGCCGTGTAATAGATGGAGAGTATCTGTTGGGCATTGTTGAAAGCGCTTTGCTGGTAAATATCCGTTGTGTACACGTGGTCGCCCACTTCCACCCGCAGGTTCATCTCCTCCATGAATTCCCTTTTCAGGCAATCGCGGGTACCTTCACCCAGTTCCAATCCGCCGCCGGGAAATTTTGTATAATAATTTCCGCGGATATATTCATCGCTTACCAGCACCTGCTGTTGTTCGTTGATAAATATGCCATACACCCTTACTGTGATCATGTGATTTTCTTTTTACGCTGCTGCACTTACGAAGGTAGTGGTTACAAACAAACCGTAACGGTTACACTAAAACCATTTTTTCTTCATGAAATAAGCGCTGATCAACACTGATAAGATCAGTGACAGGATCACCGGTACATAAAAGGCGTGCGGTGAGTGCATGTAAGGCAACTCCACGTTCATGCCGTAAATGCTGGTTACAAGCGCCGGCAGCGACAAAATGATGGTGATGGATGTCAACCTTTTCATCACCGCATTCAGGTTGTTGGAAATAATGCTGGCGAAAGCATCCAGCGTGCTGCTTAAAATATTGGTATAGGTATTCGCCATCTCCAGCGCCTGGCTTGTTTCAACGATCAGGTCATCTAAAAACTCTTTTTCATCTTCATTCAACTGTAAAAAATTGGTGCGGGCAATTTTCATCATCAATAATTCATTGCTCCGCAGGGCGGTGATGAAATACACCAGGCTTTTCTGAATCCGCACCAGTTCCAGTAATTCGGCATTCCGGTTTGAATCATATAATTTCTGTTCCAGCAGGTTTCTTCGCTGGTTGATCTCTTTCAGGAAGTCGAGGAAATTCGTCACCACTTTTTCAAATATCTTCAGCACCATCATACTTTTTTTATCCGGGCTCCTGTTTTGAAATGTGTTCAGGAATTTCTTG
>CAYVLT010000489.1:0-1949 GCA_964452405.1 uncultured Ferruginibacter sp.
GTAAAGGAACTGCAGGAACAATACCTGTCCATCATGCAGGACAGTAATTTTCAGTAGGAGTTTCAACAATTACTCACTGATTATGTGGGCCGGCCCACACCTTTATTTTTGGCTGAGCGACTCAGTGAAAAATATGGTGTACCGGTGTACCTGAAGCGGGAAGACCTTTGCCATACCGGCGCCCACAAAATCAACAACACCATTGGCCAGATACTGCTCGCCAAACGCCTTGGGAAAAAACGCATCATTGCCGAAACCGGCGCAGGTCAGCATGGAGTTGCCACCGCTACTGTTTGCGCATTAAAAGGAATGGAATGCGTGGTGTACATGGGGGAAAAAGACATTGAACGCCAGGCGCCCAATGTGGCGAGAATGAAAATGCTGGGAGCATCGGTAGTACCCGCCACCAGTGGCAGCAAAACACTGAAAGACGCCACCAACGAAGCGATCCGGGACTGGATCAATAACCCGGTTGATACGCATTACATCATTGGAAGCGTGGTGGGGCCACATCCTTATCCGGATATGGTAGCCAGGTTTCAAAGCGTGATCAGCGAAGAGATAAAAAAACAACTGCTGCTGCATACCGGTAACGAATTGCCCACTTATGTAATTGCCTGCGTGGGAGGAGGCAGTAATGCAGCCGGCGCATTTTATCATTTTTTAAACAACCAAGAGGTTAAATTGCTGGCCGTTGAAGCTGCCGGCTGTGGTATCAACAGCGGTATGAGCGCCGCCACCACCCAATTAGGAACGCCAGGTATTTTGCATGGCAGCAAAAGCCTGTTGATGCAAACGGCAGATGGACAGGTGATAGAACCACACAGCATTTCAGCCGGGCTCGATTACCCTGGCATCGGCCCCCTGCATGCACATTTGTACAACAGTGGCCGGGCAAGGTTTTTAAGCGCCACGGATGAAGAAGCGCTGCAGGCCGCATTTGAAGTAAGCAGGCTCGAAGGTATTATACCCGCCCTGGAAACAGCCCATGCATTTTCAGTGTTGGGCAAGATCAGTTTCAGTGAAAAGGATGTAGTGGTGATCTGCCTGAGCGGGAGGGGAGACAAGGACCTGGCAACCTACATGAAATATATTTAACTATGAGATACACTCTTTTACTCCTTGTGGCAACCACCTGTTATTCCTGTTCAGACAAATCGTTCATCAACCACGAACTTGTGTACAGCAAAAAGGGCGACTGCACCGACACAGAAAAGCCCGTTAAGATGCTGAGCAATGTGGCCGGGGAAAGATACCAGTTTGAAGCCTGCCTCGACGCCGGCTTCGACGGAAAAAATTATACGGTGAGCCGACAGGGTGATAGTATCCTGGTTGATTTCCCGTTAACAAAAGGACCCAAAGCAGCTTTTGAAATCACCCTGGATATTGACGCCAACCCCGCCTACCACCATATTTTCCTGGATGGTAAAGAAATAAAAGTGGGAAGCGAGCAACTACTGGATGTTCAGTAAGCTGGTAATGATAACGCCACACCGGTTTCAAAACCGGTAACAACCAAACGCAACAGATGATATGAGCAGGCTGCAAAGAGTTTTTGAAACAAAGAAAAAACGGATCCTGAATGTGTATTGTACAGCAGGCTATCCCGGGCTGCAATCAACCCTGCCTGTGATGAAGGCATTGCAGGAATATGGCGCAGACATTATTGAGATCGGCATGCCTTACAGCGACCCGCTAGCTGATGGCCCGGTGATACAGCAAAGCAATATGCAGGCATTGGCCAACGGTATCAGCATTGACAAATTGTTTCAGCAACTCGAGGGGTTCAGAAAACAGGTATCCATTCCTGTTATATTGATGGGCTACATGAACCCGGTGCTGCAATTTGGCTTCGAAAAATTTTGTGCAGCCGCCGCAGCGGCGGGTATCGACGGGTTGATCTTACCCGACCTTCCTATTTATGAATTCGAAACCCAGTATGGGCCTGT
>CAYVLT010000490.1:0-1944 GCA_964452405.1 uncultured Ferruginibacter sp.
AGAATTATCTTCAAACCACTGTGCCTGCTGTGATATGGCATTGATGCGCTTCGTAGATTCCATGTCTTTCATACTGACCACGCTTTCAAAACTTCCCTTTTTATTTTCAGGATCGCGGTAGGATTCAATGAAACCGTTCACCACATCCAGCCTGCTGTTTACATCTTTCACCCAGGCAATGCTGTATTCATCAAAAGTGGCGAGGTCGCCGGTTTTGTAATACTGCACCAGCAACTGCAACGCTTTTTTCTGTTGATCGTTTTCCGCCACGGTAATGGCTTTTTCGAGCCAGCCCACGATCTTCTCAATAGCGGCTGAATACATGCCACCTACTTTCCAGACTTTTTCCACCACCTGGCCATTCTCTTTTACCAGCTTGCTGTTTAAGCCCCAGGAAGGTGCCTTACCCCTGGTATCTTTCTGCGCATAAAAATCCTCAGCTTCCTTTTGGGTTACACCTTCGTAATAATTCACCGCAGAGTTCACCACGTTGTCAATACCCGGTCTCAGGTCAACCAGTTTGGGATTGGTTTTGAGATCGTACAACTGTGGTTGAATGCGTTGTAAAAACGCATCAACGGTTTCACCTGCCGCCTTGGGGAGTGCCGCTGTATCACTGTTGTGAACGATTGAAGTAAAATATTGGAATGAACAGGCCGGGATAAATTTTTCGCCGGAGTAATGATGATAGTTGCCATTGCTGAACCAAAAACGGCCGCAGTAGTCTTCAAAACTTTTCCAATCAGGACCAGACTTGTCACCTTTATAAGTTCCATATACCGTTTCGAGGGTTTTGCGCAGGAGAAGCCCGTATTTACTCCGTTGATCGTAGATGATATCTCTTCCGCAAAGAGCTGCCTGGTATAAATAATAGGCCAGTTGTTTTTGCTGCAGGCTCAATTGGGCGAAGCCCGGTACCTGGTAACGCAGCAACTGGAGGTCGGCGAAAGAATCCGCGGCAATGGTAAAGCTGCTGTCGTATCCCGCTTCCGTGCCGGCGATCGCGGTGCTGTCACCCGCCTGTTTGCCGGTAGCGCCATTGTTATTGCATGAGCTGCTGGCAACCGCTAATAAGGTGGCCAGGATGATTCCCTGTAACTGGTATTTCATATTAAAAAATTGAGGGAATAAAAATAGGGGTTATGACCCGCCGGGCCAATTAAAACTTGACAGCAGGCAGGATGGCATGTACACTGGTGTGTACCCTGCAGGGCCTGGTGGATATGAAGCAGGCCGGTCAGCACCAACTTATTCCACTGTGATTCCGGGCACCCGGGCCCGGCGAAGTATTCGTACAGGCGTTCACGTTATACCGGGTGGTTTACCAGGTGTTATTGAAGTGTTTCATTAAAAAATGTGATCGTCCGCTGCCAGGCAAGTGTGGCTGCCTCCTTATCATACCGGGGTGTGGTATCGTTGTGGAAACCATGATTCACGCCGGGATACACATAAGCGGTGTATTTTTTTTCGTTGGCCTTCAGGGCTGCTTCGTAAGCAGGCCATCCTTCGTTCACATGTTTGTCGAGTGCTGCATAATGCAGTAACAGCGGTGCCTGTATTCGTTTCACTTCTTCTGCAGCAGGTTGGGCGCCATAAAAAGGAACGGCGGCCGAAAGGGCAGGGAGCCGCACTGCCATCATGTTAGTGATCCATCCTCCAAAACAAAACCCCACCACGCCGGCTTTCCCATTGCATCCCGGCTGTTTTACCAGGTATTCATAACCTGCTATAAAATCTTCAAGCATTTCATTGCGGTCGCGTTTGGCCTGCAGTGTTCTTCCTTCATCATCATTGCCGGGATATCCACCGAGCGGCGTAAGGGCATCCGGGGCCAATGCGATAAAACCAGCCGCAGCCACCCGCCGGGCAACGTCTTCAATATAGGGATTCAATCCACGGTTTTCGTGTACCACCAGTACGGCACCCACCGGCCCCGTTGAGTTT
>CAYVLT010000491.1:0-1918 GCA_964452405.1 uncultured Ferruginibacter sp.
GGAGAGAATTGTTATTGCCTTTTATGAAATACATCAATTTCAACTTTATTTAGTGCGGCAGTTTTTCCAAGGCCGTTTTAATATGATCATACAATTCAGTGTCGCTGTATGCCACCGGTTCAAATTTTTTGCCGATCACCTGCTCATATAATTCAATATAACGGTTACTGATAGTCGAAATCCATTCATCGCTCATGGCAGGCACTGTTTGCCCTTCTTTTCCCATAAAATTATTTTCGATCAGCCATTCTCTCACAAACTCTTTACTGAGTTGTTTTTGCCGCTCACCTGCAAGTTGCCGCTCTTCGTATCCGTCTGCATAAAAATACCTTGACGAGTCAGGAGTATGTATCTCATCCATCAGGTAAATGGTATCGCCGATTTTTCCAAATTCATATTTGGTATCCACCAGTATCAATCCCTGGCGGGCAGCCAGTTCTTTGCCTCTTTCAAATAACTGGCGGCTGTATTGTTCCAAACGGGTATAGTCTGCTTCGCTCACGATCTGTTGGCGGATGATCTCTTCCCGGCTGATGTCTTCATCATGCCCGGCAGATGCCTTGGTGCTGGGCGTGATGATCGGAACCGGGAAATAATCATTCTCTTTCAACCCTTCGGGCATTTCCACGCCACACAATATCCGTTTGCCGCTGCTGTACGTGCGCCATGCATGACCGGTGAGATTGCCCCTGATCACCATTTCAACTTTGAAAGGTTCGCAACGATAGCCGATACTGCTGTTGCTGGTAGGTGTGCTCAACAGCCAATTCGGGCATATATCCCTGGTGGCATCCAGCATATATGCAGCAATTTGATTTAAAACCTGTCCTTTAAAAGGAATGGGTCGTGGAAGCACCACATCAAAAGCAGAAATACGGTCGCTGGCGATCATCAGCAACCAACGGCTGGAGATACTGTACACGTCTCTTACCTTGCCGCTGTAGAATCCGGTTTGACCTGGAAATTGAAAGCTTGTTTTCATGCAGCTAAATTAATGGCATCCTCTTTAACAGCAGTAAACAACGTCGTTTATATTTCAACAAACCGGTATAAATTAAATTTCTACGAAGTAATAAGTTTCCCTATTTTGCCGTAAATTAACCTCTAAAAATTGCTGTATGAGAAAAATTAAAAGCTACCTCGTGGCTTTGTTGTTGGCTAACCTGCTAACGATTGCGGCCACGGCACAGACTGCTGTTTCCGGTACCGTGGAAAACGGCACCACCAGGGAAAACATCGCGGCTGTGTCTGTTTCCATTAAAGGAACGAACATCGGCACCTATACCGACGATAAAGGAAATTTTAAAATTAATGTCGACAAATTACCCGTCACCCTCCTGTTTTCATCTGTTGGTTATGAGATGAAGGAAGTAACCGTGAGCGATGCTTCGAAACCTGTAAAAGTGTCCTTTGTTCCCACCAATGTATTAGGACAGGAAGTGGTGATCTCTGCCACCAAAACCTCGCAGAAGATCATGGAGTCTCCGGTGTCGATTGAAAGGATCAGCACCGCCACCATCCGCAATTCCCCTTCGGCAACTTATTACGATGTGATCAGCAATTTGAAAGGCGTGGATATTGTTTCATCCTCCCTCACTTTTAAAACGCCTACCACCCGCGGTTTCAGTGGGAGTGGTAATGCAAGGGTAAACCAGATAGTGGATGGAATGGACAACCAGGCGCCCGGTTTAAATTTTTCCGTGGGTAGTTTTATTGGTGTGAGTGAGCTTGATGTGGACAATGTGGAACTCTTGCCTGGTGCCTCTTCCGCCTTGTACGGCCCCGGTGGTATGAACGGAACCATCCTCATCAACACCAAAAATCCATTCAAATACCAGGGCTTGTCCTTCCAGGTAAAGGAAGGTGTGATGAATATGGGCGGTCGTTTTCGTCCCGCTTCCAATTATGTGAACGGGGC
>CAYVLT010000492.1:0-1867 GCA_964452405.1 uncultured Ferruginibacter sp.
GTTGAAAAAGCTACCATTACTTCCTCACAACCGGCAAAGCCTGCCGGTGGATACATCATCAATGGAGAAGTAACCGGTTTTGCGGATGGAACAAAAATGTCGTTGCTCAACGGGCAAACAGGTGCCGTGGAACAACAGGCAGAGATCAGGCAAAATCAATTCGTATTTACCGGTAAACTTGACAAACCTTCTTTTAAAATTCTCATCGTAGATCAAAAACCTCCCTATCTCACGATATTTTTAGATAACAGTGATGTGCGGGTTTCCGGCAATAAGGAACTGCTCGACCGGGCGATCGTTTCAGGCTCTTCTTCCCACAATGATTTTGTGAAACTGAGTAACACCCTGGCACCTTACCAGGCATATTTTGGTGAAAATGCACCCAATGATGAAAAAACGATTGAGGCGGCTAAAGCGGCCGTCACGAAATTCATTGACGAAAATCCGCACTCTTATATCACCCCGTTGGCCGTGATCCGCTATACGCAACTGTCCGATGACGTGATGAGAGCAGAACAACTCTTCTCAACGCTTGACCCCGCTGTGCGTAATACCGACATGGGAAATTATATCGGTAAATTAATCGAGGACAACAAACGCAACGGGATAGGATCCATACTTGAAGATTTCACCCAGCCTGACACTGCCGGTAATCCTTTGTCACTTTCATCGCTGCGGGGTAAATATGTATTGGTTGATTTCTGGGCAAGCTGGTGCCGGCCGTGCAGGCAGGAAAACCCAAATGTTGTGGCCAGTTACCAAAAGTATAAAGACAAAAACTTTACGGTATTGGGCGTATCGCTCGACAAAGCCAAACCGGCCTGGTTAGAAGCCATCAGCCAGGATGGTCTTACCTGGAACCACGTAAGCGATCTGCAGGGCTGGAGCAACGCCGTGGCACAGCAATTTAAAATTGCCAGCATTCCCCAAAACTTCCTGATCGGTCCGGATGGAAAGGTGATCGCCAAAAACCTTCGTGGGCCTGCATTGGAAAGAAAGCTGGAACAATTACTTCAATAACATTTTCCTTCATTTCCAGGATTAGCTTTTTGCTGCTGCACCGGTTTCATGCGCTGTTTTTGCCATCGCATCACCAGGTGCCGGTTCTTATAACTATTTTTTGTACCTTCGGCCGGTTGAAAAAATTTATAGCCATACTATTCTTTTTCACTTACCTGTTTTCCACAACAGAAATGAGCCAGTTGCTCAAACTCCCCGCCTTCATTCAACATTTTAAAGAACACCGGCAAAAAGATTCAAGCCTCACACTCATTGGCTTTCTCAGGATGCACTATGCCAACGGCGATCAGAAAGATGCTGATTATGCGAAAGACATGCAACTGCCGTTTAAAACACACGACAATTGCAGCCTGCAGGTAACAGTTGACCGCATTCCCTGTGCCAGCATCCTGTCAACACGCACACCCATCCACAAAAGCCAGCCATCATTGCATTTCCCGGATGATGTCTTTGTAAACTCTTCTTTTTTCGCCAACATCTGGCAACCTCCCAAATCCTGTTGATCATATTTTTTGAGCACGCAGTATTGTACAGCGTGAAACGCCGCCATGCTTGCATGCGGACAATGATCACCATTTAACAGGATAAAATCATGCTGAATAAAATAATTGGGTTTGCTATTAAACACAAACTGCTGGTGGGGCTGATGATGTTGGTGCTGGTGGGATATGGCGCCTACCAGGTTACCAAATTGCCCATTGATGCGGTACCCGATATCACCAATAACCAGGTGCAGGTAATAACAGTAGCGCCTTCTTTCGGGGCAACGGATATAGAACGCCTCGTAACTTGTCCAATGGAACAGGCCAACAATAATATACATGGCTTGAAAAAGATCCTGAGCGTT
>CAYVLT010000493.1:0-1819 GCA_964452405.1 uncultured Ferruginibacter sp.
AGCTGCCAGGTGAATGATATAATTGCAATAGGCCGTCACTACTTTAGGATCATCAAAAGGCAACTGTTCCCAACTGCTTTTTACATTGTCAGCGATAGTTTGGGAATACCTTGAATATGGTGCTTTGCTATGGCGGTTGATACTGAGTGCTGCGGAACTTAATAAAATTTTAATACCGGCAGTTGTGTTGGTTTTGCGGGTATTGATATCATCTTCCAATGCCTGCGGCCAGCCCGAATTCGTGTAGGCCTCCTCGTAAGGAATACCTTCATCGAAATGATGCGACACCAGGTCGCAATGGGTGTTGATGAATGCATAAGCGGCAGCTACATCAGTAGCCGTGAAATCGGCAGGCCAGGGAGTAACGCCCATATAAAAACTTCGTTCCGGGGAAAGCGTGGCAGTACTTTTTTTGCATCCGGAACCCAGCAGCAAAACCACCGGCAGAAGAAGCATATATTTTTCCAGGGCTTTTTTCATGGATGAAATTTTACCAGGCATTTTCTAAACAGTATTGTAACTGTTTTACCGGCATGTCATTTATCGAGGGCATTCAACAGGTGGTGCCTGCCCTTCAGCATAAATCTTTTGCTTTGCTCAATGGCATCCATCACCTGCTCCAGGATTTTTTCCGAACTGTCGTTGTAGTCGATCACCATCGGATCTTTAAAAGTTACCGATAGCAGGGAGCCTTTCTTTTTAAACTTCAACCCTTTTTTATTGAATGCCCGCCAGAACCCCCTGATCACTACGGGCACCACTACCGGCTGATGTTGTTTAATAATAAAGGCGGTTCCTTTGCGGCCGGGAGCAAAGGGCTTGGTGGTTCCCTGCGGAAAAGTGATTACCCAGTTGTTCCGGAGTGCCCGCTCAATTTTGCGGGTATCGCTGGGGTCGAGGCTGCGACGTACTTCTTTGCCCTCTGCCCGCCAGGTGCGCTTTACAGTAAGGGCGCCTGCAAGGGTGAACAGCTTGCTGATGAAACTACTCTTCATTGTTTCTTCAGCGGCCACGTATTTTACCCGGGTAAAAGGCCACAGCAGGTAAAACGGGACGCCCAGTCCATTCTTTTTTCTCCAGCTCACTGCACAAAAAATATGCAGGAACGTTATCACATCTGCGAAATAGGTTTGATGGTTGCTTACAAAGAGCACATTGTTTTTCGGGAGTTGATGTAGTTTATCCATTCCCGTTACCTGTAACCGGTTGGCGATGGTAAGTCCGGGGTACGACAAGGCGCCCACCAGTGCATATACAGTTCCTTTTACAAGTTTTGTTTCCTTCAGCTTTTCAAAAAAACCCGGCATAACAATTTTTTTTCTGCAATCTGCTCACAATATACGCAAATACACCAGCAGGATTCACAGGAAAACATTTCACCTCACCTGCTGTTGAGAGAAACAAATATATTTGTGGCCATGCAGTTAAACACGGTAATATTTGATATGGACGGCTTGCTCATCGACTCAGAACCGCTTTGGAATGAGGCCGCCGCTGAAGTATTCAGCAACCATGGTTTGCGGATATCGAAGGAACAATATGCCACCACCACCGGTATGCGGGTGAAGGAATTTGTATCGTGGTGGTTTGGGAAAAACAATATTTCATTACAGCATGCCGAAAAGGCAACCAGCGAAATTGTGGAGCTGGTGATTAAAAAGGTACAGACCAAGGGCAAACCGATGCAGGGACTGCAGCATATTTTCAATTTTTTCATCAGCCGCCGGTTTAAGATCGGGTTGGCTTCTTCCTCACCTATGAGTTTGATAGATGTGGTGGTGGATCAACTGGGCATCAGGAATTACCTGCAGGCAATCAG
>CAYVLT010000494.1:0-1804 GCA_964452405.1 uncultured Ferruginibacter sp.
CAAGCGGATTGCAGCGGTGCGATACAGAAAGGTTATCAAAGTTGATAACATAGAAAGATGGCTTAACGGAATAGTTGTGTTTGTTTTGCTGCAGCCAGTTGTAAACAATCTTACTCAGGTCATCAAATTTAAAATCGTAAACGAACATGGCAAAGCCTTTTTCAATATGCTGCTTGATTACATGTTGGATAACAAACCAGCTTTTACCTGCGCCGGGGCTTCCAATCACCACCAAACCCCTGAATGGGTTGATGATATTTATCCAGCTTTTTCTAAGCCTGCCTTTAAGGTTGTAACGGGCTGGCAGGTTGATGGAATATTCATTACTGATTAACCGTTCTTCCTGCGGAAAAGTTTCATTGAGAGAATTGAACACATCATCACCCAAATTTAATTTGATTAAACGGCTGAGTAAATTACCGCCTGCCAGTATCAGTAAAAAACCAATACTGGTGGCAGTGATGTAAACTATAGCAACCGTCTGCACATCGTACTGCAATTTGAAAAATAACTGGCTTGAGAAATAGAGTAACAATCCAATTATCAGATAAGCCGTGATGCTTCTCCAGTTTATTTTTTCATCTTTTTTGCCCTGTGCGCCAAACAATGAAATAACCAGCAGCCCCAATGCCATAAACTTTGATGTGAGCTGATTATGGAACAAACCAGTGTTGGAAATATTTTTCAGCAACCTGTCGGTTATGGTTGATTTAATTTCCCATTGTTCAAACGCTACATAGAGGTAATAATAAAAATGCAGCAGCAAAATAAAGATGCTGGCAAATCTTGTCAAGTCAACTATCTTCCGAAGCCCCTGTTCATTCTCCCCTGTATGTGACATAACATTGTTTTACATTTTACAAATTTGGTTTCTTCTTTTTCCGTTTCTTTTTAAGCAGGCTGTAAGGTGTGTTCTCATATTGCTCTTTGGCAGAAAGCAATACATCTAATGGACTATCATTTTTAGAAGCACCCGGAATTGTTTTATCCTGTTGTTTTTGCTGCTCTATTTCCTTTTTAACACTACCACCGGAACTGCCGCCCTTTGTTTCATCTTGTGTTAGGAATATTTCATTGCCTGTTGCTAACCTGCTTTGCAAAGCAGCAGCACTATAACCTTTACCTAAATCGCTGCCATTAAAAACAACTTTGTTTTGGTTGTCAACAAAAGTGATTCCGTACAACCTGCCTTCAGCATTTTGTCGTAAAACTGTATAGATGCTTTTTTGCCTCAACTGTTCCATAAATTCTTTTATTGTTGCAGGTGATTTGGCAAGGCATTCATCAAGCTTAACTTTTACAAATTGTTTCAGGTTTTCTTTCTGCGTTTCATTGGCGAAAAATTTCTTTTCCAGATTATCTAAGATTGGTTTGCAGGAAATAGAACTTGCTTTGATTGGAACACCTGCTTTATTTCCACTGGCATCCAAAATGCGGTAAACCAATCCACGGTTTTTGTAAATTCGGCCTTCCTCTTTTCCTCTGTCTGCAACTACATTAAACTGTTTGAGTGCAGCATTAAATTCGGGCAACGAACAAAACTTGTAACTGCTGAATACTGCACCCACCACATTGGATATGCTTCGCTTGGTTTCATCCTTTCCATAAATTACTTTTTCTGCATCAACTGCTTTAATACTTGGGTTTCTTAATTTCGTTTGCTTTTCTGCTTTTACCAAGCCATAAGCCTGTTCTATTTCCTTTCTTGCTTTTTCACTTTGGTTTCTGCCAATGTTATGAGTGTTAATCCTGCTGCCATCGGCTTTAATGGTGGAGCTTACAATGTGAATATGCGGATGCCCTG
>CAYVLT010000495.1:0-1771 GCA_964452405.1 uncultured Ferruginibacter sp.
ATTTTTACGTTACAGAAGCCTCCAACTCCACACTGGCTTACTATTACAATGGAGTGAATAAAGGGAATTTTTCACCTGCAGATGGGGCTTATGTAATGGTCAGCGACAGGCGGTATAAAAAAGATATGGTACCACAGGCCGACATTTTACCTGGTCTTCTTCAATTGCAGCCAATGCAATATCATTATACTGACAATAGCCCCACCGATAAAATGAGCACCGGTTTTATAGCGCAGGATGTACAAAAGATATTTCCCGATGCCGTATCAGAAATTGTGCAAAAAGATGGAACCACAAGTCTTGGCATCAAATACCAATATTTTACTGTGCTTGCCGTAAAAGGTTTGCAGGAGCAGGAAAGTAAAATCATTGCTATGCAGGAACAAATAAAAACACTTGTGCAGGAAATTGAAAAACTAAAAGCAAAGTAGTTGATTCATTGCAATTATCATTTTACACCATCAACTGAATCGAAAAGCCCGGCCGGTAATAGCTGGTAATAGTGCCACCGATTTTTCCTGCTCTCATATTCATGTTGATCGCTCCCTGCCCGTTTCGGCTGCGTTTGTGGCTATTATTATGATATGGTTGGTAAAACTGACGTATCGGGTTACTCACGGCACCACCTTCAGTAACCAATGGAACAATAACTGTGACCAGTAAAAGGAAATAGGATGAAGCCTTTAATTATTAGCAGGTAGGTCATTTAAGATGGCCGCCATAGTAACCTGTGGCGGCCATTCAATAATACACCCGGCAGGGTGATTGTGGAAACCCGGCAAAATTTTCAATTTGCATATCATCAATCACCAAAATCTGAGCTATGTTATTGCTGAAAAAAAACTACCCATTTATTATTATTCTTTTCGCCCTATCCATCATCAGTACTATAAAAACTATTGCGCAGGGAAATGTAGGAATCGGCACCGGCACGCCCAATGCATCTGCTTTGCTGGATGTATCAGCCACCAATAAGGGGCTGTTAATACCCAGGATGACCAGCGCTCAAATGAATGCCATTGCATCACCCGCTACCGGCTTATTAATTTATAACACCGACTCCGCAGCCTTTGCTTACCGAACAGGTGCTGGTTGGATATATCTGAAAGGTAACAGCACTGCAAGTAACGATTGGAGCACAATGGGGAATGCTGGTATTGATACGGCTGCAAATTTTATCGGCACTACAGATGACAATGATATTGTATTTAAATGGAACAATATTATAGCTGGTCGGATAAATGGGGCTCAAACAAACACGTCATTTGGAACGATGGCATTAAGTATGTTCAAGCCGGATTCCCGAAGAAATACGGCAATTGGGTCCTTTGCACTTCAATATAATGCAGATGGCGTAGAAAATACTGCACTGGGCACTGGATCGCTTCGTTATAATTCCCGAGGGAGTTACAATACAGCTATTGGCGTGGAGGCTGGTTATTATGCCTCCACTGGCAACAGTAATACCAGTGTGGGAAAAGGTTCATTGTTTAATAATTTTTCCGGAGATAGCAATACTGCTTTAGGATATAGTGCAGGTAGTGTAAATGCAACTGGAAGTGGAAATGTATACATAGGCTATAGCGCCGGTAGCGATGAGACAAACCTGTCAAACAAGTTATATATTGATAATGCTCGTTCCGGTAGCCAATCATTGATATACGGAGAGTTTGACAATAAGCTTTTATCCATTGGTGGAAAACTCGGTATAGGCCTGTTACCGGCAGGTTTTCCGCTGGAAATAAAAAGCCAGTCTGTAAATGGTGACCTG
>CAYVLT010000496.1:0-1769 GCA_964452405.1 uncultured Ferruginibacter sp.
ATTTATAAGCATTTCAAAAAAACGAATAAAATGAAAGTAGAATTACAAAGGATAGTTGATACCCATCCTGTTAGATTGGAATTAATTAAAACACTCGAATTGCAATTTGTGCCTCCGTTAGGATCAAGATATAGCGATGACGTTACTAAAAAAACATATAAAATAGAGCAAATATCCTTTAACGAGGAGAAGATAATTGCTTTAGTATGTGTTGATTGATCTCCTGCTGTACGATATCCTCCTTTTTCAATTTCTTGCCATCAATTTTGAAGGCTATCCACCTTAAAATATTCCCCAATAAGTTTCTCATTTGTCATTGTTTTAATTGCCTTGAGACTAATTTACATGCCTAAAAAGTAAATTAAGAACATCAAAAATTCTCAATCATCGTTCATTTATGAATATCTATGTCATTACCATAACGAAGACTAAAACTCAAAATATGCTCCAATCCTTGCCGATGGCAAATTACCGTCTGGAAATCTGATTTGCAACCTCCTCCATAAATCCATTATTTGTTGCTCATCCGTTTCTCCCTCTCCAAAAATGCGTTCTCCAGAACGATTTACTCTAAATAATAATTTTACCTGTTTTTCGCTACTGTCTTTTATTCGCTTTTTTTTGCTATTGGGTTCAGTTAATACCATACCCGAATTTACTGCCAAATTGCCATTACCTCAAATTTAATTTTAAACACCTCCCAAACCTCAAAAAAATCATCGTGTAATTTCGTCAGGATGCGTGCATAAACTGTTTTGCAGAAATAAAATTTTAATGCGTTGTAAAAATCGTAAAGTGTACTTAACTTTATAATAATCAATTATAAAACCTTGTGGGAAGTGGTATATCGTCGCCCAAACTCCCTCCAACACCAGTTTATCTGCACGCCTGGATAATTTCACGATGTAGGTACCCAGGCAATTTCCGTATTTGCCCAGGTCGACAGCAATCGTGGAAGATTCTTTCATTGCCAAAATGGAATCCTGCCTGAAATATTTCCCGATCATTTTATAATGTTCATAGAAATTCCCATTGTAGTACAGGTGCGTGATGCCTGTAAACATAGAGTCTCCAAAGGCATGGATCTCGATTACCAGTTTCGGTTCGCCCAGGTCGAAAGAGTGGGATAAAAAGCGTCCCTGCCAGGTACCTGTTATGTCAGTTTGCGCCTGCAGCGAAGCGTTGCAACAACATACAAATAATGTAAGTACTAATAAACTGCGACAGGCATCAACCAGTATGGAGGAAAAAGACTTCATTGATGATTAAGGTACATTAATTTTCTTTTGAATTTGAAATAATCATCCCCGTAAATTCATGTCGTTATTGATTGATTGGCATGATTATTTTACCAGCTCTTTAACACTTGAGTGATGGCTTTGTTGAAGCCGGCCTTGTTGTTAACGATAATTTTGCCACAAATAAAAAACGAATCTATGAAAGGAAAGAATTTTGCAATGCTCAGCATTGTTGCGACAGTATCCCTTGGTGCCTGTGTAAGTAAAAAAGCCATGCGGGCGGAACAGGCGAAAGTAATGGAGATGCAGGGGAATTACGACCGGTTACAAAGCCAGCTAAAAGACTGTAATGATCTAACGGCAGAGAATACACGAAAAAAGGCCGAATTGGAGAATGAGATTGCCAACCTGAAAAAGCAGGTGGATTACCTGAACGCCAACAACAGCCAGGCTTTGAAGCAGCTTGAAAATCTTTCTGTGATCAGTTCTTCACAGGCTGAAAGTATCAAAAAATCACTCGACAATATTGGT
>CAYVLT010000497.1:0-1756 GCA_964452405.1 uncultured Ferruginibacter sp.
GTAGCTCAGTTGGTAGAGCAATACACTTTTAATGTATGGGTCCTGGGTTCGAGTCCCAGCCAGATCACAAAGGAACACTAATAGGTGTTCCTTTTTTTATTGCCAGCTGGCAAAAAAAATGCTGCCTGTTTCCGGGCAGCATTTTCTGAAAATTCTATTCTTTTAAAGTTTCTTAATCACCGATGTGGTGGTCACCTTACTGTTCATGGGTATCGCTTGGCCCATTGCTTCCACGGTGCCGCTGCCTTCCATCGTAAGGGTGCGCTGTTGCACAATACCGGTGGCTGTATCGAGTGTGATTTCGCCTGACAATTTTGAATCCATACTGATATCACCCCCCATCCCCTGAGCTTCCACAGATTTTTTCACTTCCTGGGTACCGGTGTAGGTGATAAGGGCAATATTGCCGGTAACAGATGCCAAAGTATAAGTGCGGTAAGTTTTACTGCCTTCAATGATTGAAGAATCCATCCAGGTGTCGCCGGCTTTTAGGTTGGGAGGAAGTACCTGGAAAGCCTCGTTGGCGCCATAGCTTTCATCGGCGGTAGCGCCCATGTTTTCGATGAGCGACATCATCGGGTTGCCACTGGCTGCAGCTTCGCCTGGGGTGCCTGCACCCACCGGTTTACCATTGTTATTTACTTCAACTTCCCTGGCTACGTTCAGTTGCTCGCTGAGCATTTTTCCCATTTCGTTGTTGCCGTCTTCCGGCTTATCGGAGTCGTAGCTGAGCGACTGGCCCATCACGCTGCTGTTCACTTTCATCCTGGTGATGGTGGAGCTGAGCTTATAGGAAGTATCCCTGTTCTCCGTTACTTCCAGTTGGCGGGTGATCAGGGCATCAGCGGTGATTTCCATTTGCTGCCCCATCATTTCCATGCTGTTTTCAGCCTTGGTGGTATATTCAAGCTGGAGTTTCTGACCTTGTTTTAGTTCAAGCCCTTTTTTAGGCGCAGCGGTGTTGGACGTGATGGCTTGCCCGGTATGTTTTGAACAACTGGTAAATGCTGCCAGGCCGAGAAAGGCTGCAGCGAGCGTGATGAACGATTGCTTCATTTTTTATTGGTTGAGTTGCAAATTTATATGCAAAACGATGATAATCTAATTTTGTTTGCAGGCGCAAAAAAAAGCTGCCGGGAAACCGGCAGCCAGTAATTTAATAAAGGCAGATAATTAATTATCCAACCAGTTTAACGTTCACGGCATTTAAGCCTTTCTTGCCTTCCTGTACGTCAAATTCAACTTTATCACCTTCTTTTACTTCGTTAATTAAGCCACTAACGTGTACAAAGGTTTCTTTGTTAGAATCATCATGCTTGATAAAACCGAATCCTTTTTCAGTATTGAAAAACTTAACGGTGCCTTGTGTTTTGTTCATTGTAAATTGTATTGTATTTAATAAGGGAGCAAAAGTAAGGTATTATCCTGTAAAATCGGTGTGATGCCCGATAATTCTGAAACCAGGCGCCGCCAACCCGTTAGCGAATGAGAATGATCCGTGTAAAAATCGGTTTATAAAGTGTGGAGTAACAGTTCATTAAAATTCTGCAACGAAGATATTTTAAGATCGGCAGCACTGAATTTCGGCTTATTACTGTCATGCACGGCCGGGATCACCACGCATTTCATGCCGGCCGCTTTCGCTGCTACCAGGCCATTGAAAGAATCTTCAAAACAGATGCACTCCTGTGGGTGCGATCCAAGTGCCGCTGCACAATCGAGGTACACTTGTGGATGAGGCTTACCTAACGGCAGG
>CAYVLT010000498.1:0-1737 GCA_964452405.1 uncultured Ferruginibacter sp.
GACAATCAGAATAAAACAGCAGATGGCAATACCTTCTCAGGCTTTACAGCAACCATCAGCGGATTTGTTAACGGCGAAGATGCATCTGTTGTAACCGGTACCGTTAGTTATACAGGCGCCGCCACCACCGCCACTGCGGCAGGCACATATACCATTGTGCCGGGCGTAAGTGGATTAAGTGCCACCAACTATAATTTTGTAACTGCCAACGGCACACTCACCATCGATCCGGTAAGTATCACGCTTGCAGATTTCAGGAGCAAAGGAGATGGTGATTTTTCATCTGCCAGCACCTGGGAATACAACCAGGGTGATGGCACCTGGGTGGATGCCACACAGGCCCCCGCCTCTACAAACAGTGTTGTTCTCACACACAATGTTATCCTCGACCAGGATTATACTGTTGGCCCTTCGAATGATTTCACTTTAGGAACCGGTGCAGTATTTACCATTGCATCGACAAGGTCCTTTACCGTTGCCGGCACTGTTGATTTTGGTGGCAAGCCCGTAATTTTCAAATCTGACGCCAGCGGCACAGCGAATTTTGGCCAGGTGACAGGTACCGTTACTGGCGCTACCCAGGTAACCGTTGAAAGATACATCCCGCAAAATTCAAGTAAAGCATGGAGATTACTGGCCTCTAACACTACCGGGCAAACGATTAAGGCGGCCTGGCAGGAAGGAGTAACCGGCTCGATGGTCAATCCTAATCCGGGCTTCGGAACCATTATCACCGGTAAAGCTGCTAATCTTGCGGCTGCGCAAACGCTCGGCTTTGATACATTGTCGAAAGCGCCGGCACTATACAAATACAACCGGTCAAACGACAGTCTTGAAGCAGTACCAAACACATCCGTTACGCAGTTAAGTGCTTACCCCGGTTATTTCCTTTTTGTTCGAGGAGACAGGAGCCCGGGCCAGTTCGGGGTTTCAGCACCCGTAACCTCAACCGTATTGAGAAGCACCGGCTCGATATTTATCGGCGACCAAACGCCTGATACACTGCCGGCCGGCCAGTATGCTTTACTTCGTAACCCTTACCCATCAAGGCTCGACATGCGCCAGATCACTATTTCTGGTGGCCTCGTGGATGCTTACCAGGTATGGGATCCAAAACTGGCTGGTGAATTTGGTGTGGGTGGTTTCCAGACATTTACTAAAAACACCGGAACCGGCGACTATGAAGTGGCACCAGGCGGCGGAAGTTATGGTGCTAACGGTTCCGTATATAACTTTATTGAAAGCGGTGCAGCCTTTTATGTACAGGCCACCGGCACCGAAGGTCATATCCAGGTTACTGAAAGCAGCAAAGCAACGGGAAGCCAGGTAACATTCAGGCCTGCCGCACCACAATCAAATGCTGCAAGATTATTATTCAGTATATCTGCCAACAACGGCAGCAGCACAGATATCGTGGATGGCGGTTTCGTGGATTTTGATGACAGCTACAGCAACAATGTAGATATCAATGATGTGAGAAAGAACAGCAACTTCAATGAGAACTTCGGTATCCTGAGGAATAATACTGAACTGGTGGTTGAAAGAAGAAAAACTATCGCAACCACAGATACCATCTTCTTTAAAATGTACCAGATGCGCAACATCTCGTACCAGGTGGACATCAGCAGCGTCGGATTTGATCCGGCTGTAACTAGTGCCTTTATCAAAGACAACTATACCGGTTTATCTACCCCGGTTGCACTCGGCACAGGTTCACAGTTCAGCTTTACCGTATCG
>CAYVLT010000499.1:0-1735 GCA_964452405.1 uncultured Ferruginibacter sp.
CCGAACCACTGATCACAGCGCCATAGGTTGTGCTGGTATTATCACCGCCGGCCGTAAGGTTGCCCGTGCCCAGGGTGATATTACCACCCGTGGTACCACCGCCGGCAATGGAGCCCACGGTTTGGTTATAGGTTACCAGGTTGAGGATGGCGCTGGACGCATTGCCCATGGTTACTGCCGTGGTGGAAGGCAATGCGTTGGCAACGCCCATTTCCACGCGGCCGGTACTGATGCTGGTGGCACCGGGATAGGTGTTTACGCCTGACAATACGATCTTACCGGTAGAGCTGGCGGTAACGGAAAGACCGGCTGTGCCTGAGCCACTGATCACACCGCTGAAAGTATAGGTACCGGTGCCGCCGATATTGATGGTTCGGGTGGCTGCTCCTAAACCAACAGTTCCCGCAAAACTAATCGTTCCTGTTCCTGCAGGCACGTTTACGGCATCACCGATCTGGAAATTACCGCCGATATTAATAGTACCAGGAACCATAGCCCGGGCGCTGGCATTCAAATTGGCAATCGTTCCACCATTTAAATTCAGGGTTGAGCTCGCTCCACCTAAAGTATTATTTCCACTGAATGTTACCAAGCCCGCATTGATGGTAAATCCGCCCAAATATCCGTTTGTAATGGTATTCATGTGCCAGGTACCCAACCCGTTTTTGATAAAACCGGTGCCAGCAACAAAGGATACGTTTTGGTTGCCCCAATTGAAAACAGAACCGGCTGCGATATCAACGGTCCTGACATTTCCGGTGGTTGATAATGTTCCGGCGGCCGTCCAGGTGGTATTGCCCGCTGTTACAGTGATATTCCCGATCGACGGGTTAGCAGTCACATAAGAAATTAAACTGTTGGCAGAAAACACCATGTTTGTATTGGCCACATACGCATTGGTAAAGGGACCCGCGCCGGAAGTGCCCCAGTTGGCGGCATTAATGGCTGCGGTGGTTCCATTCGTATTCCAGTATTGCTGGGCCGACAGGGGTTCCACTGCCAGCAGCATTACAGCGGCCAGCAGGGTGAAAACCGCTACGGGGCGGCGCTTTCGGTAATTGGATTGCAACAATAAACGGGATAGTAACATTGTATTCATGTGTAGTAAAGTGTAGTAGTGATGTTGAGCTGATAGCCGTTTTTTTTCATGGAGTACTGTGCCCTGCACTCCAAATGGGATAACTGCATTCCCTGGCATCCAGGAGGGAATTTTTCGGGGATAAGGGATTTAGCGCTGTTTCAGCAGGATACGAACGGGCAAAATTAATTCGCCGCCCGGCGAAAACCAGCGGCACCGGGTTATTATTTTGTTACGACTTGTACACAAACCGGCCATTTTACCTGTAAAAAAGACAAAACCAGGACCTGGGTTCATATTACATCCGTCCTTAACATCATTTTCCTACCAGCAAGACGCAAAACCAGGGCCGAAGGCTGCCTCCTCCCCGCTTTATTTGCGAATCCCGGGCCGGAAATGAAGCCGGCAGGGTTTAAAAGCCAGGCCTGCTGTAAATTATGTAATTTTTAATTCTCATTCTAAAAAATTTGCAGTTACGGTGCAGGAAATCTAACAATTGAGGTAAAATGTGGATAAATCTTTTGCAGAGCGGGATAAAAAAAGCGGTGGTGGAAGGCAGGATCCGCGTTGCCGGTTCCGAAGGCTGGAAAAAAGATGTGTTTTCTGGAAGCTGTTGCGGGTTTACCGGTAGTAAAACAGCACCTGTTAACCGGTTGG
>CAYVLT010000500.1:0-1715 GCA_964452405.1 uncultured Ferruginibacter sp.
GCTACTGGCTCCGGCTGCCGTTGTTGCACAAGAGCCACTGCGAAAAAAACACTTTAATACCGAAAACGGGCTCGCCATCAGCGGCTATGACCCCGTTGCCTACTTTACCAGTAATAAGGCGGTGAAGGGGAGGAAAGAATGGGCCATTTTTTACCAGGGTATCACTTATTATTTTTCTTCTGCAGCCAATAAGGAGTTGTTTAAAAACAACCCGTCCAAATACGAACCGGCTTATGGCGGCTGGTGTGCTTATGCGATGGGAGCCAAAGGGGAGAAGGTGGAAATAGACCCGGGCACTTTCACGATCACTAACGGTAAGCTGTATCTTTTTTACAACCGGTTTTTCAATAATACGCTGAAGGACTGGAACAAAGACGAACAAAACCTGCGGACCAAGGCTGATGCCAACTGGGCCACCCTCTTTCATTAATCATTCAAAATTCATTTTATGACTCCTAAACTGTCGCAGGCAGGCACCTGGTTGCTGAAACTGGTGGCCGCGGTGATCATGCTGCAAACATTGTATTTCAAGTTCAGCGGCGCAGAAGAATCTGTATATATTTTTTCGCAACTGGGTATGGAACCTTATGGAAGAATAGGTACCGGGGTGCTGGAGTTGCTGGCTTCGCTGCTGATCCTCTTTCCCCGCACCACGGCGCTCGGCGCTTCGCTGGCGATCGGCTTAATGAGTGGAGCCTTGTTTTTTCATTTGACCAAACTCGGGATTGAAGTAAGGGGAGATCACGGGCAGTTATTTATTTATGCCTTACTGGTGTTGTTTTCCAGCCTGGCCCTGCTGATCATCTACCGCCAGCAACTTTACCAATTCATCAAACTGAACCCGAAATACAGAATATGAAACAAATTGTTTTTATCATCGCTGCGCTGTTAGGTACAGCTAATATAAATGCACAATCATCCACGCAATCAAAACGGGTGAGTCAGTACATTGACCTGGCTGTCACCGCCGGGCAGTCGAGGGGCAGTGCAGCGTTGTCGTATGTACATCAATGGAAATTAGGCGCCCGGAAAAAGTGGACCGCAGGCCTGGGAGCCCGGTTCACGGCCAGCTTTGGCACCAAGCAGGACTTTGTAACAGCGCCAGCCCGGTTAGCCCGCAGCAACAGCACTCCTTTCCTGATCGTGTTTGCAGGGCAGAAAACAGAGAACTGGGATACACTTACCGTACAACGGCCATGGGTAAACGCTTTCAATGCAACCGCCAATTTCGGCTACCAGTTTAGTGATCGCTTGGGTGCAGGTTTTAATATTGACCTGGTGGGCTTTGCGTTTGGAAGAACTTCTGCCGCCATTCTTACCAGCGATGGCATCACCCGCACAGAGCCGCGGGCAACTGTAAAGGGATTTAACGCCCTGCTTACCGGCGATCTCGACTATGGAAATCTTAACTCAGAATTTTTTCTGCAGTACCGGCTCAACAATACCTGGAGCTTACGGGCAGTGTATCAATTCATATTCAATGAATACAATACAAATTCCATTCACCAGGCTGCGCCCGACGGCACCCTGAATAACCGGTTCAGGAACAAGGCCAATAACTTCGGGCTCGCCCTGTCCCGTTACTTTTAAAAACACCAGGTATGAAAAAATTATTCGTTCTTTTTTTTGCAGCAGTTTTTTTATTTTCAGCATGTAAAAAGCAGGTGGTCAGCGGTGGTGTACTGGTGACTGTTCCGGCAGACAGTGCCGCCCGG
>CAYVLT010000501.1:0-1694 GCA_964452405.1 uncultured Ferruginibacter sp.
TTGGTATAAAATAATACAATATTGTCTTTGCCATACAAATGATAAAAATCGTGTCCCGGGCCGATGTGTTGCAATCCTACCGAAGCCTTACCTGCGCCACTGGCCGAAGCTTCATAAGACGCTACAAATTTCAATTTGCTGCCAGCAGCCGCCGCATCGTTGAACAGCTTCTTAAAATGTGCTTCGTGTTTTTCCATCGACCTGTAAAAATCCTCCACGGTTCCTTCCATGCATTCCGCCGGCATAAAACTTTTATTGTCGATGTCTTCCATTTCAAAGGTTTCACCAGCTTCCCTTGCGAGGATCATTATTTTGCGCATCACATCTTTACCACTTAAATCAAGTCTTGGATCAGGTTCCGTATAACCTTCGTCCTGCGCCTGTTTAACCACCGAAGCAAAAGTTTTTTTACCATCATAATTATTGAACACAAAATTGAGCGTACCGCTCAGCACAGCCTGCATACGCCTGACCTTGTCGCCGCTGCGCAACAGGTCGTTCAACGTAGAGATAACGGGAAGGCTTGCCCCAACATTTGTTTCGAACAAAAATCTTGCATTGTATTCTTCTGAAAGATGCTTCAGCTTTTTGTAATAATCATAGCCCGATGAGCAGGCCACTTTGTTGCAGGCAACCACCGAAATACTTTTCTCCAGTAATTTATCGTAAGTGGAAGCTACGGCCTCATTGGCGGTAACATCGGCGAATACTGCATTGCGAAGGTTTTTAGAGCGAACCACTTCTATAAACTCATTCATATCCATCGGGGCGCCATTATTCAACGCTTCCTGCCAGTTGTTAAGATCAATTCCCTGGTCGGCAAAAAGCATCTTACGGCTGTTGGCAATGCCCACCACGTTAAACTTCAACCGCATGTTCTGCGCCAGGTATTGCTGCTGTTGCTTTACCTGTTCCATCATCTTTCCACCCACATTGCCAACACCCGCAATAAATACATTGATCTCTTTATAAACTGTTTCAAAAAACTCTTCGTGTAAAACGTTGATCGCTTTTTTTACATCGTTCACTGAGATCACAGCAGTGATATTCCGTTCAGATGACCCCTGCGCAATGGCCCTTATATTAACGCCGTTTCTTCCCAGCGTCCCGAACATTTTTCCACTGATGCCGGTATGACTCTTCATATTGTCACCCACCAGCGCCAACACCGATAATTCCTTTTCAACAATGATCGGGTCCACTTTACGTGTTTCGATCTCGTAAGAGAATGCTTCGTCAATCACCGCTTTTGCATCGTCGGCCAACAGTGCATCGATACCCACGCAGATGGAATGTTCAGAAGAACCCTGTGTGATAAGGATGACATTGATCTGCCGGGCAGCCAATGCTTCGAACAAACGTTTTGAAAATCCGGGGATACCTACCATGCCACTTCCTTCAAGGCTGAGCAATGCAATATTATTGATGCTTGAAATACCACGGATACTGTTGCCGTTGGCTGTGGATTCTTTTTGTATCACCGTGCCGTAGTCACCAGGTGCAAACGTATTCTTTATCCAGGTTGGAATCCCTTTGCTGCGAACAGGTTGAATGGTGGGCGGATAAATTACTTTGGCTCCAAAATGCGACAGCTCCATTGCTTCCTGGTAGGATATCTGCGGGATGATCCGCACGTTGGTAACGAGCCGTGGATCTGCCGTCATCATGCCGGAAACATCTGTCCATATTTCCAG
>CAYVLT010000502.1:0-1672 GCA_964452405.1 uncultured Ferruginibacter sp.
AGCTTGTTCAATTCATCGACCTGGGCAATGCCTGGAACGGCGCCTACAAAGGAATTTCGAGGCCTTCATCCATTTACGGCACCTACCCGGTGCAGGTGCAAACGAAAGTGGGTGGCATTGGCCCGCTCGCAGGAGGATATGGCTTTGGCGCCAGGAGCGTATTGCTTGGCTACTTCCTGAAATTTGATGCAGCCTGGGAAATGAATGGTATTTTCAAAGGCAAACCAATTTATTACTTAAGTCTTGGTCTTGATTTCTAAATAGCACCAGGTATAATTTTTTACACCCCGGTTGAACAAACCGGGGTTTTATTTTCGCCCCCATACCGGTGACAACGCTACCCCTCTGGATGAAATATAGTTTTTTGTTCCCGCTTTGTAGAATGGATTCATCAAAATCAACAGGTTTGGCAGGCAGGTAACCGTAACCTTAGTCTGGCACAACATTTTCAACCTGGTAATTAAACAAATTAATTACACTATGAAAAAGTTGATGATTCTTTCTGCTTGCGCACTGGCATTCAGTGCAGGAAATGTAAAGGCACAGTCCGCGGCAAACCGGGTACACCTTGGGTTAAGAGCCGGCGCCAATGTATCGAACGTAATAAAAGACGGCGATGCTGACTATTCAACCGGTTCGAAGATCGGTGCAAATGCAGCGATTTTTGTTGAAATTCCTATTGCGCCGGTGTTCAGCATCCAGCCTGAAGTACAGTTTTCACAAAAAGGTTATAAAAACACCGGCACCTTTTTAGGATCACCTTATGAGTACAAACAAACCACCAATTTCATTGAAGTTCCGGTATTGGCGAAAATTAAACCCACCAGGAATTTCGGAATAGTAGTGGGTCCACAGTTCTCTTACCTTGCTTCCACAAAAACGAAGTTCAGCGTGAACAATTCTTCCTATGAAAGCGTGGTAAAAGAAGACAATGATAACCTGCGCAAAAATATTTTAGGCGGAGTGATCGGGCTGGAAGTAACCGCTTCTAACTTTCTCGTTGGTTTGAGGTACAATATGGATTTTCAAAACAACAATGGAGACGGTACCAGTTCAACACCAAAATATAAAAACCAGGTAACCTCCCTTAGTATTGGTGTGATATTTTAGGTTTTTCATGGCTATACATATGGTTTTGGTAAAAGTAGTTCCGCTCTTTCCAGGGCGGAACTTTCTTACCTGGCATGATCCTGCACGAATATCAGCGGCAGCTTTTTAAGTGCAAAATAGAGCAGGCTGAAAAAGCAGGTAAGCAGCACCGTTATCACCCAGGTTTTGTAATGCAGGAACGGATTGGATAAGCGCACAAATATTTCCAGCAGCAAGGATACCGGGTTGGCTACCACATCCCAACTGTTCCATCTTAAAAAACGCCCGAGATAAACGCCGAAAGATCCCAGGAACAAAGCTGCCACAACCAGCTTGTTGATGTGCTTTGGCGACACATGCTTTCTTAAAAACAATTCCACCTGGTAAAGAGAGATAAAAGCCATGATCAACCCCAGTAAGGACGAAGTGAATAATAAAATGGCATCAAACCAAACCGGCACCCGGTCGCCAGAATTTTCCAGGTGGATCAAATCGGTGATGATGTAAAGTGCATTGGGAAAAAACAACAGCCAGCCCGTGAGTACAGCATACCGCATCCAACGGTCCATTGCGGGCCGGGCAG
>CAYVLT010000503.1:0-1671 GCA_964452405.1 uncultured Ferruginibacter sp.
CTGGTTTAAAAACTTCACTTTTCTTGAATTCATCCGGGATGTGGGCAAACACATAACCGTAAATTATATGATGAGTAAGGACAGCGTGAAAAAACGACTCGAAGGCGAATCAGGAATGAGCTTTACAGAATTCACCTACCAGTTGGTACAGGGATATGATTTTTATTACCTGCATAAGAACCACCAATGTAAACTGCAAATGGGCGGCAGCGACCAATGGGGTAATATTGTTACCGGCACAGAACTTATCCGCAGGAAAAGCGGTGGTGAAGGGTTTGCCTTTACCTGCCCGCTGATCACCAAGGCAGATGGCGGCAAATTTGGTAAAAGCGAATCAGGGAATGTATGGCTGGATGCTGCTAAAACAACCCCTTATCAGTTTTACCAGTTCTGGCTCAACAGCACAGATGCCGACGCTGAAAAATACATCCGCATTTTCACCTTTTTACCCGAAGAAGAGGTAAATGCCTTGCTGCAGGCCCACAAGGGCAATGAGCACCTGTACGGGCTGCAGAAAAAACTGGCGGAGGAAGTGACCCGTTTTGTGCATGGCGAAGAAGAGTTGCAAAAAGCACTCGCCACCACCGAAAAATTATTCAGCAACCAATCTGCCCCGGCCGAAAGCCTGAGCGTGGAAGACCTGGAAGGAATGGATGGTGTGGTGAAAGTGGATTTTTCAAAACAATCATTGGAAGCAGGCGTTGATGTGGTGTCCTTTTTAGCAGATGCAAAGATATTTCCCAGCAAAGGCGAAGCCAGGAAAATGATACAGGGCGGTGGCGTAAGCATCAACCGCAAAAAGATCACCGATATACAGTCTATCATCGATCGCAGTTTTTTATTACACGACAAATACATCCTGGCACAAAGAGGTAAGAAGAATTATTTCCTCGTTATTGTACAGTAATATTATCTTTTTATACCTTCTTTGCACCGGCAGTTGACTGCCGGTGCATTTTTTTTCCTGAGCTGCCCGGCTTCAAAAACTAACGATCATTAGTTTTCTTCCCTTATTTTTGCAGCCTACCAAAAAACGATTGTTACATGGACTTTCAATTTTCAGAAGAACAATTAATGATACAGCAGGCTGCCAGGGATTTCGCTAATAACGAATGTTTGCCTGGGGTAATTGAGCGGGATGAACACCAGCGGTTTCCGAAAGAACAGATCGAAAAACTGGCCGACCTTGGCTTCATGGGCATGATGGTGAAGCCGGAGTACGGAGGCAGCGGGATGGATACCATCAGTTATGTGCTGGCAATGGAGGAGATCAGCAAAGTGGATGCAAGTGTGAGTGTATGCATGAGTGTTAACAATAGTCTTGTATGTTACGGCTTGCAGGAATACGCCAATGATACACAGCGGCAAAAATATTTAGTGCCACTGGCGCAGGGCAAAAAAGATGGCGAACTCTACATCGGCGCCTTTTTGCTGAGTGAGCCGGAAGCGGGCAGTGATGCCACTTCCCAGCGCACCACAGCAGAAGAAAAAGACGATCACTATTTACTCAACGGTACAAAAAACTGGATCACCAATGGTAACAGCGCTTCGGTGTACCTGGTGATCGCCCAAACGGATGTGAGTAAAGGAAGCCATGGCATCAATGCATTCATTGTTGAAAAAAACTGGCCCGGTGTGGTGGTGGGTGCAAAAGAAAATAAACTGGGCATT
>CAYVLT010000504.1:0-1666 GCA_964452405.1 uncultured Ferruginibacter sp.
ATGGCGTGTGCATAATTACCATCGCCATTCAGCGCAAAATCGCAGTTTTTTACCACGTCTTCTATCATTCCTTCAAGCCCCATCTTTCTGCCATCATCCGGACTATAAATCCTGGTGATGCCATATTCATGCAGTTCATCTATTTCAGCAGGTAGTATCGTACCGCCGCCACCACCGAATATTTTTATATGACCGCATTCATTTTCTACCAGCAGGTCTTTCATGTATTTAAAAAATTCCACATGCCCGCCCTGGTAACTTGTAATGGCAATGCCCTGCACGTCTTCCTCAATGGCACACTCCACAATTTCATGTACACTCCTGTTATGGCCCAGGTGTATGATCTCTGCGCCTTTCCCCTGCATGATACGCCGCATGATGTTGATGGCGGCATCATGCCCGTCGAACAAACTGGCGGCAGTTACAATTCTTACTTTATTGTGTAATGTAAAACTCATAAAAAAATAATTTTGAAACAGGCTACGTGCAAAACCCGGCATCGTTGTGTCACTCACTTGTACCGCATACCTTTACGCAGCTAACATCCTGCAGCAACAGGCAGCATAACAGCAAGCAACAGCAACAAAAATACAATTACCGGGTAAAATATGAACAGTTGTTAGTTTTTAGCAGCGCTACTGTTCTTTTTAAAAAACTTCGGAAGGTCAAGCACCGCACCGGCAGAAAAATTCAGCGAACGGTAGTCAACAAAATGCTGGCTCATTAAAAACGACATCCCGAACTGCAGTTCAAGTTTGAGTCCCGGAACTTTCCTTAACCCGAACGAATTGATGAAAGCCGGTTCCCAGAACACTTCTGTATTGGTATCAAGATCGGCGAGCTGGTAACTGTGTAACTCCTCAGCTGTGTAGTTGGTATTGATGTTGCGGAAATATACTATGCTCACCCTCGAGGAGAGTGTGGTGGCAAAAACATCCTCGTACCATAACATAAACGCAGGTTGCAGGTACAATTTTGTTACATGCATACTGAAAGTACGTTCCGGCAAATTGCCGGAAAAATATTGATCAGTAAATGAAGACGACCCTACACTGGTACCGGCAAATAACTGGAACACTGATTGACGCCGCCTGCTTAAATAAGTATAGTAACCTGCACCGAACTCGACACTTTTCCTGGAATAGGTAATGATGCTGGTGTCGTAACTGTTAACGTTAAAATCAGCATAGTTTCTTTCCCACCGCCGGGTGTAGGCCGCCTGCAAGGCAAAATGATCTGTAAGTGCATAACCGCCCTGCACATCCAGCCCATTACCTTTATTGATCTTTCCGTAAGTGGTGATCCGGTTTCTTTCACCCAGGTTAGTGGAATAAAAGGCGGCCAGTTTGCTGTCACCTTTTTTCTTTATCAGCGGTACATTGTGTGCCACCGGGCTGTATACATACCTTGGGGAATAGCAGGACGTGCTGCCCAGTAACAAAATAATGACCAGGACACTCAGGTACCTTTTCATTGCCCGTTCATTTTAAAAGTGAGGGCGGCAAAATCGTCAACACTCAACGCTTCCGCCCTTTTATTAAAGATAGCCTCCTGCAGTTCGATTGCAGGAAACAATCCTTTCACTGCATTGCGCAGCGTTTTGCGACGTTGGTTAAAGGCTGTTTTTACCAGTAGCGTAAATGCTTTTTCGCTGCTTACATTCAAC
>CAYVLT010000505.1:0-1628 GCA_964452405.1 uncultured Ferruginibacter sp.
CCGCGAAGACGGCAGCTTTGAAAAAAAAGTGGTGGTAAAAGTAAGTGATTACCGCTCGGCTCTCATCCAGGGAAAATACCTTGCAAAAAAAGGTATCTGGGTAAGTGAATTCAGAATTGAATCAGGACTCAATTGTGGCGGCCATGCATTCGCCAGCGATGGATTTTTACTGGGTCCTGTGTTGGAAGAGTTCAGGAATAAAAAAGAGGAACTGGTAACCGCCCTTTTTGAAATTTACCAGCCGGCCCAGCAACATAAAAGCGGGCGAAGTATTGAAAAAGCACCGGATGTGATCATCACGGCGCAAGGAGGCATCGGCACACATGATGAAGATGAGTTCCTGCACGACTATTATGGCATTGAAAGCACAGGTTGGGGTACCCCCTTCTTACTTGTTCCGGAGGCAACCACCGTTGATGAACAAACGCTCCAACTCCTGTGTGCTGCAAAAGAACCGGATATTGTATTAAGTAAAAACTCACCCCTGGGTGTTCGCTTTTACTACCTGAAAGGCACCAGCTCCGACCGGGAAAAAGCCAAACGCATTGCTGCAGGTTGCCCGGGAAGTCCCTGCACAGAAAAACACCTCGCATTCAACACTGAGTTCACCAGCGATCCCATTTGCACAGCATCAATTAAATACCAACAATTGAAAACTGAGCAACTGCGTTCACTCGATCTTGATGAAGCAGAATACCAACGGCAACTGGATGAGCTGCACTCGAAAGAATGTTTGTGCGTCGGCCTCAGCAATGCTGCTTCGATCTGCTACCAGCAACCCTTTGTGAAAAAGCAGCATGGTGTAAATATCTGTCCCGGTCCAAACCTCGTGAATTTTTCAAGAATCGTTTCATTGCAAACAATGACAGATCATATTTACGGAAGGCAGGATATCTTAACCAATAAAGAACGTCCGCATCTTTTTATCGCAGAACTCGAGCTGTACATCAACTACCTGCGTGCTGAACTGGCGGCAGATGCAATGGCCAATACACTTGAAAAAAAGAAAAAATATTACACCTCCTTCTTTCAGAATATGAGGGCAGGAATCGACTACTACCGCAACCTGCCCCTGTCCGTTACCGGCAATCCCGGGTTTGTGCAGGCATTAAATGATGCCGATACAGAACTCGACCAGATGGACTATCAATATGCGGCAGTGGAAGTAAAATGAACTACGTTGAAGACCATGCATTCCTCAGCAGCATCATCAACTATACCGATGAGCTGATAACTGCCGATGACAGTATTGATATCATGAATTTTTCTTTCAGGTCAGAACATTTCGATATGCTGCCTGGCGAAACCATGTATCATTGTACCGAACATACCTTCACCAGCAACGGCTGTTACCGCTTTAACCCCGCTGCCGGATCCACCCGTGATGTACTCGATATTAATGATTCCCACATTGCCGAAAACAGGCAGTTCCGCTACCATCTTTTTTTACCTAAGGGTGCTACAAAAACCACCCACTTCATTTTGCTGCTGCATGGCTTCAACGAAAAAACGTGGAACAAGTATTATACCTGGGCCAAACGCATGGTATTACAAACCGGCAAAGCAGTACTGCTGTTTCCCATCGCATTGCACATGAACCGGGCGCCGGGCGCCTGGAGCGATAAAAG
>CAYVLT010000506.1:0-1611 GCA_964452405.1 uncultured Ferruginibacter sp.
AGGGAGAAACGCCCTGGTATAGCCTGGAAAGTCCAAAGCGCCCGCCCATGCTTCCTTTGTTTGGGAAAGTAAAACCATTTTTATTTGACTCACTTACGGTGATCGCTTTGCGTCCTGGTCCGCCACCCTCTGTAAAAAGCCGGCAGATGGCAGATGAAACGGCAGAAGTGTACCAGATGGTAGAACATCCAACCCGTGAACGAACAGCAATTGTACATTTCTGGGCAGACGGTATTGGTACTGCCACACCGCCAGGTCATTGGGATGATATTGCTGCCAATGATTTTATTAAAAAGAATTTCAGCGAAGTGCGCTGGGCAAGGAACATGGCATTGCTGAACATGACGCTGATGGATGCCGCCATTGTGTGCTGGGATACCAAGTTTCATTATTTTAACCCGCGACCTACCCAACTGGATCCGGCTATTAAAACCCTTACGGGCATTCCAAACTTTCCTTCTTATGTATCGGGGCATTCAACATTCAGCGCTTCTGCTGCGAAAATACTCGGACATATCATTCCTGAAAGAGCTACGGCTTATAATGATATGGCGATGGAAGCAGCTTTGTCGCGTTTGTATGGTGGTATTCATTATCGCACCGATTGCATGGTTGGGTTAACGGTGGGAGAAAACGTTGGCAATTTCGCAGTGGAAAGAGCGATGACGGATGGTGCAGAATGAGGCATTGCTTTTTAAATAAGTTCTTAAGTTTTTATGAGTTTTATGTTTAGGTAAACGGTGTTGTAATTCTTTACGACACCCTTTCTTTTTTTCTTATCGTAAAATCTGGCAAAATGAAAATAGTTACTTCGATTCTTTTAGTGGTTATCGGCATCAATACAGTACAGGCTCAGGCTGGTAAAAAAGAAACAACCACCGACAGTGCAAAAAGCAAAACACTGGATGCCGTGATTGTAAAATCTCTCATCAAAGCTTCTGATGCCTCGTGGATCCCGGATATCAACGGAGTTATGATTTACTCAGGTAAAAGAACCAATTCGGTGATACTTGCAGACAATGCAGCGGGCGCTGAGGCAAACCTGGGGCGGACAACACTTGCAAAAATTCCCGGGCTTACCATGTGGGAAATGGATGGTGCGGGCACCCAGTTGAACATCGGCTCACGCGGCACAGATCCTCATCGTTCTATTGAAATGAACATGCGTCAAAATGATTACAATACCAACTCGGATATTTTCGGTTACCCTGAAAATCATTACACCATCCCGATGCAGGCGATCCAGGAAGTGCAACTGGTGCGTGGTTCGGCCGCATTGCAGTTTGGGCCGCAGTTTGGCGGTATGATGAATTACAAATTGAAGGAAGGCGACAGCACCAAAGCACTCAGTGTTGAATCCAAACAAACTGCTGGTTCCAATAAATATTTTAATTCTTTCAATGCCGTGGGAGGAACCATCGGCAAAATAAATTACTACGCCTTTTATGACAACCGACATGGAAGCGGATGGCGGGACAACGCTACATTCAATTACCATGCTTATTACCTGCACCTGGCATACCAGGTAACCCGGAAGCTGAATATAGCTGCAGAATTTTCGCGGCTGGATTATGTACAACAAATTGCCGGAGGTTCAACGGATGAACAATT
>CAYVLT010000507.1:0-1575 GCA_964452405.1 uncultured Ferruginibacter sp.
CGATCAGATGGTTCTATTTTTTTTCAGCCGGCCACAGCGATATTTATTCCGCTTATCTTTTTTATTTTGCATTACTTTAAACAAGACCGGACTGTAATGCAGGAAATCCTAAAAAATCTAAACCCGGAGCAATGGGTGCGCAATTATGCGGACGCATTGTATGCCTATACCGTGGTTAGGGTAACGGATGTGCAACAGGCTGAAGATATAGTGCAAAATACTTTTCTCAGTGCCTGGAAGGCGAGAGATACGTATAAGGGACAGGCCTCCGAAAAAAACTGGTTGTATGCCATTTTGAAAAACAAGATCGTTGATCATTTCAGGAAACAGGGCAGCAACCGCATTACACTGGCAAGCCGGGAGGAGGACCTGTATTTTGATGAAGCCGAGCATTGGACCAGCGAAGCCGAACCGAAGGAGTGGGGCATCAATCTTGACCAGCCTGTGGAATCAAAAGAATTTTATTCGATCCTTGAGTTATGTAAACAAAAATTAAAAGACATCCAGCAAAAAGTTTTTGTGATGAAATATATGGAAGACGCTGATTCGGAAGAGATCTGTAAGCTTCTCAACATTACAGCGTCAAACTATTGGGTGTTAATACACCGGGCTAAGTTGCACCTGCGCAAATGCCTGGAAAAAAACTGGATTGGTATCGGCTGATGAGCGCATTTAAATTCATATGGTTGAGTTGTGAAAAAGCCACTTTTTTAATGAGCAAGAAAGAGGAAGGAAAGTTGTCTGTCACCGAGCGCATTCAGTTGAAACTGCACCTGGGTATTTGTGATTTCTGCAGCCGTTTTCAGAAGCAGACGGCCTTTATCAGCCGGCATGCAGACCACCTGCATCATCATCATCCTGCAACCCTCTCTCCCGAAAAAAAAGAAGCGATCATTGCCTTGCTGAAAGATGAACAATAAAGGTTACGGAAAAACAGTTACACGTTACCGGTAGATACAGAAAAGAACCTTTCAGCCGAAAGGTTCTTTTTTATCGCAGAATCCGGAGGTGATCGTTTTAGTAGGCACCTGGTGCAACATCTTTGTAAGTCGCAGTGGCATTACCGATCCTCACATCATCAATGTATACAACTCTTTTAGTGGTGGTGGATCCGTAAGAGCCGGTTTTCCAAGGCCATTTGTATATACCTGATTTCATGTACAGGATAGTTGCAGCGGCATAGTTGGTGGCACCGGTTTTGGTGTACACCTTCACACCGTCTTTCCATACTTCAATCAAGCCATCGCTGCCGGTGCTCCATTTTACATGGAATACAAAGTCGGTCCATTTGTTACGGGCATAGTTACCGATAACGGTGGATTGGTTACCAAACTTAACAATACGCCATTGGCCATTCATTGTCCACAAGGCAAGGGGGGGACTGCCTACATTGGTATGCCATTGAGTAAGGATCTCCGGCGCTTTATCACTTACATAATCATTCGGAAGATAGTAGCTCATGCCATACCATCTTTCTGTTTTCAATACAGGCTCATCATACTGCGACCTGTTTGTTTCGGAACGTTTGCTTCCGCCAACATCACCATCGGTTTTGTTAAGTTCATAACGGGCGCT
>CAYVLT010000508.1:0-1554 GCA_964452405.1 uncultured Ferruginibacter sp.
ACCTGAGCTGAAGGTTACATTGGCGCCTACGCAAAGAGTTCCCCCGTTCATGTCAAAATTCTGGTTGTAGGTGAGCGTGGAAGCAGTGGTGATGCAAAACTTATTGGAAAAATTGTTCGTGCCCGGCATGCTGTTGCTTGTGGTGCTTTGGTTGCATCCGGTGCATTGTGCAGTAGCGTGATCCGGCACCAGTACTGCAATAAAAGATATCAAAACCAGGAAACGCACAGCACCTGGAATTTTTAAGGTGTGGGTGATCTTACTTTTCAGGAGGACGGCTTGAGTTCGGCGGGCGTATAGCTCCGCGATAGCGTACTGGATAAATACGTTTTTCATTGTATGCATGGATTGTTAGGATATGCTGACCACGGTGGATAAGACCGTAGTTATAAACTGCTGAATATAAAAAGGCTGGTGAAGTTCTCCCTGCAGCAACCTTTCCTGTTTCACAACATGCTCAATAGGAAGTGAAACAAACGGGTTGTAGCTGGCAAACTAACACCATCGATTAGCCTAATAATGTTTCAAAACGCTGAAAATGAACTGTTATTTCAGAGGTTGTCGATTTTTCTGATATATTTTTCGAACTAATATTTTAAACAGGTTCCTCGATGGTGCAGGTGTAAAAACAAGAATGTCGTTTAAACGGTGATCCAGACCTTTTAAACGACATTTTTAAACTTGAAATTAACACTGAAGAAACCCTATAATAAGTTGTTTGTTTTTTTTTGAAGCTGCTATTGCTTGTTGTTGTAATTATAATTACGGAAACCATGCCAACACTTTAATTGTTTGAATGTCAATTGGTTAATGCCCTGCTTGTGCTTCTTTTTTTCCAGTTTCCGGAAAAGCCGGCCAGCAGCCGGAATTATAGCCGGCTGTTGGGTAAAGCGTATATCCGTTGCTGTTGTGGTCAACTGCAATGGGATCCTTTTCACTATTTTACCTATATTTAAGTATGTCCACTTTCAATAACCCGCTGCAGGTTTTACTTCTTTTTCTTTTTTCGGGTATAGGTAACTGTTGTACTGCCCAGTTATACACCACCCGGCAATACGATGTGCGGATAGAAAGGAACCTGGTGGCAGGAGTGGACACTAACTATTGCGGCAGGCCTGATACACTGATGGTGGATATCTACAAGCCACTCGAAAGCCAGGATACCAAAAGACCAGTGGTGATTTTTGCGCATGGGGGAGCATTCACGTCCACCATCAACGCCGGGGATGACAGCATTTCCCTGTTTGCGGCGGAATTTGCCCGAAGGGGATATGTGGCTGTTTCAATGGATTACCGCGAAGGTTATCACCTGCCCGCCTTTAACCCGGGCTTACCTGCGCCCTTTGATATGGCTGCCGAAACTTTACAGAACTACCGGGATTATAACGGTGGCGTATATGCGGCTGATGAAGCAGAATTTACCCGTGCCGCCTACCGGGCGCAACAGGATATGAAAGCGGTGATCCGCTGGATGAAAAGCAGAAGTTTTACCGATAGTTCCAGCAACTGTAAATATTTCATCGGGGGTTTCAGCGCCGGTGCAATTTTATCGGT
>CAYVLT010000509.1:0-1548 GCA_964452405.1 uncultured Ferruginibacter sp.
TGCTGAAGTGGAAGAACTGGTGCCTGCAGGCAGTCTCGATCCCGACCAGGTACATACCCCCGGAATTTATGTGCATCGGATTTTCCAGGGAGAACGGTATGAAAAACGAATTGAACAGCGCACGGTTCGGCACAGGTAACCTGCAGGTTTTGCCAGGCTAAAAAAAAATATTTTTTGTAATTAACACGATATGCTTACGAAAGAACAGATTGCCCAACGCATTGCCAAAGAAGTAAAGGATGGATACTATGTAAACCTTGGCATTGGAATTCCCACCCTGGTAGCCAATTATATTCCGGCAGGAATGAACGTTGTGTTGCAGAGTGAGAATGGATTATTGGGAATGGGACCATTCCCGGAAGAAGGTAATGAAGACGCCGACCTTATCAATGCAGGTAAACAAACGATCACAACAGTGCCGGGCTCCTCTTTCTTTGACAGCGCCATGAGTTTTGGCATGATCAGGGCCGGAAAGGTTGATCTTACAATCCTCGGCGCAATGGAGGTAAGCGAAACCGGTGATATTGCCAACTGGAAAATTCCCGGGAAGATGGTGAAAGGAATGGGCGGTGCCATGGACCTGGTGGCCAGTGCAAAAAATATTATTGTTGCCATGATGCATACCAATCCAAAAGGAGAATCGAAATTATTACCTGCCTGCACATTACCCTTAACAGGCGTGCACTGCGTTAAAAAAATTGTTACAGAACTTGCAGTGCTTGATGTTATCGAGGACGGATTCAGGTTAGTGGAAAGAGCGCCCGGTGTAAGTGCAGAAGAGATCGTTGCTAAAACCGCCGGCAAATTGGTTGTGGAAGGCGATATTCCTGAAATGCAGTTATAACTGCCCGAAGCCTGCCTGCAATATTGTACTATTAAATTCCTGTTTCACTTTTTATCGCGTTATCTTAATTACAATTGATGAAAAAAAAATCATTAACGCTAATTTTCATTGCTGCTGCATGTCAATTGAGTGCGCAGGACCTGGCATTTGGCCGGAAAATGCTTGATACGCTTACCTCCACCTATTTCTGGGGAAGAGGGTATACGAATGACGGTATGAGTAAAGCAGCTTCATTCCTGGCAGGTGAATTCACAGAGTTCGGACTTACACCCATGAAAGGAAAAAAATACTTCCAGAATTTTTCTTACCCGGTAAATACTTTTCCCGGCAAAATGGATGTCACCATCAACGGCACCCATCTTGAGCCCGGCAAGGATTATATTATCAGTCCCGAATCAAAAGGCATTGATGCTTCCGGAGCATTGAAGCAGGTTGACAGTGTGCAATTCGTAAACAGTCAAAACCGGGTGATCATAAAACTCATGGATAAGCTCACCTGGGATATTTCGCCCGAGGTTGCTGACTATACACTTATATTGGTCGACAAAAAAAGTGTCGGCGGAAACCCGGAAACATTCAACATTGGTTTTGAAAATAAACTGCTTCGGGACTTTAAAGCAGCCAATGTATGTGGAATGGTTAAAGGAACCCTGCAACCAGACTCATTTATTTTGATCACTGCTCATTACGATCACCTGGGTGGC
>CAYVLT010000510.1:0-1519 GCA_964452405.1 uncultured Ferruginibacter sp.
GAATACAGTTGGGGCACCATCGTACACATCCGGTGTCCAGAAATGGAAAGGCGCTGCAGACACTTTGAAGGCCATCGAGATCAACAAAAACACCAATCCCACCCCCACCATCGGTGGTATCTTTCCTTCGCCGAGGTTAAGCCCATCAATGAAAAAAGTGCCATTGGTATTTCCGCCGTACACAAAGGCTATGCCCATCAGCATGATGCCGGTGGAGAAAGCGCCCATCAGGAAATATTTAAGCGATGCTTCGTTGCTTTTTAAATTTCGTTTATCGCTACCCGTTAGAATATATAAGGGGATCGACATGATCTCAATTCCTAAAAACAGCGTAAGCAATGAATTGAAAGTGGCCGCGATGGACACGCCGCAGAGCACAAAAAATATCAGTGCAAAATATTCTGAAACACTCTCACCCACTTTTTCGATATCCCGTCCGTTGAGCAAAAAATAAAGCAGGGTGCACACCAGCATCACGATGATAAAAGTGAGGTTAAAGCTGTTGAAATGCAGCATCTCCTTTACATCGATATTGAACAACAACCGGTATTCTGTTTTATTTAAAAACCATTTGGGTTGTACCAGTTCGTAACAGGTAAGCGCCAATACCAGCACCAGGCCAGCAACAGCCCAGCTGAGCGCCGTACTTTTCTTTTTGAAAAATACACCTCCAAACATCATCACGATACCCCAAACCGCTGTTAAAATAATTGCATTCATATCTTTCTGTTTCCCGTGACGGTAAAATGCTTTGTTGAATTATTTAAATCTTGTTAACAATACTGCAATGCTCTCCCTGGTAATGTTTAAAAATGGCTGCGGGTAAACGCCCACAAAAAAGATCAGCAGCAACACAATGCCAAGAACGAGTTTTTCATTGAGTGAAATCTCCTTCATGGAAGCAGTGAGATCATTGCTTTCGCCGTAAAAAACTTTTTGCACCATGTTGAGGGTATATACTGCGGCCAGTATGATACTTAACCCGGCAAAAGCGGTGTACCAGATATTGAACTGGAACAAACCGGTAAACATCATAAATTCCCCGATAAAGGCATTGGTAAGCGGCAACGCGATATTGGCAAAGGCAATCACCACCAGCATAATGGTAAGCACCGGCGCCCGGTGCGCCACGCCCCCGAGTTGCGAAATCTTTCTTACGCCCAGTTGCTTTTCGATGAGGGCGATCACGATCCACAAACCGATGATGTTGATACCATGGTTAAACAACTGGATCATTACGCCTTCCAGCGCTATCGACTTAGTGGTAAATATGGCTGCGCACATTAACCCGATATGGGCAATGGAAGAATAGGCTGCAAAACGTTTCAGGTCATCCTGTTTAATGGCGATCAAACTGGCGTAAATAATGCCAACCACGGAGAACCCGATCACCACGTTGTCAAATTTCACCACGGCGGCAGGGAACATCGGCAACACCCAGCGGATAACGCCGAACAAACCCATTTTAACCATCACACCACTCAACACCATCGTAACCGCAGTAGGCGCCTGTTCGTAG